>CAYZAE010000045.1:0-6303 GCA_964476125.1 uncultured Verrucomicrobiota bacterium | reverse complement strand
CGGACAGGTTCCCGCTGCTCCGCCAGGTACACCACCCCGCACCCCCCTTCCCCGATCTCCTCCAACAGGGCGTACCGGTCGATGGTCATCCCAGGACGTTCGAGAATCGTTGCATGGGGAGTTGCGGCGGGGTTCCCAGACGCCGCCGGGACACCCGGCAGGATGTCGTCCTCGCCCTCGGCGACCGTCAGCAGCGCCTCGATCCGGCCCCTCAGGACCGCGTCCGCGCCGCAGTTCGCTTCCAGAAAAGCGGCACGAGCAGCACCCTCCAGGTCGAGGGCCGCCTCAAACAGCGCGCGCTCCCGGGAAGGATCACCAGCGGATGGCCTGGGCGTCTCCATTCAGGAATCATGCGCCATCCAACGGCGGTTTGGGCCACACGATTTCGGGCTCACGCGCGTCGCATGTCCTCAAGCAGCCAGGCCCGTGCATAAGCCCACCGACGCTTGGCGGTGCGCTCGGGAATCTTCAACAGGGCCGCCGCCTCGATGTTGGGCAGTCCCACGAAGAAGCGGAGCTTGATGAGTTCAGCCGCCTCGGGGTCGTGCGCCGCCAACCGGTCCAGGGACTCACTCACAGCCAGCACCTGCTCGTCCCCGGCGGCGGACGCCACATCGAGGCCATCCAGGGGAACACGGGCCAAATCCCCGCCGCGCTTGAGTCGGCTCTTGCGCCGGGCGTTTTCAACCAGGATCCGGCGCATGGCCTCGGCCGCCGCCGCAAAGAAGTGGCCACGCCCGTCCCACACCTGTGGTTCAGGAACATCGACCAAACGCATATAGGCCTCATGGACAAGCGCCGTCGGTTGAAGGGTCTGTCCTGGGGCGTCCTGCGACATCCGAAACGCCGCCAACCGCCGCAACTCGTCGTAAACCAGCGGAAGCAACTCGGCGGAGGCGGCCGGTTCGTTCCGGGCCAACCGCTCAAGGATCAACGTTACCGGCTTCAACGCCGCGAAATCTACGTCCCCGCTCAGGTCAAGAAAGCCCAATCCCAATCCCAACCCCAACCCCAATCCCAATCCCAATCCACCCGCGACCCCGCCCTCTTCCCAAGGTTCGTTGCCTGGAGATCAGCAAGGACGGAGGCGCATTGCCACCGCCCGTCTCTGCCCGCAGACTCGCCCCGTGATCGCACTGATCGATTACGGCTCCGGCAACCTTCGCAGCGTCCACAAGGCACTCCTCAAAGTGGGCGCCCAGGTCCGCATCGCCACCGAAGGCCATGAACTCGCCGACGCCGAGGCCGTCGTCCTTCCGGGCGTCGGGGCCTTCGACGACTGCGTTCATGCCCTGCGCCGGCAGAACCTGCTGGAGGCCACCCGGGCCTTCATCGACTCCGGAAAACCGTTTCTCGGAATCTGCGTGGGTTACCAGGCCCTCTTCGACCGCAGCGAGGAGTTCAACTCCTGCGCCGCCGGCCTCGGGGTCTTCCGCGGACCCGTCGTGCGCTTCCCGTCCAGCCCCGGCCTCAAGGTGCCGCAGATCGGCTGGAACCGCCTGGAGATCGCCCGCGCCGATTGCCCGCTTTACCGGGGCATCCCCGACGGCAGCTACGTCTACTTCGTCCACAGCTTCTTCCCGCGACCCGAGGATCCCTCGGTCGTCGCCTCCTGGACCCAGTACGGCGGACGCTTCGCCTCCTCGGTGTGGCGGGAAAATGTCTACGCCACCCAGTTCCACCCGGAGAAAAGCCAGGACGTCGGGCTGGCCCTGCTCCGCAACTTCGTCGGACTGGCCGTAGCAAAGTAATCGCGATCGGACCGCGAAGGGATCGACGGATGGTCGCGAAATCATTGCGACTCACCCATGGACAACCGCGGAGGATCGAATGAACAAACCTCCGACCTGGCCTCATGGAACGAGGCCAGAATTTTGGCCATTTTCAGTCGTCGCGGAGCGACCGAAGGAGGGTAGCCGTGGGCAACGCCCACGGTTTGCGTGGTTTTTTTGATGGGCGTCGCGGAGCGACGCACTGGAGTTTGGCTATTTTCAGGCGTCGCGGAGCGACAGGAGGATGGTAGCCGTGGGCAACGCCCACGGTTTGCATGGGTTTTTAGGTTGGCGTCGCGGAGCGACGTACCAACGGTAGGGAGGCGTATACGAATCGAGGGATTCGTAGAGATACGTCAGCTAAACGTTTCAGGCGTCGCGTCGCGCCGCGACGCACCCGAAATTCGCATCGATCGAGGGGCTGAAGCCCCTCGCTACCATCGTCCCGTCGCTCCGCGACTTCAGTGCGATGGCGAAATTCGCCAAACCCCAGCCCTCGTCCAACGAGGCTTACTCCGTCGAGAACTTGTAGAGGATGGTGCTGTGGAAGGTCTGGCCCGGGCGCAGCACGGTGGAGGGGAAATTCGGCTGGTTGGGGGAGTCCGGAAAATGCTGCGGCTCCATGCAGAAGCCATTCCGGTATTTGTAATTCCACCCCCCCTTGCCGGTGATTTTTCCGTCCAGGAAATTACCCGTGTAGAACTGAAGCCCGGGCTCGGTCGACAACACCTCCAGCACCCGGCCGGAGGCCGGTTCCGTGACCTTCGCCAACCGGCTGAGGTGGCCCGAACTCTTGGGGAAAACCCAGTTGTGATCATAGCCACCCCCGAATTTCAGCTGCTCATCGTCCTGACCGATGCGCGCGCCGATGGCGGTGGGCTTGCGGAAGTCGAACGGGGTCCCCTCCACGGACTTCAATTCCCCGGTCGGAATCAGGGTGCTGTCCACCGGCGTGAACCGATCCGCCGGCATCTCCACCACGTGCCCGAGAATGTCCCCCTTGCCCGCCAGATTGAAATACGAGTGCTGGGTGAGATTCAGCACCGTCGCCTTGTCCGTCGTCGCCGTGTAATCCAGCCGCAACGCGTTGTCCCGGGTCAGGGTGTACACCGCCTTCACCGTGAGATTGCCGGGATACCCCTCCTCGCCGTCCTTGCTCATGTAAGTGAGCTCCAGCACCGGCCCCTCCTTCGAGGTGTGCGCCGAAGCCGTCCAGACCACCTTGTCGAATCCCTTCAACCCGCCATGCAACGTGTTCGGATAATTGTTCGTGGCCAGGGTGTAGGTCTCGCCCTCCAGGGTGAATCGACCCCGTGCGATCCGGTTGCCATACCGCCCCACCAGACATCCGAAATACGGCGTCTCCTTCAGATACCCGGCCAGCTTGTCGTACCCCAGCACCACATCCCCATAGTGCCCGTTCCGGTCGGGAACCTTCAGCGACACCACAATGCCGCCATAATTCGAGATCTTCGCCTCGACGCCGCTCACATTGCGCAGTGTGTACAACTCCACCGGCGCGCCTTCGGGCGTCGTTCCAAACGGCTCGCTCGGCAGGCTCGTCGACTTGTACTTGCGACCGCCGCAGCCGCCGGTCAACGCGAGCGCGGCACCAACCGCCAATACCAGGAGTTTCTGGGGGTTCTTCGGGGAATTCATGGATGCGTGGAATGAACGGAGTCTTCGCTTCAAGGGTTGGAAAACGGCCGGCCGCCAGTCGTCCCACACGACGGAGCCTTCATGGGCCTGGACGCGGCGGAAGCGGCTGGCGCTGGCCATAATACGCCGAGGGCCCGTGTTTCCGCGAGAAATGCTTCTCGTGCAACTCCGCCGCGATCGGCGGCGCGCCGGGCGAAATCCGGACGGTTTCCGAGGCCAGCCGCGCCAGGAACTCCAGGATCGACGCCGCATGAACCGCCTCCTCCGGCGTGGCCCCCCAGGCAAAGGGTCCGTGGTTCGCCACCAGGACCGCCGGTCGCTTCAACGGTTCAATCCCCCGAAACCGCTCCACAATCACCCGGCCGGTGTTCGCCTCGTACCCATGCCGGATCTCCTCCGCGTCCATCAGGCGGGTGCAGGGCACCGCCCCGTCGAAATAATCCGCATGCGTCGTGCCCAGCACCGGAATCTCCGCCACCGCCTGGGCCCACGCCGTGGCATGCAGGCTGTGGGTGTGGACCACCCCGCCCACGGCGGAAAACGCCCGGTACAACTCAAGATGCGTCGGCGTGTCCGAACTTGGCCTCAACCCGGAGTCCAACACCCGCCCCGTCTCCAGGGACACCGTCACCATCGAGGCGGGTGTCATCTCGGCGTACGGCACACCCGAAGGCTTGATCACCACCAGGCCCCGGGCGCGATCGATGCCGCTGACATTGCCGAAGGTATGAACCACCAGACCTTCCCGGACCAGGTCCAGGTTCGCCTGACAGACCCGTCGCTTGAGTTCGTCGATCATGAAGGATTCCTGGCCTCGAAGGACGCGTCGCCTACCGCCGCACGCGGCTCCTGAGGTCGATCAACCGCTTCATCACATCGTGGAGGTTGCCGCTCCATTCCTTCGTCCCCAGCGCGTCATGAAGCTTCCGGTAAATGTCGTAAAGCTCGCGGTAAACCGCGTGGGCACGGGCGTTCGGACGGTAGACCTTCGACTTCAGGCCCGTCATGCGCCGCTGCGCCTCGGGATAATCCCGGTAGGCCCCCGCGACCACCGCCCCCGCAATCGCCGCCCCCAGCGCGCAGGTCTGGCCCGAACGCGACACCTTCATCGGCCGGCCCGTGACATCCGCGTAGATCTGCATGACCAGGGGGTTCTTCTCCGCAATGCCGCCACAGTTCACGACCTGATCCACCTTCACGCCGTAGTCCTCGCAACGCTGAATAATGGCCAGGGCTCCGAAAGCGGTCGCCTCGATCAATGCGCGGTAAATCTCCGCCGGCGTCGTGTAAAGGGTCTGGCCCACCAGCAGTCCGCTCAACCGCGGGTCCACCAGCACCGTCCGATTGCCGTTGTTCCAATCCAACGCCAGCAACCCCGACTCACCGGGCCGCAGCTTCGCCGCCTCCGCCGTGAGCGCCTCATGCGACCCCGCCTTCGGTCCGCCCGGCTGAAGGTAGTTCACGAACCAGTTGAAGATGTCGCCCACCGCCGATTGTCCCGCCTCCAGTCCATGCATGCCCGGCAGAACGGATTCCGGCACGATGCCGCACACGCCCGGCACGTCCGCCAGCGGCTCGTTCAAGGGCGACACCGTGATGTCACACGTGCTGGTCCCGATGATCTTCACCAACGTGCCAGGCGCCACCCCGGAACCCACCGCCCCCAGGTGCGCATCAAACGCCCCCACCGCCACCGGAATGCCCGACTTCAACCCCGTCCGCTTCGCCCATTCTCCACTCAAGCCGCCCACCGACCGATCAATCGACCGCGCCCCCGACTTCAACCGGCTTCGCAAGGCCCCCATGCCGGGATCCAGTTTCGCGAGGAACTCCGCATCGGGATAACCGCCCCAGGACTCGTGATAGAGCCCCTTGTGCCCCGCCGCACAGAGGCCCACGGTCAACTGGTCCGGCTTCTCCGTTCCCGTGAGCATCGCCGGAATCCAATCGGCGCATTCCACCCAGAGATGCGCCTCCCGGAAAACCTCAGGGGACGTCCGGCAGCAGTGCAGGATTTTGCTGAAAAACCACTCGCTGGAATACGTCCCGCCACACTTCGCCAGATACTGGGGCCGGATCTCCCGCGCCAGGGCCGTGATCTCCTCCGCCTCCGCCACGCCGGTGTGGTCCTTCCACAGCCACGCCATGGCCGCCGGGTTCTTCGCAAATCGTTTCCGAAACGCCAGCGGCTGGCCCTCCGCATCCACCGGCAACGGCGTGCTGCCCGTCGTGTCCACCCCGATCCCCACCACCTGCTCCGACG
The DNA here is from genome assembly GCA_964476125.1 of uncultured Verrucomicrobiota bacterium. Classification (GTDB taxonomy): domain Bacteria; phylum Verrucomicrobiota; class Verrucomicrobiia; order Limisphaerales; family CAIMTB01; genus CAIMTB01. The sequence goes on along the minus strand of CAYZAE010000045.1, from coordinate 609 downwards.
TAAACCCGCGCACCGCCCGCTTCGCTGCCTTCAGCGCGCCCCGAATCGTCGTCTCCGCACCCCTCACGTAATCCGCCGGATGCTGCCGCGCCAGATTCGGGTCCCGCCCCAGAATCACCCCGGCCACACCCTCCTGATAGTTCCACACCGACGTCGCGATCTCGCGCCCGTTCGCCACATCGACGATCAACGCGCGCACCGAGTTCGTACCGTAATCGAGACCGAGGGTGTAGCGGGCACTCATGGGACGCGCAAACGTCCGGAAAACAGGGCCGTTCGAAAAGCCCGAAGTGACCGGAGGGCTCAATCCTCGTCCGCCTCCAGCACCCGCCATTCATGGAGGCCCGTCGCCCACTCCGCCGGCTGCGACACCACCAGGCGCAACGCCGTGGTTCGAACCGGCGCAAACTTCACCTCACACCAGCGGTCCAAAACCACCGGGTAGCCCCCCGTCGCCACCACCGGCTTCCAATCCCCGCCGTCCAGGTACTCGACCGACCACCCGGAAGGCAGCCGGCATTCCCCGGTGCCCGTGTCATCGAACCAATAGACCCGCGCCCCGGCCAGCTTGCGTTCCCCGGTCCATTCATCCCGAACCCATTCCCGCCC
>CAYZAE010000044.1:34703-40509 GCA_964476125.1 uncultured Verrucomicrobiota bacterium | reverse complement strand
GCAGGTGTTCCTCCGGGATCTTACTCTGAACCGAACCCGGGTGGTGACCGTGAACAACTCCGGCGTTCCAGCGACGATGCGGGTGCTGTCGAATCTCCGGATCAGCGCGGACGGCCGGTACATCGCCTACTTCACGGATGCCTTCTCGCTGGTGAGCGGCTCCACCTCCCGCGGCCAGTTCGTGCTGACCGATGTCCTGACCGGTGAACACAAGTTGGTGGCGCGGCCCGAGGGTTCCTCATCGACGTGGGCCGTGGTTCTCGCCGGTCTCGGGGGGAGAGTCTCGGCGGTTGTCAGCCTGAGCCCCGTGTTTCGGGCCGTGGTGCTCAATCCGCGAACCGGGGTCCGGGAGGAAGTCTCGGGAGGGCCGGGTTCTTCGCTGGCGCTCAGCTACGACGGGCGCCGGATCGTTCAGGTGATGCCCGATCTCTTTGGCCTGGCCGCGCCGGTGGTTCGCTGGCTCGACCAGGACACCCCCGCCTGGCGGTCGTTTTCACCCGCCAACGACGGCGATCTGACCCATGCCGTGGAAGCCCTCTCCCGGGACGGACGCTGGCTGATCCTGCGTGAAACCGGCGTGAAACCCGGCAACCGACGCCGGTCCACCCTCGTTCTCGATCTGGCCAACCGCACCACCACCCGCCTCGAATTGCAGCCGAGTGGCGAACTCTCCCGGTTCCCCGTTTCCCGTTCCGCCACCCTGGCGCCGGATGGCCGGTGGGCGGCCTTCTCGAGCGCCGCCCCGGACTTAACCGTCGACGACCCGAACGAAGTCGGCGATGTGTTCGTTCGCGATCTGGTCGCTGGGCGAACCACCCGCATCGCGCGGGGGAACGGCGAGATCCCTGACGGCCTCGGCGTCACGGCCCCCCGGCTCAGCGCCGATGGTTCCACCGTGGTCTTTGGTTCCTGGTCCGCGGGTTATGCGTCTGCGGATGCCAACAGAGCCGGGGACATCTTTGCTGCCCGGATATCCTTTTCCACGGCAGCGAACACCGATGCCGACGCCGACGGACTGACGGATTCCTGGGAGTTGACCTGGTTCGGAAATCTGGAGCGCGACGGGAACGGGGATTACGACGGCGATGGTGCCTCGGAACGGGCCGAGTTTCAGGCCGGAACCTGTCCCCTGGATGATCTGAGCCGGTTCGGGTTTTCCCTGGTGGAAAGCAGCCCATCCGGCCTCACGCTCGAATGGTCCACGCTTCCGGGGCGACGCTATCGCATCCAGCGCAGCATGGGACTGGTCTCGGACTGGAACGACTTCGGCGATCCGGTGATCGGCAATGGCAGCCCTGGCCGAGTGACACTGCCGGTGGCCGGAACCGGCTACGGATTCTACCGACTGGCCATCGAACCGACAGTCCCCGCGGGGACCGTTCCCTGAATCCTGACAGAGGGTTGAGCCAGGGAATCTGGCATTGCCTGAGAGGGCGGCACACCCGGAGTTCTCACCCTACCTCCGGGTTCCTGCCAGGAGCGATTGGCTCAGCGACGCGAAACGCCGCCCAGTTCGAGAATCCGATCGAACTCCGCCGCTGTCACGACCGAGACGGAGAGCCTCGACTGCTTCACGAACATCATCTCGCGCAGGACGGCATCCGCCTTGATCGCGGCCAGGGTGACCGGCGTGGACAGCGGCTTCACCGGACCAAGATCCACACTGGCCCAGTCGCCATCGTCCGGTCCCGCGGTGGGGTCGGCGTACGCTTCGCGAACCACCTTGGCGACACCGACGATCTCCTTGCCCTTGCCGCTGTGGTAATAGAGGACGAGATCCCCGCTCTTCATCGCCCGCAGATGATTCCGGGCCAGAAAATTCCGAACCCCGGTCCACGCGGTGCGCCCGTCCTTCACCAAGGCCGACCACGGATAATCGTCGGGTTCCTGTTTGACCAGCCAGTGGCTGGCTGAGGGTTTGGAAGGCTGGGTGGCCATGGTGCAATAACGCCCGCCGATCAACCCAGGCCGATGACGCGGAAAACGGCGTCGCGGGTGGCTTCCACCACGGTCGGCTTGTAATCGGCCTGGCCCATGGCGGTGTCGGGATCCTTGAGCCCGTGGCCGGTCATGGTGGCGGTGATGATGCTGCCGGACGGAATCGAGCCCTCCTTCACGCACCGGATCAGACCGGCGAGCGGAGCGGCGCAGGCGGGTTCGACAAAGATTCCCTCGGTGCGGGCGATCAGACGGTACGCAGCGAGAATCTCCTCATCGGTGACCTTGCCGATGCGGCCGTGGGATTCGCGCATGGCATCCGTGGCGCCGGTCCAGCTGGCGGGATTGCCGATCCGGATGGCGGTGGCGACGGTCTGCGGATGTTCGACAGGTTGTCCGTCCACGATCGGGGCCGCGCCGGCGGCCTGCCACCCGAACATGCGGGGCAGCGAGCTCGCGAGTCCGGCGGCGTGGTATTCCCGGAACCCGCGCCAGTAGGCCGTGATGTTGCCGGCGTTGCCGACCGGTAGGAAATGGAAGTCGGGCGCACGCCCAAGGCGGTCCACGATCTCGAATGCCGCCGTCTTCTGGCCGTCAATGCGGACGGGGTTCACGCTGTTGACGACTTCGACCAGCCCGGTTTCGCCCAGTTCGCGCACAATGCGGAGCGCGACGTCGAAGTTGCCGTCGATGGAGATGGTGGTGGCGCCGTACATGAGCGCCTGGGCGAGTTTGCCGAGGGCGATCTTGCCGTGAGGCAGCACGACGACGCATTTGAGTCCGGCGCGGGCGGCGTAGGCGGCGGCGCTGGCGGAGGTGTTGCCGGTGCTGGCGCAGATGACAACCTTGGCCCCGCGCTCCTTCGCCTTCGAGACGGCGAGGGTCATGCCGCGGTCCTTGAAGGACGCCGTCGGGTTGGCCGCCTCGTACTTCAGGTGCAGTTCGAAATCACCCCCGATGGCCCGGACGAAGTTATCGACCTTGAGCAGGGGCGTGTTGCCCTCCTGCAATGAGACGACAGGGGTTGCTTCGCTGACGGGAAGCCGGGACCGGTAACGGTGGATCACCCCCTGCCAGGCAGGGGCGGTGTTGGGGGAGGATGGGGCCGAGCTCAAGGAAGGATGACGATGGAGGTGATGGGTATCGCAGGGCGATAAAGCAGTGGCCGGTGGGCGAGCGGACAGGATTCGGGGATCGGGGATCGGGGATCAGACACGGCCGAATCGGTCACTCGAAGGTTTCCACCCGGAACAGGGTGGGTTCGCCGGCGACCACGGGCAGTTTGCGAATGGCGGCGAGGGCGCGGTTCACGGCGACACGGGGGGCGTCATGCAGCATGAGAATGAGCGGCACCGTGGCGCCCTCGTGGCCTTCCGGCTGGATCACCGAGCAGATCCCGATGTTGTGACGCGCCAGAAGTGCGGCGATGCGGGCCAGGACCCCGGGTTTGTCGGTGACACCCAGTCGCAGGTAATGGGAAGAAACAATCGCCCCGGGTTCGATGAGGGCGCCGTCCTGTTCATGCGGCACGAACGGCGGCACCCGGTGATTCTGGCCGTTCTTCAGATCGAGCGCCGCATCCGCGAGATCACTGAGCACCGCGCTGGCCGTGGCGTTCCGGCCCGCGCCACGACCGTAATAGAGCGTGTCCCCCACGATGTCGCCACGCACATACACCGCATTGAAAACACCGGCGACACTGGCCATGACATGAGAATTCGGGACGAGCGTCGGGCAGACGGAGATGCTGACCCGCATTCCCGGCCCGGCCTGGCGCGCCTTGCCCTTCCCTTTCTGGCGGGCCGACTTGGTTGCGGCCGCCGGGGCCACCGTCTTGATCGCGGCCAGCAGCTTGATGGTGTAGCCCATCTGACCGGCGAACTTCATGTCCAGGGGCGTCACCTGCCGGATGCCTTCCACCGCGACGTCGTCCACGTCCACCCAGAACCCATGCGCGAGCGAGGCGAGAATCCCGGTCTTGTGAAGGGCGTCATGGCCATCGACGTCGAGCGCCGGATCGGCCTCGGCATAACCCAGTTTCTGGGCATCAGCCAGCACCGCCCCGAACTCCCCGCCCTCGGACTGCATGCGGGTGAGGATGTAGTTGCAGGTGCCGTTGAGGATTCCGTACAGGCGGGTGATGCGGTTGCCGACCAGGGCTTCGCGCAGGACCTTGATGATCGGGATGCCCCCGGCGACGCTGGCTTCGTAGTAGAGGTTCGTTCCGGATTCGCTGGCGGCCTGGAACAGTTCCTCGCCGTGCGCCGAGAGCAGCGCCTTGTTGGCGGTGACCACCGGCTTGCCGGCCTTCAGCGACGCCAGGACCATCTCCCGGGCGGTCGTCGTCCCCCCCACCAACTCCACCACAATCTCCGTGGCCGGATCCTCCACCGCGCGGCGCCAGTCCGAAGACACCAATCCGGGGGCGACCTCGAAATCACGCTTCTTGCGGGGATCCCGAACGACGAGGTGGCGGACCTGGAGTGCGACGCCGAGTCGGGACGCCATCAGCGCACCGTTGCGATGCACGCCTTCCACGACACCGCCGCCGACGGTGCCTCCCCCGAGAATCGCCACGTTGACCTGACGCATAAAGGACGGGGAGGTTGCCGTGACGACGCACCAACCGACAAACGGAAAATCCAGCTCCTGTAACCTCCTTCAAGCCGGCGCTTTCGGGTTCGAGCCACCCGTGTTAGGCTCTGTCGGCCATGCCGAACGTCCGACGAGCGAGTCCCCCCTCCCCAGCCTGTCCCCAGGCGTTGGGCGGATTCACGCTCATCGAACTGCTGGTGGTGATCGCGATCATCGCCATTCTTGCGGGACTTCTGCTTCCCTCCCTGAGCCAGGCCAAGGATTCCGCCCGCCGGATCCAGTGCGTGAACAACATCCGGCAGCTTTCCATCACCTCCTCGCTCTACTCCGGCGATCACGAGGAAAAACTGGTCCCCAACGGTTCCGGCAACGCCACCTCGCTGGCGGGCCGCAGGCTCTGGGCCGTCGGCGCCGATCACCTCGACCGCAATTCGTTCACCAATCTCGCCTACCTGCTCGACCCAAAGTACGCAGCCTTCGCGGACTACCTCACCACCCCGGGCATCTACAAATGTCCGTCGGACCGCTCCAAAATCGAGATCGGGGGGGCGTCCTCGCCGAAGACCCGTTCGTACGCGCTCAATGGGTACCTGGGCTGGCAGGATCCACCGGTCGAAGCCTCGTTCCTGTCACGTCGGTACGAACTGTTCCTGACCGCCAACGACCTGTCGCGGAGTGTTCCCGCCGCCATGCTGCAGTTCATCGACACCGCCCCCGGCAGCCTCTGCCACGCCGGTTTTGTGATCTACCTGGGGGAGGGACTCAAGGACCTCTATTACCACCTGCCCTCGGCAAGCCACCGTCGATCCGGACCGCTGAGCTTCGCGGACGGCCACGTCGACACCCACCGCTGGCGGAGCGAGGATTCGGTAAAGCGCGCCTTGGAAGGGTGGCTGCCCGACCACCTCTCGCTCAATTTCCCGAACAACCAGGATCTCGCCTGGCTGAAGGAGCACGCGTCCGTGTTGCGCAGTTCCGACTGATCCCTCGCCGCAGTTCGGGGGAACAGCTCGTTGACCCGCAGGCCTGGGCTCGTACTGTCGCCGCATGAACCCCGGGTCGCTGGCCGTTGTCGGCTTGTTCGCTCTTTGTCTCGGCTTTGCCTCTTCTCCCTCCTCGGCCGCCACGCCGGCGGCTCCGATCAAGGTGGCCTGCATTGGCGACAGCATCACCGAAGGAGCGGGCCTTTCGAACCCCGCGCTGGAAAGTTATCCGGCACGCCTCCAGCGACTGCTCGGCGCAGGGTACATCGTGCGGAATTATGGCGTCAGCG
>CAYZAE010000044.1:0-34603 GCA_964476125.1 uncultured Verrucomicrobiota bacterium | reverse complement strand
CGAGTGGTTCCCCGACACCGTCCATCCCAACACCCGCGGCATGGCCGTCATGGCCGCCATCGCGGTCGAATCCCTCACCGGCTCCAAAACGCCACTCCCCGACGTGACGCTGGGGGTCTCCCGCAATCCCGCGAACCGCGCCGTCGTGGCCTGGCCCGCCACCGCCGCCACCCTCGTGCTCCAAAGCGCCACCCGTATCGGAGGCACCAACGCCAATTGGGCGGTGGCGGACGGCGTGCCCGCCTCCGATGGCCTCACGCTGCGACTGACCAACCTCCTCACCGGCCCCCGCTACTTCCGCCTCTGGCACCCCTGACCGCATCTCCACTCCCCTCTCCCCAAACTCCGAACTCCCCACGACGCACGACCCACGACTCTCCCCCCAGAGCCGCCCCTTGACCTCCGGCGCGTCTTTCCCTACTCAGGAGCGCCCATGAGTCAGAAGCAGCATCATACGTTCCAGGCGGAGATCCAGAGAGTCCTCGATATCGTCATCCACTCGCTCTACACCGACCGCGAGATCTTCCTTCGCGAACTGATCTCGAACGGCGCGGACGCGCTCGAGAAGTTGAGGTTTTTCCAGGCCTCGGGCCAGTCGGTGCATCAGGCGGAGCTTCCGTTGGAGCTCAAGATCACCACGGACGACCAGGCCAACACGTTGACCATCGCCGACACGGGCATCGGCATGACCCGGGACGACCTGGTCGAGAACCTCGGCACGATCGCCCATTCCGGATCGAAGGCCTTCCTGCAGAAGCTCTCGGAAGCCAAGGACAAGGCCTCGCTCAACCTGATCGGCCAGTTCGGCGTGGGCTTCTACTCGGCCTTCATGGTGGCCACGAAGGTCGAGGTCTTCACCCGCTCCCATCAGCCCGAGGAAACCGGCTGGCTTTGGACCTCCGACGGTGCGGGCGGCTACGACATCGAACCGGCAGCCGATGTTCCGCGCGGCACCCGGGTGGTGCTGCACCTGAAGGAGGAGGCGAAGGAATTCACGGAGAAGTGGTCGGTCGAGCGCATCATCAAGCGTTACTCCAATTTCGTTTCCTTCCCCATCAAGCTCAACGACGGCGCCATCAACACCGTCCAGGCGCTCTGGACCCGGCCGAAGTCCGAGATCAAGGAGGAGGAGTACAAGGAGTTCTACGAATTCATCGGACATGACTCCGACGCTCCGCTCGCCCGTCTTCATTTCACCGCGGACGCGCCGCTCTCCGTCCAGGCGCTGCTCTTCGTGCCCGCCCGAAATTCCGAGACGCTTGGCCTGGGCAAATCGGAGTCGGAGGTCAACCTCCACTGCCGCAAGGTGCTCATCCAGGCCAAGGCCAAGGATCTTTTCCCCGACTGGCTGCGGTTCCTCAAGGGCGTCGTGGATTCGGAGGATCTCCCGCTCAACATCTCCCGGGAATCGATGCAGGACAGTTCCCTGCTCCGGAAACTGAACCGCGCCCTGACCGGCCGCTTCATCAAGTTCCTCGCGGAACTTTCGGAGAAGGATCCCGAGGCCTACGCCAAGGTCTACGCCGCGCATCATCGCTTCCTGAAGGAGGGCGCGATCACCGACTACGATCATCGCGACGGCCTCTCCAAGCTCCTCCGCTTCGAATCCTCCGCCACGGCCAAGGACCAGACCACGTCCCTGACGGAGTACGTGAAGCGGATGAAGGAGGGGCAGACCGAGATCTACCACCTCACCGCCGCCACCCGCGAAGCCGCCGAGGCCAGCCCCTACTTCGAAGCGTTCCGGGAACTGGGCTACGAGGTGCTCTTCAGCTTCGAGCCGGTCGATGAATTCGTTTTCAATCATCTCAACGAATTCGACGGCAAACCGCTCAAGCCCGCCGAAAAGGCGGACCTCAAGATCGAGACCCAGACTGGGGGCCTGTCCGAGGACGACGCGAAGCAGCTCTCCGAGTTCGTCAAATCCACCCTCGGCGACCGGGTCGGCGAAGTCTCGTCCTCCAAACGTCTGGTCGGAAGCCCGGCCGTGGTGGTGGACGCCGACGAAATGACCACCGCCACCATGCGCCGCCTGATGCGCGCGATGAAGCAGGACACCACCTCGGGCGCCGTGAAGGTCAATCTCGAGCTCAACCCCCGGCACCCGGTCGTCATCGGCCTCTCCGGGCTTCGCACCAGTGACGCCGCCCTCGCCGCCAAGGTGGCGGAACAGCTCTTCGACAGCGCGCGGCTGACCGCGGGTCTGCTCGAAAACCCGCATACGCTGCTCCAGCGCATGAACGAACTTCTGGAGCGCGTGGTCGCGGCGCCTCCGAAGTCCTGACTTCGTGCCCCCATCCAATCCCCCACCGGCGGCTGACGCCGTCGAACGCTTCGTCGCCAGGTTCAACGCGAGCCTCGGCGACGATTCGTTCGTGCGACTTGTGCTCTCGGCGCCAAGGCCATCGTCCGATCAGTCCGATCGGTCAGATCGGTCAGATCGGTCAGATCGGTCCGATCCGTCCCCCCCGCCTGCGAAACCGCCGGTGGAAAGGATTATCGGCCGACTCGTCCATCTGCGTGGCGAACCTGTCGTCTCCCTCACCCTGAAGGAATCGCGCCGCGACCAGACCCGCAACCTGCCTCCGGCCGAAGCCACGGAATGGCTGCGCTCGGAGCTGGGCCGGCGGTTCCGGGCCGCGCTGCTGGAAACCACCCAGGCGGACTGGCAGCTGACCCTGTCAGAGGATCGGCCGGCACGGCTGGTTCGCCATGCGCCGCGCCAGACCGATGTGCCCGAACGCGACCATGACCGTTCGAAAGCCCATCGGCTGGCGGATTCCGCCGGCGACTGGTTGAAGGGCCTGGGTCTGCTGGATTCCGCGGGCCGGCCCTTTCCCAGTCGCGCCGACAAGCTTCATCAGGTCCGCCGTTACACCGAGATCCTCGGCCACCTGGTGCAGTCCGCGGACTGGCCGACCGGGACTGCTCTTCGGGTGGCCGACATGGGTTGCGGCCGCGGTTACCTCACCTTCGCCGTCTGGCAGTTGTTGCGCCGGCAGCTTGGGTTTGAGGCGGTCGTCACCGGAATCGAGACCCGGGCGGATCTGGTTCAGAACTGTTCCCGGCTCGCCACGGGGTTGGGTTTGGAGGGACTTGGTTTTCTTGCCGGCACGATCCGGGAGACGCCGCTGGGCGCCCTGGATGTTCTCATCGCGCTGCACGCCTGCAACACCGCCACCGACGACGCGTTGCTGCGTGGAATCGATTCGGAGTGCCGGTTGCTCGTGGTGTCTCCGTGTTGCCATCAGGAAGTGCGCCCCCAACTGGAGGCCCCGGAGCCGTTCACGGGTCCCCTCGCGCATGGGCTGCTGGCGGAGCGATTCGCCGAATGGCTCACCGATTCGCTCCGGGTGCTTTTCCTCGAATGGGCCGGATACCAGGTCCGGGTCATCGAATTTGTCGCTTCGGAGCACACCCCACGGAATGTGCTCCTGGCCGGCGTCCGGGCCGGCACGCCATTCCACCAACCGGCGCTGCGCGACCGCATCGTCGCGCTCAAGAACCAGTTTGGTCTCCGCCATCACGCCCTCGATGCCCTGCTTACCCGATGAAACCCGCTGCTGACTTCGACTGGGAGGGCCTGGCCCGACTTCGCGATGCGTTTCTCCGCGGCACCGCCGGCCAGGAGGACTACTGGAAATCCGAGGCCGACCTGTCGGCGTACGATGCCACCTTCGCCCAGCGCATCGGATGGAAGTGGGACTTCGTGCTGGAGGATCTCCGGCAACTCGGCTGGTCCCCGCCCCCGGGGGAACTCGTGGACTGGGGCTGCGGCACCGGGATCGCGGCGCGAGCGAGCCTGGACCACTTCGGCGCCGAAACCTTCGCGGGCGTGCGCTTCTTCGATCGTTCCCCCGCAGCGATGGAATTCGCCACACGTCGTGCGGGCAGCCGGTTCCCGGGTCTACAGGTGTCCTCCGGGGCCCCTTCGCCGGACACCCCTCCCGGCACCGTGCTGGTCAGCCACCTGCTCACGGAACTGGATCCCTCGCAAACCGAACAGGTGTTGGAGCGGATCCAGGACGCAACCGCTGTGATCTGGGTGGAGCCGGGCACCTACGAGGCCAGCCTGGCCCTGATCGCCGTTCGTGAGCGTCTGCGGGAGCGGTTTCACTGCGTCGCCCCCTGCACCCATCGGGCGCGTTGCGGAATTCTGGCCGCGGGCAACGAACCTCACTGGTGCCATCACTTCGCCAGCCCGCCTCCCGGCGTCTTCACCGACCCGTTCTGGGGCCGGTTTGCCAATCTGCTCGGCATCGATCTACGCAGCCTGCCGCTCAGCTACCTGGTGCTCGATCGCCGGAATGCGATCGAAACCGCCTCGGACACCGTTCGGGTGATCGGCCGGCCGCGCATCCACAAGGCGGACCTCCGCGTGCTCGCCTGCTCCACCGATGGTTCCGTCGCCGAGCACAGCCTGTTCAAACGCCACCTCCCCGAGGCTTATCGCGACGCCAAAAAGGATCGGTTCGCCTCCCGCCAGCGCTGGATCCGGGAGGATGGTCGTGTCATCGGCGCCCTCCGTTCCGAAACCTCCGATCCTGAGCAAAGCCCACCTGAGTGAACCGCTTGCCGAGGCCGCGCCACTCGCCGCATAGTCGCTCCCGTCCCTGTCGAATCGGGCGAATCCCTCGTCACCGGTTGACCCGCGAATGGACCCGTCCGCCGTGACATCCCCAGCCCCGCCCCGCCGCTCCGCGGTCCAGCGTACCCTGCTCGAAGCGGTTCTCGTCGTGGGTCTCGGGACCGGCCTTGGACTGGTCGGGAACAGCCTTTCGCCCCGCGGCCTGTCCCTGGGACGCGATTATTTTCCCAAGGCCGGTCCGCCGAATCCGACCCCTGCCCTTGCCGGCCCCCTGCCAACCCCAGGCCCAACCCAGGCAGGAACCGGTCCGACCAACGGAGGCGCCGCCGTGGTGCCCTCCTCGGGAACTCCGGCACCAACGGTGGCTGCGTCGGTGGCCCCGGCGAATGTCCCTTCCGATCTGGAGGCACGACTCCAGGCTCGTGGACTTCGCCTCGGGCCCCATGCGGAGGTCGAAACGCTGTTCCGCGATCCACGATACGAGTCCGAGCTGATTGTTTTCGTCGATGCCCGCAAGGAGGCGCTCCACGGCGCAGGTCATATTCCGGGAGCGTTCCAGTTCGACCATTATCATCCCGAGAAATACCTGCCTGAACTTCTGCCCGCGTGCCAACTGGCGGAGGTGGTGGTGGTCTACTGCACGGGCGGACATTGTGAGGACAGCGAGTTCGCCGCGAACCTGCTTAAGGAGGCAGGAGTGCCAGCGACGAAGCTTTTGGTCTACGGGGGAGGAATCGAAGAGTGGACCTCCCGAAAACTCCCGATCGAGACGGGGCCGCGTCGAAGCGGTCAAATCCAGTCCTCCCCATCCCCATGAGGAACGCCATGCCTGACGCCCCGGTGAGCCTCCCGGAATCCTCGGGTCACCGTCACCCGATGTCCTGGATCGATTGGATTTCGATCCTGGCGCGGATCGTGGTCGGGGGCGGCTACCTGTACCTCGGATTCGTCAAGGTGGCCGATCCCGTGGGATTTCTGAAGGCCATCCGGCAGTACGACATGGTGGACAATCCGTTCCTGCTGAATCTCACGGCGATCGTCCTGCCCTGGGTTGAGGTCTGCTGCGGGACCCTGCTCGTGGCCGGCGTTGCCGTCCGCGGGTCGGCGCTGGTGTCGCTGGGCATGCTCCTTCCCTTCACCTCCCTGGTGCTTCGCCGGGCCCTCCAATTGCAGGCGGCCGGTTCGCTGGCGTTCTGCGACGTGCGATTTGATTGCGGCTGCGGCGGGGGCGTGATCGCGATCTGTCACAAGCTTGCCGAAAACGGACTGCTGATGGGGCTTTCCCTTTTCCTTCTGCTGACCTCGTCCCGTCGCGGTTGCCTGAGGTCCAAGTGGTGAAGTTTCCCATGAGGATCGAATCCTCCCGATCCGATCATCCCGGGCCGAAAAGCAGGGACCGCCGCGATCCGGCCTGCCAGCCCAAGTCCCCCCCTCCCCCCACCTCCAATCCGGGTCTCAGTCTCAATCTTAATCTTAATCTTAATCCTAATCTTAATCCCACTCTCCCCCTTACTCCCACCCCCCCTCCCGATCTTTCCCCCATCCCCCACCCTCCTTCCCCTCTTCTCCTTCTCCTTCTCCTTCTAGCCCCGCTATTCCCCGCCCGGGCCGCCAATCGCTACAACAACTGGCCCCCTCATGCCGTGGCGCTGACGCGCTGGACCCTGCGGGAGGGATTGCCCGACAACGAAGTCACCTCCGTGGTGCCCGGGGCCGACGGCTACCTCTGGATCGCGACCCGGTCCGGGGTCTCACGCTTTGATGGTTACCGGTTCGTCAGCCTTTCTCCCGAACGACAACCGCTGCTTTCCGGGGACGCCATCAAGTCCATGGTGGCGGACGGCAACGGCGCCCTCTGGTGCGCCACCAAGCGGGGAGTGGCGCGGATCCAGGAGGGTCGGGCTTTCCTGGTCCGCGAGACCAATGGCCTGGCGGGTCCTGCCGCGGGCAGTGTCCGGCCGGGGTCCGGTGGATCCGTGTGGGTCGCGGGAGATCGCGGGGTGACCCGGATTCTCGAAGGTCGGACGACGGCCTACACCAATCTGCCTGCCCCCAACACCTCGGCGTTGGCGATAGAGGAGATGCCGGATGGACGCGTCTTCGTTGGTCTTCAGACCGGGCTCTTCAACCTGGATCCCGGAACCGGCGCCTACACCCGCGCATGGTCGTCACCCGCGGTTCCCGAGGACTCCGACCCTCCCATGGTGCGCCACCTGTGCCTGGACGACGAGGGGGTGCTGTGGATCGCGGGGAACTTTGGAATCTACCAGCTTCGCAATGGCCGAATAGATCCCCTGGACTCCGCGCCGTTGAGGGAAGTGGCCTCGGTTTCGGGGCTCTTTCATGAGCCGGGGAACGGGATCTGGGTCTTTGCCGGCCACCGTGTGTTTCACCAACCCCGGGAAGGAGGGGGACTGCGCCCGGCCTTTGAGCTTCCGAAGTTCTCAGGCGTCCGCTGCTTCAGCCCCGGCGCGGATGGCAGCTATTGGATCGGCACGGACCGGGCCGGACTCTTCCGCGCCACCCTTCTGCCGGCCGAATCCTTCGGCTCGGAGGCGGGGTTCATCCATCCCGAAGTCCATGCCACTGCTCCCCGCCGGAAGGGTGGCGTCTGGCTGGCCACCGAGGCCGGTCTGCACGCCTTCGATCAGCGCAAAGTGGTGGAGTCCATTCCCGCATCCGCACCCGGTCCCCGGAGCCTCCGGACCGTCGCCGAACTCGACGACGGATCCCTGCTCGTCGGCTCCACGCAGGAAGGCGTTTTTCATTACGCCCTGCCGGAACGGGTCTGGACGCGGTTGCCGGATTGGTCCGCGGACCGTCAATGCTCGGCCATTTACGGCGAGACGAACGGCATCCTGTGGATCGCCTCGAAAACGGGTCTCACCCGGATCCGTAGACTTCCAGCGCCCGAACCCGTCGGTTCCCGGGTGGTCACCGGCCCGGGACCGGCCGAGATCCTGACCTTTCGACAGGGGTTTTCCACGATCGTCTCGGGCCCGGAGACCTGGGTCATGCGCACCAACGCCTGGTTCCGTCGTCAGGGGCCCTATGACGTACCCGGCAACCGGGAAGCTGTGCAGACGGCTCTCGGGGAAGCCATCGTGGCCCAGGCCCTCCCTTCGGGACTCCCCTGCTCCGACATCCGCGTAGTCCTTCGCGACTCCACCCAGCGGATGTGGTTCGGCACGGCCGCCTCCGGTCTCCACGTCATCGTCGGCGATGAAGTCCGGGCCATGCCCCGCAACGGATCGCTCAAGGATTCCCCCGTCTGGTCCCTGTTCGAGGATCCAAACGGCGACCTCTGGATCGGCACCGGCACCGGTCTTCGAATGCTGCGCGGGGAGACCTTCCATGATTTCTCCAAAACCCCGGAAGTGCCCCGCGGCCCGATCTGGCAGATTCTCGGCGACCACGACAAATACCTCTGGCTGTTCACCAGTCAGGGGCTGGTTTGTGCCGATCGAGCCGGGCTTCTCCGGTCCACGACCGATGTCACCGAACCGGTGGTCCGGCTGAATCTTTCCGACATTGATGGCATGCCCTCCGCGCAGTTGTCCGGCCAGATCCAGCCGGCGGGCTGCCTGACCCGGGATGGGAGAATCTGGGTACCGACGCGGCAGGGCGTGACGATCGTGGATCCGCGCCTCCTGGCCCCTCCGGAACGTCCTCCCGCGGTTCACATCGAGTCGGTGATCCTCGGCTCGGACGAGGCGCCGGACCCTGGCGAATTCCTGCCCTGGAGCGGTCCCGCGAATCAGCGCGTCGGGGATTTGCCCTGGCGTTCGGCCAGGAACGGCAGGACCCGCAAGCCCGACGACTCCCCCCTGATCCTCCCCGCGAAGAGCGGCCGTTCCGTGCTGTTCCGCTTCTCCGCGTGCGCCTTCGCCGATCCGCTCCAGGCCCGGTTTCGCTTCCGTTTGGTCGGACACGATCCGCTTTGGATCGACGGCGGCGCCGAGCGGCAGGCGCATTATTCAAGTCTACGCCCCGGCCGGTACCGGTTCGAAGTCATGGCGGCCAACCGCTGGAATCTCTGGAATCGGGAGGGCGCGGCCATCGACATGGTGGTCGAGGAACGATTCTCGGAGACGCCCTGGTTCTACGGGGCTTGCGGCGGGCTGATCCTGGCCGGCGCCTCGCTGGTCGCCGTTCAAAGACGGCGGAGAGCGACGGAATCCCTGGCGCTGCGCGAAGCCGAACGCGAGGCCGCCTTCCGATTGCGGCTGTCCCAGGATCTGCACGACGATTTCGGATCGGGTCTGGCCCGCATCCTCATGCTTGTTGGGGCGGCGCGACAGGCCTTCTCGGGCTCAAAAGCCCTGGAGGACTACCTCCAGAACGTCGAGCGGGTGGCCCACGAAACCTCACGCACGCTCAGCCGCTTCATCTGGACGGTCAACGCGCGCAACGACACCGTGCGCGGCCTGATCACGTACTGCTCACGATTCGCGGAGGAGGTTTTACGGCCGGCGGAGATAGGGCTTCGGCTGGACCTTCCCGCCGAGTTACCCGAGACTCTCCTGCGCAGTGAAACGCGAAACGAGATCTTTCTGACCCTGAAGGAATGCCTGAACAACGTCTCCCGGCATTCCGGCGCCAAGCATGTCTATTTCCGGCTTGTTCCGCACCCCGTCGTTCTGCACCTCGAAATCCGGGATGACGGCCGCGGTTTGCCTTACGAAACCCGGATTCTCGTGCGCGACCTCCAGGCGGGGGTCGACATCGCCCAGGCCCCGGACCGATCGGGACTGGGCGGACACGGGCTTGCCAGCATGTTCGCCCGACTCCGCCGGATTGGCGGCGAACTGCGCATCGACAGCCGTCCCGGCGAAGGAACTCTCGTCACCCTGATCGTCCCCCATGATCCAATCCGTAGCCATCATTGAAGACGACGTCCTCCTGGCCGAGGACCTCGCCCGTATGATTCGCAGTCAGAATCCGGCCTGCCAGGTGGACACCTTCGCCAACGCGGGGGTTGCCTGCCGGGCGCTCTATCGAAGCGGCCCCACGCTGGCGATTGTCGATCTTCAGCTGCCGGGCGGCGACGGCATCAGTCTGATTCGCACCCTGAACCATTGGCATCCGACCACGCGGTTTGTCGTCTATTCGGTGCTCGATGATCCGGAGACCGTTTTTCGCGCGCTCGAGGCGGGAGCCAGCGGCTACATCATCAAGCACTCCACCGCGCCCGACATCCTCGAGGCCATCAATCTGGCGGCCCAGGGAGGCACCCCCGTGTCCGGCCCGGTGGCCCGCCATCTGGTGAGCTACTTCAACAAGCGGGGCAACAGCACCCGGGAGGAACTCACCCTGACCCCCCGCGAATCCGAGGTGCTCGACCTGCTCAGCATGGGCTATCGCGCCAAGGAAGTCGCGGCACGCCTCGGCGTCGGCATCGACACCGTCAACACCCACATCCGGCACATCTACAACAAGCTCCACGTGAGCTCGCGTTCCGAAGCCATCGCCAAACGCTTCCGCTCGCACATCGCGGCGCCGCAGGGCGCCTAGGAGCTCCGGAACCTCCACGTTCCAGCCCCCCATGAGGCTGGGCGGCGGCACCCTTCCACCCCCGAAGGGAAATCCTACGCCGCCAGCCGACGCTGCCCCAGCCCCCTGCGGTTACTGAACCGGAACCGGCGGAGGCACCGCAGGAGTGCTCGCCGGGCGACGGAGCAGCGGAGGGATGCCTTCCTGAACCACGGGACGAGCCACGGCCGTGGGGACTGCCTGAGGCTGGATCGTGGGTTGCTGTTGGACGCGTCGCTGCTGCTGTTGATAAACCGGAACCCGCACCGTGGGGTATTTGGGGTGGTTCGACTTGAAGGTCAGGGCCACCTGCTGCGTGGACTGCAATTCGACGCCCATCGGGAAACTCACAGCCAGGCTGAACACTTTGCCCGGCTGAATCTCCCTCACCGCAACCGTTGCGCCCTCGAGATTGATCGAAGGCTCCGAGAGCGCGAGCACGTTGGTCCCGGTGTTGCGGACCGTGATGGACGGCTGCATCCCGGAGGTGAGCGGACCGGCCGGCAGGTAGAGCTGGGAAGGCACGACCTGAACGACCGGCTGGACATTGGCATACACCGGCACGCTGATGGCCGGCATGTTGGTGGAGGAGGTCTTCACACTCACCGACCCCTGAACATACGTGGAAGCGAACGGAGGAACGGCGGTCACGCGCAGTTCGAATTCCTTGCCCTCCTTCACCTTCGCCAGCTCCACCTGGAAGGACTTGTTCGTGCACACGGGATCCGAAAGAACCAACGGAGTCTCCAGGTTGTTGACTATGCGGATGACCTTGGTCTCGTTGGTCGGGGCCTCGCTCGAAACATTGAAATAGGCGGAGGGCGGCGTGACCTCGATCGGACGCCAGATCGTGCCCCGCAACTGCAGGACCACATTGGACTGGGAGGGATCGTTGCAGGTGACCGTTGCGCTCTTCGAAATCGTGCCGCTGAACCCCGTGGAATTGAACTGAAGCGGGATCCTCCCTGTCTTGCCCGGTTCCACCCGGCGATCCCACTGGCCCGCGGTGGTGCAGCCGCAGCCGGGCTTCACATCCAGAATCTCCAGCGCCGCATTGCCGGTGTTCGTGAACACGAAATCATTCCGGGCCATTGCCCCGAATTCGATCCGGCCAAAATCATGGATCACCTCCGCCAACCGAATGCGCGGCCCCGTGGCAAGGTCCAGCACAGCCGCTGGCCCGGCCCCGGGCTCGGCCGCCTGGGCCATGGGGATCAACGCCGCCAGTCCAAGAATCCAGACCGTTCCGTCCATAGAGTCTGGAGACTAGTCGATCGCCGGGGAAATCCAAGCTCCCAGACAACGCCCGGGAGCCCGGCCGGCGCATCCCGGGTTTTTGGTAGGGCGCGATCTCCGAGCGCGCCGCCCCTCCACGTGGACCTCAAGTGCGGCGCCCTCAGAGAGGTCGCCCTACCTTCCCCACAACTTCGGGATGCACCGGGGCCCGTCTGCCAGGGCCGTGACCGGTGACGTGTCCGAAACGACGATCACCGGGGAGAAAGTTCTGCGACGACCGCCAGATCCGAAGCCAACTCCTCCGTGCCGAAATCCCCGGACCCTTCGCTTGCCGGGATCAAAGGCGTTGCGGTATGTGTCCCATGCGCCTGGGCACGGAGGATCAGCAAATACCCGTCCGTGACCGCGCCGGTATCGGGCCCATAGCTCAACGGTTAGAGCAGGGGACTCATAATCCCTTGGTCGCAGGTTCGAATCCTGCTGGGCCCACTTCCTCTCCCGCCTCCACACCTCCACAACTCCCTCTCCGGCGCCTCCCGAACTTGACGGCGTTTCCCCTCTCCCGCTGAACTCCGCGATGCATTGTCCCGCCGCCCCCGCCCGGGCCCTCTCCCTTGCCCTCGCCGCCCTGTCCGCCTTGGTCGCGCACGGACCCGCCGCCGGAATCGCCCAGGGCGCCGATTGGCCGCGCTGGCGTGGACCCGCCAATGACGGCCATGCCCCGGCCGGGACCCCCGCGCTGACCTCCCTGCCCGCTGAACCAACGGTGGTCTGGGAAATCCCCGCGGGCGAAGGTCTGGCCTCTCCGGTGGTGGCCGGCGGACGCGTGCTCGCCTTCGACAACCAGGACGACAAGGAAACCCTCCGGCTCCTCGACGCCTCGAACGGCCGCGAACTCTGGAGGGCGCCGGTGGATGAACCCTTTACGGACTCCCAGGGACCGCGCGGACCGCGGAACACTCCGTTGCTCGACGGGGACCGGGCCTACGCCGTGTCCTGCCGGGGCGAACTTCAGTGCCGGAAGACGTCTGATGGTTCGCTGGTCTGGCGTGCGAATTTCACCAAGGATTTCGGGGCGGTGTTCGTGGGAGAGAGTGGCTCCGCCCCCGGCGCCACCCGGCATGGCAATGACGGCTCCCCGCTGGTGGACGGCGAGCATCTGATCGTCAATGTCGGCAGCACCAACGGCGCAGGGACGGTGTGCTTCGATAAACGCGATGGCCGCGTGATGTGGAAGAGCACCGGGGACATCGCGGCCTACGCGCCTCCGGTGGTGGCCAGCGTTCTCGGCGAAACCCAGGTGATCGTCTACAACGCGGCCGGCGTGGTCGGGTTGCGCCGGTCCGACGGACTGGAGCTCTGGCGGGTTCCGGTGAAAACCGCCTTCGCCCGGCATGTCACCACCCCCATCGTCCGCGGCAACACGGTGGTGGTGTCCTCCCATCAGGCTGGTCACCTCGGAATCCGCATCACCCGCGAGGGGGTGCAGTGGAACGCCACCAACGCCTGGACGGCCCGGGATTCGGTCATCAACTACGCCAGCCCGGTGGCCGTCGAGGACCACCTCTACGGCGTCGGCCCCGCCAAGAACGTGGTCTGTGTGGAGATCGAGACCGGCCGATTGCGCTGGGCCAAAACCGGGGTCTTCCAAACCTCCCCCGACAAGACCTACGGAGGATTCCTGGCGGTCGGGAAGAACGTGCTGACGCTCACCGACAGCGGCGAGGCGGTGCTGTTCGAAGCCGAACCCGAAACGTATCGGGAGCTGGGACGAGCCCAGGTTTGCGGCGTGAACTGGTGCAATCCCGCCTTCGCTGACGGCGTGCTCTACCTGCGCGATGGGCTCAAGAAGGACGGGCATTGGAAAGCCGTCCGACTCCAAGCGACGGCCCGCTGACCGCATCGAACCCCATCGAACCCCAACGCACGCGAGAACGGGGCGTCGTCCCGGGAGACAACGGCGTCCTCGGCGCGAGCGCCGTCGTCCTTGTTTCAACCGCGGTAAAGTCCGCGAAGGAACCTGGCGTTCTCGATGTAGGAGGGAACCACCGCCCCGCCGGGCGGGACCGCCCCTTCGATCTGCATCCACCCCCGGTAGCCAATGTCCTCGACCGCTTCCCGGACCTTTACGAAATCCACGCGCCCCTTCCCCAGCAGAGCGCCGTTCTCCTTCATGTGCAGCTCGCAGATCGCCCCCTTTTTCCCGAGCCAACGAAGCTCCCGGTAGATGTCGTAGCCCATCTTCTCGGAGTTCGCGACGTCGTAGTAGACCTGCACCGACTTCGAACCCACGCGGTCGACAATGGCCATGTTTTCCTCGGCGCTGAGCCAGCTTTCGATGCCCAGAATCACCCCGGCCTTCTCGGCCTTGGGGGCGACTTCCTTGAAACGTCGGACCACCTCGTGGGTGCCGGCGACATCGCCCTTCAGATCGCCGTTGAAGAAAAAGGCGATCAACACCACCCCGACCCCCAACGCTTTGGCCGCATCCACTGAACCGCTCACCCACTCCACGGTTCGTGGATCGGATTTGTAGGGGACATTGTTGAGTTCCCCGATGGCCAGCGAGGCGATCGCCACGCCGGTTCGACGCGAGGCCTCCCGGTAGCGGGCCTGCACGTCGGGTTTTCTCAGGGACATGTCGTTGGCGGCGGTTCCCAGGCTGACCTGGACGCCGTCGAGTCCGATCTCCTTGGCCACCTCGAACGCAGCCAAATCCGCCGTCTTGCCGATGGACCAGTCGCAGGCGCCGATCCGAAACCGCGGGCCGGCCGTGGGCTGGGCCGCCGCCGCGTGGCGTGTCGCTGGAGCGACCGTGGCGGCCGAGGCAGCGAGGAGGAGGCTCCCGGAAAGAAATCGCCGCCGGTTCACGCGCGGCGTGAGGGGACCCACCGGAAGAGCATTCATGGGCGTCATTGGAGCAGAATCCGAAGGCACGCACCACCCCCTGGGGACGACGAATCAGACGATCGCGGGACTTGCCGGACCTCCCGGGAACCGCTATTGCGATTCCTATCCCAGCCGCGAGCCAACTCGAAAAAGCCGATCTCAGTCGCATGATAAGCCTCCCTGCCCTCCGTCGATCGTTGCCGGCCCCTCTTGCCGCCGTGCTGCTCTGGCTCGCCCTTCCCGCGCCGGCCCTGAAGGCGGCCGAGGCGACGGCGGGTGGCGCCACGCCCGCCAAGGTGAGTTTCAACCGGCAGATCCGCCCGATTTTCCAGGCCCAATGCCAAGGCTGCCACCAGCCCGCCAAGGCCAAGGGCGAATATGTCATGACCGAGTTCACCCGGCTGCTGAAGCCGGGTAAAAGCGGCGAAGCCCCCGTGGTCGCCGGCAAGCCGGAGGGCAGCCACCTGCTGGCCCAGATCACGCCGAAGAACGGCGAGGCCGACATGCCCAAGGGGAAACCCCCGCTGAACGAACGGGAGATCGAACTTGTCCGACGCTGGATCGCCGAGGGCGCCGCCGATGACACCCCGCCGAACGCCAACCGCCCCTTCGACGCCGACCATCCTCCGGTCTACTCCCAGCCGCCCGTGGTCACGGCCATGGATTTCTCCCCGGACGGATCCCTAATCGCCGTCTCCGGCTTCCATGAAGTCCTCCTCCATCGGGCCGACGGCAATGGTCTCGTGGCCCGCCTCATCGGGCTGGCGGAACGCATCCAGTCGGTGCGCTTCTCCCCGGACGGCAAACTGCTGGCCGTCGCTGGCGGCCAACCGGCGCGCATGGGCGAGGTGCAGATCTGGGACGTCGAATCCCGACAGCTCAAGCTCTCCGTTCCCGTCGGCCACGACACGCTTTACGGGGTGAACTGGTCGCCCGACGGCCGGTTGGTGTCGTTCGGTTGCCCGGACAAGACCATTCGTGCGATCGAAGCCGCCACGGGCAACCAGGTGCTCCAGCAGATGGCCCACGAGGACTGGGTGTTGGACACCGTGTTCAGCACCAATGGCACCCATGTGATCTCGGTGGGCCGCGACATGACCGCGAAACTCACGGAGGTCCCCACCCAACGATTCGTCGACAACATCACTTCCATCACCCCGGGCGCGCTGCGCGGCGGTCTGGCTTCGGTGGCCCGGCACCCCTTCCGCGACGAGGTTCTGGTGGGGGGGGCGGACGGCCGGCCGCAGATCTATCAGGTGTTCCGGCAGGCGGCCCGCAAGATCGGGGACAACGCCACCCTGCTCCGGAAGTTCCCGGAAATGGACGGGCGCATCTTCAGCGTCGATTACAGCCCCGATGGAAAGTCCGTCGCCGCGGCCGCCAGCCTGGATGGGCGGGGATCGGTGGCCCTTTATGCCGCCGAGTTCGACCCCACGATTCCCGAGCTGCTGCTCAAGGCCTACCAGAAGACCAGCGGTGAGTATTCCCAGGCGGAGCGGGACGCCATCGAACAATTCACCACCGCCGGGGTGAAACTCCTGCACAAGTTTCCCGTGCCCTCCGGCGCCACCGTGTACGCCACTGCGTTCAGTCCTGACGGCCGCCATGTCGCTGTCGGCACCAGCTCGGGCCTGGTTCTGCTGTTCAATACCGTGGACGGTTCCGCCGACCTCGTCTTCGCCGTGATACCCCCGTCGGACGGGTCCGAGAGCGGATCGGGCAACGCCGCGTCTTCCCTCGCCACGCTCGCCGACTCCTCGGAAGCTTCAGGCTCAACCCCGGAGCCGAAACCGGATCCGATGACGGTCGCCTCCCTGGTGCTGGAACCCGCTTCATTGACCCTCGCGAACCGGTCCGAGCATCTCCAGGTCCTGGTGCACGCCCGGCTGAGCTCCGGGGACATCGTGGATGTCACCCGGTTTGCCACGTTCGAAGTGGAGGGCGGCCTGGGCCAGGTTTCGGGGCGGGGACGGTTCACGGCGCTCAAGGCGGGCAAAGGCTCGTTGAAGGCCAGCTACGGCGCACGCAGCGCGACGGCCGGGATTGATCTCGAGAAGTTCGATCCGACCTTCGCCGCGGATTTCATCCAGGACGTGAATCCGCTTCTCGGAAAACTCGGCTGCAATGCCGGCACCTGCCATGGCGCAAAGGACGGCAAGAACGGCTTCAAACTCTCCCTGCGCGGGTACGATCCCATTTACGACATTCGTGGGCTCACCGACGACATCGCGGCGCGGCGCATCAACCTGGCGGCGCCCGATCAGAGCCTGATGCTCCTCAAGGGCACAGGAGCCGTCGCCCATGAGGGCGGTGCTCGGACACCCGTGGACTCCGAGTACTACGCCATTCTCCGGCGCTGGATCGCGGGAGGGGCCCGGCTTGATACGACCTCGGCGCGTGTGACGAAGATCGACATCCATCCCGCCAATCCCGTCGTCCAATCGATCGGCGCCCGTCAGCAGATGCGGGTGGTCGCCACCTACGCCAATGGCCGGGTGCGCGATGTCACCGCCGAAGCCGTGGTGGAAACCGGCAACGGCGACGTGGCGGGGGTTGAGGCCGGCGGTCTGGTGACGACGCTGCGGCGGGGTGAGGCTCCGATTCTGGCGCGTTACGAAGGCGCTTACGCGGCCACCACCGTGACGGTGATGGGCGATCGCAAGGGGTTCGCCTGGAAGGATCAGCCAGCCAACAACCGGATCGACGAACTGGTCGCCGCGAAGTGGCAGCGCATGAAAATCCTGCCCAGCGAGGTGGCCTCCGACGCGGCCTTCATGCGCCGCGCGGCACTCGACCTTACCGGACTGCCGCCGACCTCGGAGGAAGTCCGCGAATTCCTGGCCAACCCGCGTGATTCCCGCAGCAAACGGGACGCCCTCATCGAGCGACTGCTGAACAGTCAGGCCTTCGTCGATCACTGGGCCAACAAATGGGCGGACCTGCTCCAGGTGAACCGCAAGTTTCTGGGCGAGGAAGGGGCGAAGAAGTTCCGCGACTGGATCCGCTCCGAGATCGCCGCCAACACGCCCTACGACGAATTCGTGCGCAAACTCCTCACGGCCACCGGCTCCAACAAGGACAACCCCGCAGCGGCCTACTGGAAGATTCTGCGCACTCCGACGGAGGCGATGGAAACCACCACCCACCTCTTTCTTGCCACCCGCTTCAACTGCAACAAGTGCCACGACCACCCGTTCGAACGGTGGACGCAGGACCAGTATTACCATCTCTCCCAGTACTTCGCGCAGGTGGAGCTGAAGAAGGACGATGCCAGCGGCGACCGCCGCATCGGAGGGACCGCCGTGGAAGGCGCCACACCGCTGTTCGAGGTCGTCTCCGACCGCACCCAGGGGTCCGTGAAACACGATCGCACCGGCAAGGAAGTCGCCCCGGGATTCCCCTTCCCTGCGTCGCCGGCCAAACCGTCCTCCCCGGAAGCCGCGCCCGGTGCCTCGCGACGCGCCGAGCTGGCGGCCTGGCTTACCTCCCCGGACAACCGCTACTTCGCGTTGTCCTATGTCAACCGGCTCTGGGGCTATCTGCTTGGCGTGGGATTGGTCGAACCTCTTGACGACATCCGGGCCGGCAATCCGCCATCGAACCCCGAACTCCTGGATCACCTCACCCGCGAGTTCGTCGAAAGCGGCTTCAACACCCGGCACATTCTCCGGCAGATCTGTCAGTCGCGGACCTACCAGCTCGCGCTGGAGACCCAGACCTGGAACGACGACGACAAGGTTAATTTCTCCCATGCCCTGCCCCGCCGGCTTCCCGCGGAGGTCCTTTATGACTCCGTGCATCAGGTGACGGGAAGCCAGCCCCGCTTCCCGGGCGCGGCGCCCGGCACCCGGGCCTCGCAGCTGCTCGACGCCGCGGTGGATGTGCCCAGCGGCTTCCTGGCCAACCTCGGCCGCCCCCCGCGCGAGAGCGCCTGCGAATGCGAACGGTCCAACGATCTCAAACTCAGCTCCGTGCTGTCGCTGCTCTCCGGCCCCGCCGTCTCGGAGGCCATCAACGACCCCGCCAGTTCCCTGGCCCGGCTCGCCGCCAGCGAGAAGGACGATCGCAAACTCGCCAACGAAATCTTCCTGCGCGTGCTCAACCGCCCGGCGCGGGAGACCGAACTGAACCTGCTCGGAAAAACCGCCGCCGATCTTGAACAGGAACACGCCCGGCTCACCGAAACCCTGCTTCGCGCCGAGGCCGCCTGGAACGAGAAACGACCCCAGCTCGAGCGGGACCGGTCCCTGTCGATCGAACGCGCCGAAAAGGCCCTCGCCTATCATCTGATCGACCGCGGACCCAAACAGGCCGCGGCACTTCGCGACCGCCACGAACGCATCGCCACCGCCGAAACCGCCATCCGCGACCAGGAACCCTGGATCGACATTGCCGCCTCCGCCTGGGAAGCGGGGCTTGCACGCCAGCATTTCGCCACCCGCTGGATTCCGCTCGAGGTGAAGTCCGTGCAAGCCACCGGCTCCGCCACCGCCCGCAAACTGCCCGACGGCACCATCCGATCCACCGTCAGCGGCGGCGAACTCCCCAATTACGTCGTCACCGCCGAAACCAAGCTCGTCGGCATCACCGGCCTCAAACTCGAGGTTCTCCCCGATGCGGAGCTTCCCAATTACGGCCCCGGCCACGCCCCCAACGGGGAATTTGTGCTCGGCGAATTCATCACCGACACCGCCTCCAAGACCAACGCCGACAAGTTCGCCCGGGCCAAGATCAAGGCCGGTGCCACGGACCGCATCGCACCGGGTTACCAGATCGAGCAACTGTTCAATGGCGTCATCGAACAGGGCCGAGCCGAGGGTTGGCGATTGGGCGGCGATTTCGGGGAACCCCACTGGGCCACCTTCGCCTTCGAACAGCCGGTCGGGGACACCAACGGGACGGTGCTCAAGATCTCGCTGATCCACGCCTACGAAGCCCCCCATGAACTCGGCCGGTTCAGGCTGTGGGTCACCACCAGTCCCACGCCCACCGACGAAGGTCTCCCGGAAGGACTCGGAGACGTGCTGCGCGTGCCCGCCAGCCGGCGCACTCCCCAACAGGCGGAGACCATCAAAGCCCACGTGCGCAGCCATGAACTGGGCGCGCTGCGTCGCGAGTTCGCCCTCACCCTCGCCCGGCGCCCGCTGCCCGAGGACCTGCGCCGGATCGAGCTGGAACAGGACCTGGAACGGGCCTCGCGCCCGGTCGCCATCGACGTCCCCCTGGCCCTACTCCGTCAGGACGTCGAACAGAGCTCCCGCCAGCTGACCCAGAAACGCCTGACGGCCGTTCAGGACCTTACCTGGGCCCTTATCAACACCCCCTCCTTTCTATTCAATCGATAGACCGCCCCCTCCGCACCCCACACTCCCAACTCCCCACTTCCCCATGATCCACCTCCCCGGCGGCAATTGTTCCGATCTCTGCGATGCCAACCTGAAACTCACCCGGCGCGATCTCCTGCGCCTCGGGGGTTCGGCGCTCATGGGCATCTCCCTGGGTCAGATCCTCAACCTCAAGGCCCGCGCCGACAGCACCCCAGCCCGCGCCAAGGGCGGCTCGGGCTGGGGCAAGGCCAAGAGCGTCATCATGGTTTATCTCCAGGGCGGCCCCAGCCATCTGGACCTCTGGGATCCCAAGGACAATGTCCCGGACAAGATCAAGAGCCCGTTCAAGGCCATCCCCACCAAACTGCCGGGCGTCCAGTTCACCGAACTGCTGCCGAACCTGGCCAAGGTGAACGACAAGTTCAGCATGATCCGTTCGATGAGCTATACGCCGAACGGTCTGTTCAACCACACCGCCGCGATCTACCAGATGATGACCGGGTACACGACCGACAAGGTCTCGCCGTCGGGTCAGCTCGAACCCCCAAGCCCGAAGGACTTCCCCAACTTCGGTTCCAACATCGTGAGGCTCAAGCCGGTCAAGGAACCGATGCTGCCCCTCGTCATGCTTCCCCGCCCACTCCAGGAATCCAACGTCGTCGGCAAGGGCGGCACCGCCGGGTTCCTCGGCAAGGGCTATGATCCGTATTACCTCTATCCCGAGGGCGACGACATGGACATGTCGAAGATGGATCGGGTCCGGACCGACGACCTGAAACTGCCCCAGGAGGTCTTCGCTTCCCGGCTCGAACGCCGCGCCCGTCTCCGGGACACCCTCGACGAGTCGATGCCCGAGATCGAAAAGGCCGTCGAAAACTATCATCTCGACGAGTATTACCAGCGCGCCCTGAGCCTGATCGTCTCCGGCAAGGCCCGGGCGGCCTTCGATCTTTCGCAGGAAACGGACGCCCTACGCGATCGCTACGGTCGAAACACCTTCGGACAGAGCTGCCTGCTCGCACGTCGACTGGTCGAGGCCGGCACCCGTGTGGTGGAGGTCGTCTGGCCGAAGATCGCCAACTCCGACAACCACTCCTGGGACGTCCATGTGGGGCTCTACAACCGGATGAAAAACCAGAGCGCCCCCATGCTCGATCGCGGACTGGCCGCACTCTTCGAGGACCTCGATGAACGCGGGTTGCTCTCCGAAACGCTGGTGGTGGCCATCGGCGAGTTTGGTCGAAGCCCGGAGAAGGGCGTGAGCACCTCCGGCAACAGCAACAGCCCCGACGGCCGGGATCATTGGCCCTATTGCTACACCTCCGTCATCGGCGGCGCCGGAATCAAGCGCGGCTATGTGCACGGACAATCCGACAAGACCGGCTCCAGCCCCCTGGTCGATCCCGTGCACCCGATGGAACTGCTGGCCTCCATCTATCACTCCGTCGGGATCGATCCCACGACCATCGTGTACAACCACCTCAACCAGCCGCGGGAACTGGTGAAAGCCGAGTCGGTGGAGAAGCTGTTCATCTGAGACCGCCGCCCGTCGGCGAGGGAGTGGTCCGAACCCGGTAGAAACGGGCGGACGTCGCTGGATCGGGGTCGATCAGTTCCACCGCCTGGTCCAGCACACGAATCGAGGCGTTGGTCACCACGTTCCACTCCTGGGGTGCGGGAGAAGCGCTTCGCCACAGGGAATACGTCTGTCCATCCGCCCGGTTCACCTCAACCCGGAACCCTGCCGGCAACGCCCTCGGATTCGAGGCAATGACGAACGGGCTCTCCGGCGTACCCCAGGCCAGCAGGGTCCCCCATTCGGCAAAGGATCGCCCCGAGAAATCCTGGAACCCATGGAACCGGACGCGTTCCTGGTCCAGAACCTGTCGAAGCGCCGGACTGCCCCTGGCGGCAAGCCGATCCCACACCCGGTTGAGCTGATCGATCATGTCCGGCCGGATCGAGACCCGCTCCCCGGTGCCGGCGAGAAATGCCTGAATTCCGGGCAGAAACTGGCGGAGGACGGTGAGGGTGTCGTTGAACAAACTGAAATCCCCGGCCACCAGGCCGGTGACTTCGCCGGTGTGCTTTTCGAACAACGCCGTCAACCGCCGGCCCTCCGCACTTTGCCGCATCCAGGCGCGGAGCGCGTACAGTCCCGCGGTGATGCTCCGGGGTAAACCGCTCGCACTTCCCCCGGTCGAGGCCAGCGCGGGCCGCGAAGCCTCGGCGCCGCCATCAAATTGGGAGGCGAGCCAAAGGTTGAAGAACGTGCCAAGGCAGACGCCGTAGCCCTGGTTGAAATAATCGGCCAGATTCTCCTCCCGACGCAGGATGTGCATGGCTTCCCAGGTATGAAGCCGCACGACGGAGGGGAATCCTCCCTTGGTACCAATCGAAAGCACTCCCGCCCCACAAGGCACGCCGTTCCGGGTCTCGAGTTGAAAAACGCCCGCTGCATTTGGAAACCATTGGATGGCCGCCGCGGCTGGCGCGCAGCCGAGGGTGAGGAGCGCCCCGTCATCCAACACCAACTGAACCCTCAACGTCACGAGGGACGTCGGCCCCGAATCAGAGTCCCAGCTGCGGTAGATCCCGGCTTCATCGGGATGGCAGCCTTCGAACGCCAACCCGGTGGTGCGCGGAAAGATTACGGTTCGAAGAATCTCCCCGGCCCTGCCCCCGGCGTCGGTGAGCCGCAACTTCACCTGCCGCGGCAATTCAACGAGCCGCGCCTCCACCCTCAGGGCCTCCGCATGACTCCGCCTCGATCCGAAGGCCAGCGAACGGATCACACCCCGCACCGCATCCGTCGTGGCCGTGGCCCGAAAGGTCACTTCCAAAAGCCCTGCCCGCGGTCGTGCGATGTCCCCGACGGTGACTCCGAGATACTGGATCGATGAGATGTCCGGAGCCGGCCCGACGCGCTGCCGTTCCAGGGCACGGGCATCGAACCCCAACAGATCCGAGGCTTCGGCCAGGTTCTCGGTGATTTCCACCGACAGCCGGGCCCCCGACCAATCCTTGTCCGCCCTCGCCAGGACAGCCGTATCGGGAAAGAGAAGCGCCGGCGCGGAAAGAGTGCCTAAGGTTGGATCCGAGGCATCCAGCGAGGCCCAGGTTCGCTCCGTGGGCCGGGTCAGTTCGAACGTCTCGTCCGGCGGCCCGGTGACCACCGGCTCAATGCGCCCGAGGAAGATTCCCGAGCTGCCGTTCGCGAGCATGCCGGAGTGAAGGATCTGGTGTCCGTCACTGAGGAAGCGCGGCAGGCCATCCTCGCCGCCGGCAAACGGGTACGTGGAGTAGGCAAAATCGAGGACCAACACCCCGGGCGGCGCCACGCCTCGAAAAGGGCCTTCCGCGGATCCGTAGAGGGCAACCAGCACCGGGTTGTCGCTGGCATCGGTGACCCAGAGGCCATAGTGCTGCGACTCGGCTCCGGCAATGTCCAGATCGCCAACAAAGGCCGCACGACCCGAGGCATTGAAGTTTGCGTATCCGAACCTTCGGATCGACCAACCGGCGGGAGCTCCGGCCCAGGGTTTGCCAGATTCCGCCACCACCGTCGCGACCCCACCAGGAGTCCAGCGGACCAGGACCTCCTTGTCGTCCACCGCTCCCTGGACCAGCACCTGCCCCGCAGCATTGAGGGCGCAGCGCGTCAGATACTTGAACGGCCCGGTCTCCGAACCGTCCGCACGTCGCACGCGATCCCCGTCCCGAAGGATCGGCTCAAATCGGCCCGGCACTCCGGCGAACACCGTGCGGCCGATCTGGCTCCCGTTATGAAAAAGCTCCGCGAGAAAGACCATCGTTCCGGCGGCATTGACCCGGGGTGACAGAAACTCGGAGTAGTACACCCCCGGGGTTCCCACGGGCGCGAGATTCCCCGAACGCGCCGCCACTTCGATCGGACCGCGTCCCAGCCCCGACCAGATCACGAACTGGTTGGTTGGATGGACGATGTTCCCGGCCCGGTGAAGCTCCCCGTGGTACGCGCTGCGTCGCGCCGGAGCCGCCCCCATCACCATTTCCGTCACGGATTCCAAGGTCTGCGAAGGCCCAAGATCGGGGGCTTGAAGGTCGTAGCCGAAAAGAGGACGCGGATCCCAGCCGTCGGCCGAGACCGTCCAGATCCCGAGACCCACCGTCGCCGTCCCTCCCCCCAGCGCCGGAAACACCAGGTCCGGAAACGGACCGGATCGAAGCAGGAGCGGACGTTGCTCGGGATGGATCAGCGGCGAGAATTCCCCGAAGCGAATCCCCTCCTCGGTCGGCGCGGCGGTCCAGGCCGCCACCTGCCAGGCGCCGGAGGCGTTGGAAACGATCGCTTCGCCGAAAACCGGGTCGTGACTGATGAACGCCACGTGCCCGGCCTCGTTCAGGGAGAGATGGGACAACTCCCGGCCCAGCACGGGAGCCGCAAGTCCGGGAAGTGGCGAATCGCCCTGCGCAATTCGGATCACACCTCTCGAGGTTCGGAGAAACACCGCATCCACCGAGGTTCCGTCCGCCCGTATCCCGAGAACGGGTGCGATGAAGGCCACCTCCCCCCGGGCATTGATCACCCGAGGCTGGTAAGTCAATGGCCCGTAGGTCTCCCCGGGAAATCCTCCGGGTGCCGGAGCGCCGGACAAGGCAATGACCTCGTTCGTGACCCGCAGGCTGCCGGGGCTGGCGGGTGATCCCGGGGAAACCGCCGCCAGAGTTCGTTCCAAACCCGCCCCCCCCATCAGGGCGGCCATCAGCATCATGGCAACGCGGACAAGGCCACCCCGCGGCCTAGGCAGACAGCAGCCGACCCCGTCCCCTCGAGTGCGGTCGGAGCGAATTCGTGAACCGGTTGAACAACGGACGTCCATACCAGGTGAAAGCAGCGAAACCCGGCGTCCGTTACAAGGAAGATTTCAAAGCCGGTCGAAAAATCGGCACCCCGACCGCCGACATCACAAAGCCGGGTGCGGCATCAAGTCCCCGGGCGGAATGCCGATGCCAGAGCAGGCGGCCGTTGAAATGCCGCACGACAGGAGACTTGCTCATGCTCACCTGGAACCAACAATTCGCGACCGGCTCGCCGCTCATCGACACCCAGCATCGGATGCTGATTGACCAGATCAATCGCCTCGAACAGCTGCTCAACGGCCCCCCGCCACCGCAGTCGACGATCGACCAACTGCTGACCTTTCTGGGCTCCTACGTGAGCACTCACTTCAAGTTCGAGGAGCAATGCATGGAGCAGCATCGATGTCCGGCTCACCAGAAGAACAAGCAGGCGCATGCGGCTTTTCTCGAGGTGTTCTCGAAGTTCAAGGCGCGTTACGCGGCCGAAGGACCCAAGCCTGAACTCCTTCGCTCCCTCCAGCAGGCGGCAAGCGATTGGATCGTGAACCACATCCTGGCCGTCGACGTGCAACTGAAGACCTGCATCAAGACCAAGGCCTGATCGATCGGGCCGGCAACCTCCGGAAAGGGCTTCGCGACAAGGCCGGGAACCCGACGGGAACGGGTTTCCGGCCTGATCTTTTTCAAGGGGCTCCCAAGGCCCGCGAGGCCGCCGGACCTAGTCCGCCACAAGCGCCTTGGTGAAGCGTGAGGTTCGGCCCAGACGCGGCCGGACGCCGGAGCGGGTCTGGGTCGTGAATCGAATGACGCTGTCGGAGGTGCGGGACGAGCATCCCTCCCGTCCCGCTTGCAGGACGGCCGCCTGAACACCCGCGAGAGAATCAACATCCCGCCGGCAACCCTCGGCCACGCCTCCAACGAGCACGTTGAGCTGTTCGGTCTTCTCGACAATCGCTCCAAACGTGGCAGCGACTTCCCCCCGGAGGATCGCCCCCTGGTTGATCCAGTTCACCGTATCCTCGATTTTCGAGGCGGTTTCCCGCGCGGCGGCCGTGGCCCGCCGGGCGAGATCCCGCACCTCGTTGGCCACCACGGCAAATCCGGAACCACTGTGACCGGCCCGGGCCGCCTCAAGCGCGGCATTCAACGCGAGAATGTTCGTCTGGAACGCGATCTCATCGATGCTCTTCACGATCTTCACAATCTGACAGCTGCTCGACTGAATGGCGTCGATGGCCTGACCAATCGCCTCGATGTCGTTGGCTCCACGGCCGGCGGCCTCCTGGGTTTGCTGCGCGAGAACCACCAGCTGACGGGCGCTCTCGGCGGTTCCCGCGAAGTTCCGGGCCATGGACTCAAGAACGGATCCGGCGCGTTCCAAAGGCGCATCCGCATCCCCGCCGTCCCGCCCCACCCCACGATCCAGGGTCTGGATTCCGTCCATCGGAAGGGTTTCGAGCGGAGGCATCGACTGGATCCCAGGGGGGGAGAATGGAGCCAGGGCGGAATCGAGGGAGCGGACGGCTCGTGCCGCGACAAGCAGGCCGGTCAGACCCAGCGCGGAGAGGAGGACAGCAACTCCCCGGGACGGGTGGTAACCCATGGCCCAGAGCAGAACCGTCAGTGCCGCAACGAGTGTTGGGAGACCGAACCCTGCGAGCAGGCCGAAGCGAAGCCGGTTGGTGGTCATGTTCTTCCATGGGCGCAGACCATCGCCGCGCTGCAATTGGCTGACCGGGAGATGTCCTGCGCACCCCGAAATGCCATCGGCCGTTCAGGGCCGGCACTTGAGTTTGGATTCCGACAGTCCACGGATCGATTCGAACTCCGCCTGGGCCGGCAAAACTTTCGTTTACCCCCAGTTTCCGCTTCCGCTTACGCCGTCGTCCGCGAAGCATTCCGGGGCCGCGCCTGTTCCGCGGTCCACTCTTTCTCCGGATTCAAAGCCATGTCTGTCCTTCCTTTGATCACGTCCCGATGGATGACCTTGCGAACCTCGACACTGGTCGCCGCGCTGCTGGTTGGGATGCTCGGCACTGCCTCCCCGACGGTTCACGCCGCCGAGACGCAAAAAAAAGCTCCGTCCCCCGCCAGCGCCGCCTCGCGCCAGCCAAACGCCGCCACCCGGCCCGCCAAGTCCGCGGCCCCGGCCAGGAACTCCAACGCGATTTCGCGGAATCCCTACATCGGGGCGGTCGCCATCGAGGCGGCTTCCGGCAGGGTGCTGGTGGACGACCATGCGGAGGCGAAGGGCTACCCGGCGAGCGTGCTGAAGCTGATGACCCTTCTGGTCGTGCTCGATAAAATCGAGGCGCGCCAGCTGACCTACAACGATCAGGTGACCGTCAGCGCCAAGGCTTCGAAGACCGGCGGTTCGCAGGTCTGGCTGGCGGAGAAGGAGGTTTTCACGGTCGAGGAACTGCTCTTCGCTCTGATGGTCCAATCAGCCAACGATTCGGCCGTGGCTTTGGCGGAGAAAGTTGCCGGTTCCTCGGAGGCCTTCGTTGAACTGATGAACCGCAAGGCCCAGGAACTGGGAATGAAGGACACGGTGTTCCGCTCCGTTCACGGGCTGCCGCCGGGCTCCGGTCAACAGCCGGACATCACCACGGCGCACGATCTCGCGCTCCTCTCCCGGGAACTGGTCAAGCGTCCGGACGTGCTCACCCTGACCTCGACCCGGGAACGCCCCTTCCGGCCCAACGGAGGGGACAAGAAGGTGGTGATGCGCACCCACAACCACCTGTTGGGCGCCGTGGATGGCTGCGACGGACTCAAGACCGGGTATTTCTTCAACGCTGGATTCTCCATCGCCGCCACGGCCAATCGAGGCGGCCAGCGCGTTATTGTCGTCGTGCTGGGAAGCTCCGACCGCAAAGTGCGGGACGCGAAGGCTTCCGAGCTCATCCAAAAGGCCTACACCGCGCTGGCACCGGCTCCAGGAGCCCGGTAAAAGACGGTCATGCCTCCCCCTGACTGCGGGTCCCCAACTGCCGAGGGGCCCTCGTCGCACCGGGGCCTTGGACGGAATTCCTTCTGCACGGGGATTCTCCTCACCGCCCTCCTCCTGCCCGGTTGCAGCCCGGAACCGCCGGCAACCTTCGCCATACTCGCGGAGCCCCTAGGGGTGAACGCCGTCGCCCTGACGGATTCCTCGGAGGACGGATCCTTCCGATATGAGATCACGAGGGACTCCGACCGGTGGACCGTGGATACCCGGCTGGGTGCGGACTGGCCGCCGATGCGCAGGGACCCCGCCCGGATTTCGTCGAAACTTCGCGAGCAGGTGGTGTGGAAGGCCCCCTACCTTTTCGTTCGGGAAAGGAATGGCGACAAAAACCCGGCCTGGCGCCGCGATGTCGACCATGTGTTCCGGGTGGAAACAAACCAGGTGTTGCGGATCGGGACGGTTTCGGCGCGGTTTGGGGAACCTGGATCCCAGTACCAGAAGGGCGTCTTTCTTGATGTGTACGACCGTCTGGAGTTCACGCTTCTCACCACGCACGACCAGGCTCCGGGATTCACCCTGGTGATGCGCGAGACCGACGGGCGATTCGTCGTGGACTCCAAGGCAACCTGGGAACGGGGCGAGCCCGAACTCCGGAAGGCGTGGGATCATCTGCGGGCAACGCGGATCACGGAGGAAAACCCGGCCTCGCGCGGCGCCCGAAGGGAGGCGGTCGCGAAGGCCCTTGGGGCCCTCGCCCTGGCGACCTACTGCGAGCGGGAGAAGGAGCGGGAATCCGGACTCTCCCTGGCGCGGGAGGCCCTCGGCTCGGTCGAAGACCTGGAAACTGAACTGGGGACGATTGTTCCAGGAGAACTCGCCCCCAGTGCGGATCCTGTGCTCAGGAACCAGCCCGGCCTGGTCAACTTCTTCAGTGAATCCACCCGTCCGGAACCTCCACCCCCCATCATCCGTCGACCCCCACCCGTGGCTTCCCCGACCCCGTAACCTGCCTGCCGGAACGGGCGCCGGACCGGAGGGAGACCGTGTCCGATCCGCGCCCGATTTCCCCCTACCAGCGGGTGCTTTGCTGGATCATTTCCATCGCCTGCTTCGCCCGGGCATCCCCGTTGGCAGCCCGACCCGCAAGCTCCGACTGGAGAGCTGCCATTTGATCCTGAACGGCGCCGAGTTGGTCCGGGCTGAGATTCCGGGCCCGGCGCAGGGTCTGGAGCATGACCATGGCCTCCTGGACGTCATCCTTGCGCATGGCCGCCGCGGCCCTGGCAGCCAGGGCTTTGACCGGCACATTGCCGTCGGCTCCCACGGAAATGGAGATGGAATCCGTGGTCGACTCCTGGGTCGCGGGTGCGGCGGCCTCGGCCGGGGCATCCTTGAAAGCGGCCTCGATGGCATTGGGATCCGCCTTGGCGGTTTCTTCACCGCCGCAACCGGACAACAAGGCTCCGAGGGCGACCAGCATTCCGATCAAGGAAAGACGCGGCTTCATGGATGGAAAGGAAGACAGAGAGGGAGGGTTGGGATGCGACTGTGTGGAGACTAGGATCCGTCGCCACGCCGGCTGTCGGGCACGTTCCAGAGCCGGCCGGGGTATCGGGTGGCCTCGATGTTGAAGGCCCTGATCTTGATGTATTCGACGTGGCTGTCGACGACACCGACGGTGGTGCCGACGTTATGGCTTCGGGTGATTCCTTCGCCGGGGCTGCTGGAGCCGTCGTTGAAGTCGCCCGCATTCCGTTCGTCCGCCTGCCACATGATGATGTCGTTGGGATTGAACTGCGTGATCCGGAAGGTCCTCTGGCGGATCTGGAAGGCCGTGAGCGAGCCACTCATGATGTAGCTGGAGTACTTCTGGCCGCGGGCCCTGAAGAGCGGGGTGTTGGTGCGCTCGAGGGGGCAGCGATAGATCTTGGCGGTGTTCAGGTAGCGCCAGAAAACCCCGGTGGAAATGTTGGTCTCAGGCCGGGTGAACGGAGGGGTGCAAAGCCAGCCGGGCCAGGCCGGGTTGAAGTCCCAGTTGTTATGCGGCAACCACTCGTCGAAATCGCTGGTGTAAAGCTGGTTGGCCAGCATGAGCTGCTTCTGGTTGTTGGTGCACAGCGTGCGTTGTCCCTGCTCCTTCGCCTTGGCCAGCGCGGGCAGCAGCATGCTCGCCAGAATCGCGATGATGGCGATGACGACGAGCAACTCGATCAGGGTAAACGCGCTCCGGGCAGCTTCCCGGAGACTCTTGGACGGGTGTGGGCTCATGACGGTAGGTGTGTGGCCGATTGACGGGTGCAGCGCGAGGGTACACGACCGGCCGGGACAGTCCATCCTCCCTTTCGTGTCCCATCGCATCGGCCTTGATGGCCACGCTCGCCAAGCGCCCCATCCCACCCCAGTATGGGACCCGTTACAGGCCATGCCGACGTCCCCTTCCCCAACCCCCGCCCCACCCCGCATCGTGGATGTCGAGGTGATCGGGCGGACCGGCGAGGGTGCCTTCCTGGCGGAGGAACTGGTGGAACTGCGACGGGCTCGCGCCCTTCTGACCGGTCCGGGTGTGGCGGTGCGTTTTGCCAACCTGATCGGATCACCGATCGAGAAGGGCCTGCGCATGCTCCCGGAGGGAGCCACACGGCTGGTTCATCACGCGACCCGGACGGCTCTCGAACAGGCGCTTCGGCTGGCGGTTCATTCCATCGATTCGGATTCCCAGGCCAACCGGAATCCCCGGAACCGTCTGCACAAGGTCCTGGTGGGAGCCTCCGGAGCGGTGGGAGGAGCCTTTGGATTGGGCGCGCTGTTCCTCGAACTGCCACTCTCCACCACGCTGATGCTTCGTTCGATAGCGCGGGTGGCGGCGAGTCAGGGCCACGACCTGAATCAGCTTTCGGTTCGCCTGGCCTGCCTCGAGGTGTTCGCCCTGGGAGGCGACACCCGGACGGACGACGCCGCGGAGACTTCGTACTGGGCCATTCGAGCCGCCCTGGCGCAGCTGGTTTCCGAGGCCGTGACCTCCATTGCCGCCCGTGGGGTGGTGACGGGCCCCACCCCGGCGGCGATCCGTCTTCTGACCGCGCTGGCCGCGAGGTTTGGCGTGCTTGTCACCGAGGAAATCGCCGCCAAGGCGATCCCGGTGGTCGGCGCGGCGACCGGTGCCGCCATCAACGTCGTGTTTCTCGATCATTTCCAGAAGATGGCGGAAGGCCACTTCATCCTCCGTCGGCTTGAAGCAAGGCACGGGACGGAAACCGTCCGCCGGGCCTATGAATCCCTTGCGGCCCGGTATTCTCCGTGATCGATCCGGAGACCCGCGGTCGTCCTGCTCCCCTTTTTTTCGCAGCTCATGAACGTTCCTCAGCCCTCGATCCACGCGTGTCATCGCGACGATCTGCTCGCCCGTTTCACCACCTGGCAACAGCCCACCTGGAGGGTGGGGCAACTGCTCGACTGGTTGTACGTGAAGCGGGTCGGCACCTGGGACGCCATGTCCAACCTGCCCCTGCCCCTTCGCCAGCGCCTGGCCGAGACCTACTCCATCGATCTGCCGCAGCTCACCCTCAGCCAGGGCGCGCGCGACACCACCCGCAAATTCCTCTGGAAACTCCGGGATGGCGCCCTGATCGAGAGCGTTCTCATCCCCGCCAATCCCGCGCTCTACGGCGAACGCGCGGATCGCACCACCCTCTGCGTTTCCACCCAGGTGGGCTGCGCCTACGGATGCAAGTTCTGCGCCAGCGGACTGGAGGGTTGGCGGCGGAATCTCGATCCGGACGAAATCGTCGGCCAGGTCCTTGCCCTGGAGCAGAATCACCGGGCCGAACCGGTCGCCGCCGCGGCGACGGAGGGGGCCGGCGAGAAGCCGGAGGCCGGCGGAGTGAAGCCTGCCCGGTCGGGAACCAGCCGCCTCATCGACAACCTTGTGATCATGGGCATGGGAGAACCCCTGGCCAATTACGACAACCTCCTGCGGGCCCTCCGGATTCTGAACGCGCCCTGGGGCGGCGGAATCGGGGCACGGAAAATCACCCTCTCCACCAGCGGTCTCGCGCCCCAGATCCGGCGGCTGGCCGGCGAACCGGAACAGTTCCGGCTCGCCATCTCCCTGCATGGGGCCACGGATGAGGTCCGCAACCGGATCATGCCGGTGAATCGCAAGTACCCGATCGCCGAACTTTCCTCGGCCTGTGCGGAGTATCTCGAGCGGAAGGGGAAAATGATCACGTTCGAGTACATCCTGCTCGCAGGGGTGAACGACGCTCCGGACCACGCGCGGCCCCTGGCCGAACTCGCCCGCCGACTCCACGCCAAGATCAATCTCATCCCCTACAACGCCGTCGAGGGACTGGAGTGGAAACGCCCCACGGATGCCGAATGTCAGGCGTTTGCCGCCCGCGTCACCCAGTTCGGAGCCCTCGCCACGCTTCGCCTGGAAAAGGGCCACGACATCGAGGCCGCCTGCGGTCAATTGCGGCTCAAGACCGAGAAGGAACTCACGAAATCCGATGCCCCGGGGTCCCCCGAAAACCCGCCGTCAGCGGATTCTGTCCCTGCCGCCTCGCCTGGCACGGCTCCGGCCTGACCCACCGGCCCGCGCGCGCCGTGAGGGAAAACCCCATGGCATACGAACAGCGGCCATCGGGAGCGGAGCTCAGCGTGTTTCAGCCGAGGCGCGGAGAGCCAGGGACGGGTTGGCGGAGTCGACGGCAGGCACGGCCGCCCGGCCCTGGCTGAGTTCGACACAGACAGCCTCCTTCGTGCTGCGCGCGAAAATGCGTCCCCCGGAATAGGTGGGTGTGCTCCAGCATTTGCCTTCCAGCACATCGGCCCGGGCAGACTCCCGATAGGCCTCGGGACTCGCCTGAACCATCACGAGCTCGCCCTGGTCGGACAGGGCGATGAGATGCCCGTCCACCAGGGTCACATTGCCGGGGCCGAAACCTGGCTGGGCCCACTTTTCCTTGCCGGTGGAAAGCTCGACACACTTGAGCGGGCAGCTGCCATATTCCTTGAAGCCGAACATCCCGTACAGGTGACCGTCGCGGTACACCGGGGTGCTCCAGCGGTTCTGAAGCTTGCCCTCGGCACGCCAGAGTTCGGTCGACTTGAACCCGGCCGCGTCCTTCGAGATCCGGTAGGCTCCGGCCCCCACGCCATATCCCGCCGAACAGTAAACGATGTCGCCGGCAACGACAGGCGAGGCGGCGGTCGAGGTGGAATAGCGGAAGCCCTGGCGCCAGAGCACGGAACCGTCCGCGGGCCGGACAGCGACCAGTCCGGTCTGGGTGAAGAAGATCACCTGCTTTTCCCCGTGGAGGGTGGCGAGAACCGGGGTGGCGTGGGTCATCCGGTCATTTTCACCCTTCCACACGGTCTTGCCCGTATTCCGATCGATGGCCAGCAACGACTGTCCCTCGCCGCCGCCAGCCACGAAAACCAGGTTCCCCTCGATCAGGGGCGACGCCGCATTCTGCCAGGTGATGTTGCGACCGGCATGCTCGGCAATCAGGTCCCGGCGCCAGACCTCCTTGCCCGAGGCCGCTTCCCAGCAGGCGAGGACCAGCCGGCCGTCGAGCACGTAAACCCGGTCGCCGTCGATCGTGGGTGTGGATCGCGGTCCGTCCCCGCCGCTGTTCTCCTTCGTCCCGGCGTTTCCGCCGCCATCGAACTTCGCCACGCTCAGGGGCGCGTTCCACAGTTCCTTGCCCGAGGCGGCGTCCAATGCCAGCAACACTTCGCGGTTCGCGCCGTCGATGGATTTTGAAACCGTGATGAACGCGCGTCCGCCCGCCACGGTGAGGGAACTGAAGCCGCCACTGGCCGGAATCTTCCAGAGCTGCCTGGGTCCGCCCGCCGCCCAGGTGGTCGAGACCAGCTTCTCCTTCGAGATACCGTCATGTCCTGGACCCCGGTAATTCGGCCAATCCGCCGCCAGGAGAGGCAGCGAACCGATCATCAGGGTGGTGGCCATCAGGGTCGTCTTGGTGGGGCTCATGGGTGGGCGGGCGTTCCGAGATCAACGATTGGCTGGGAGCGTAGGCACTCTTCCGACGCACGCCAATACCAGGAATTCAACTCGGACACGTTTGCGTTTAGATCTCCACCGTTTTTCCCGGAATCGGCGCGGGGTAGCGGCCTTCGGAATCGGCCTGGACGGGAGCCGGACTGGAAGCCGTCAACCGCCGGGCTGACGATGGGCGGGATTTCGGCCCCTCAATCCTCCACGGGCACCACGAGGTTCTCCATGATGTAATCGCGGCGATCGGGGGTGTTCCGGCCCATGTAGAAGCCCAGGATATGGGTGGAATCGGGCTTGGGCGCGAACTCGACCTGGCTCAGGCGCATGTCCGGGCCAATGAACTGCTTGAATTCCTTCGGTGAGATTTCGCCGAGCCCCTTGAACCGGGTGATCTCGGCGCCGCGTCCGATCTTTTTCGCGGCCTCATCCCGCTCAGCCTCGGAATAGCAATAGAGCGTCTGTTCCTTGTTGCGGACGCGGAACAGGGGGGTTTCGAGCACGTAAAGGTGACCGTCGTGAACCAGGGGTTCGAAGAACCTGAAGAAGTAGGTGATCATCAGGTTGCGGATGTGGAGACCGTCGACATCGGCATCGGTGGCGAGCACGACCTTGTCGTAGCGCAGGTTGTCGACGGAATCCTCGATGTCGAGGGCGCGCATGAGGTTGTACATCTCGTCGTTCTTGTACATCACGTCGCGCTTCAGGTCCCAGACGTTGAGCGGTTTGCCTCTCAGGGTGAAGATCGCCTGGGTGTTCACGTCGCGGCAGGACGTGATGGAGCCGGCGGCGCTCACGCCCTCGCAGAGGAAGACCATGGAGCCCTTGCCCTTGCCCTTGGCCTTGTCGAGATGGACCCGGCAATCCTTCAGCTGGGGGATGCGGAGCGAGATGGCCTTGGACCGCTCGCGGGCAAGTTTCTTGACGTCCTGCAGCTCCTTCCTGAGCTGCTGGGTGTCCTGACATTTGGCGATGATCTTTTCGGCCGTGGCTTTGTCCCGATGGAGGTAAGAGCGGATTTCCGTATTGCCCAGCTTGTTCTTGGTCTGGGATTCAAAGACCGGGTCCTTGAGCCGGATGGCCACCGCACCAACCATGCTTTCCCGGACGTCATCGCCCTCAAACTTCCCACCGGCCAGTTCGTTGACGGCCTTGAGCAGTCCTTCGCGGAAGGCGCTGAGATGGGTGCCGCCGTCGCTGGTGAACTGGCCGTTGACGAA
>CAYZAE010000043.1:34170-40553 GCA_964476125.1 uncultured Verrucomicrobiota bacterium | reverse complement strand
AGAAACTCGACGACCTCACCTTCGACTGGAAGGACATCCGCCAGCTGCGCTCACCCCGGATGCTTGATGTCCTCCTGGTCAGCGGGGAAACGCTCTCCGGACCGCTGACCCTCAAGCCCGGCGAAATCCGGGTCGGCGGCGACGCCCCGCGGCAGATCTCGCCAACCGAGGTCCAGAGCGTCACCCCGGGGGGACGCCGGGAGCGGAATTACTGGTCCGGCAAAGGCTCCCTCGGACTGACCCTGCGGGCCGGCAACACCGAGCAGATTGAGTTCAATGCCCAGGCCCATCTCCAGCGCCGGACACCCAGCACCCGGCTGACCGTCGATTACATCGGCAACTCAAGCAGCAGCGGCGGCGCCGAAACCGCCAACAACCACCGGGTCAACAGCGAGTTCGATCTCTGGCTGTCCCGCCGGTTCTACCTCATCCTCCCCTTCGCCGAGTACTACAAGGACCCGTTCCAAAACCTCTCCCACCGCGTCACCGCCGGCGCCGGCGCAGGCTACAGCCTGATCGACCGGCCCGACCTGGAATGGAACATCACCTCGGGGCCCGGCTTCCAGAAGGCCTGGTTCGACTCCTACCAACCCGGCCAACCCGCCAGCAAAGGCGTCGCCGCCCTGATCTTCGGCAGCCGCTTCGATTGGGAAATCACCCGGCGAATCGATCTGCTCCTCGAATACCGCGGACAGTACACCAGCCGCGAAGTCGGTGAAACCACGCATCACGGCGTCACCACCCTCTCCCTCGATATCACCCGCCGCTTCGACCTCGACGTCTCCTTCGTCTGGGATCGGATCTCCGTTCCCAAGATCGGAGCCGATGGCTCCCAACCCCGGCCCGACGACTTCCGCCTGGTGCTCGGCGTGGGGCTCGACTTCTGACCCCCCGCTCCCGGGCAGCCAGCCTCAGGGTTCCCGATCCGCCCACTCGAAGGCCGCCAGGATCCGGTCGAACGCCGCCCGCAGATCCGAAAAATCCCGCAGATCCACCGTGAACCGATCTCCACGGTTCGGCCGCGAACGCACACTGCCGTCCGCGAAAAGAATCCCCTCGTCCCGCAACCCATGATGGGTCCGCGGCCGGACGTTGAACGCCTCCAGCTCGGGCGGACACCGGAACTGGGTGTCCATCACCAGCGCCCGAATCGGCAGTCCCTTCCGGTTCTCCCCCGGCGCATCCAACTGGAGATGCTCGGGCACAAACGGGTTCGACACATCATCGAACAGCCGGGTGTTGCCCCCATGACGATAGTAATAACTGCCCTGCGACTGCGTCGTCCCCACCTTCACCAACTCCTCCGCCGTGTTCACCGGCTGGTCGCTGCCCGGACAAAACACCACCCGCGGTTCGCTCGCCAGGAAGCCACGCACCAGCAGACCCAGCCCAACCGGCGCCCCGTCCCGCAGCGACAACAGACTCGTGGGTGCACCCGTCGACGGATAAAAACTGGCCGGACTCGTGAACGGTGGCGCCTTCGGTCCGAACGGCATCCGCCCCTCGTGATCGCCGGCATAAAGATGAATGCCCACCCCGATCTGCCGCAGGTTCGACAGGCAGACAGTTCGTTTGCCCGCTCCCTTCGCCGAGGTCAGCGCCGGCAGGAGCAGGGAACCAAGCACCGCCAGGATCGCGATCACCACCAGCAACTCAATCAGGGTGAATCCCCCGCCACCCACTGCCCTTCGGAATCCACCCAGCCCCCCGCAGCCCCATCCCAGCCGCCAGCCCGATGGCTGGCGGCCGCCATTCGCGGCTCGAACTGAGACTGGGTGCTTCATGTCATTCCACCGATCACAGCCGCCACGCTGGACCTCCGGACACCCGCGCTACGGCACGGACCGGACTCGCAGGAACTCACGGCCCGCCCCGGCCGCCCGGCCCCGGATCTCGACGAAACCCGCCGTGTTCGTGACCGTCCCGAGAACCTGCCACGCTCCCGGCTCGACCGAAAGACTGTCCACGGAAACCACCTCGAACCGCAACCCCACCGCGCTCTGAAGCGTGCTCTCAAGCCGACCTTCGACCACCCGGGGATTCAGCAGGACGGGATCCGGAACCGCCTCCAGCCGGACGTGATCAATGTCCCAGTACCCCCCTGCCAACTGCGGATCCACCGTGGAATGGAACTGGACCCCCAGGGGCCGGCCCACCCAGGCATCCCCCGCCATCACCGAGGGCGTCCGGACCTGGAAATCCACATACCTCGTGCGCGTGGGAAACAGGGCCGAACTGTTCGTCACCGTGGTTCGCGCCACAGTCACCGGAACGCCCGCTTCGTCCCGGTAGTAAAGACTGAGATCCAGGGTGGCACCATTGGTCATGCCCCCGTTCCCTCCCAGGACACCCACCGTCAATCCATAGGACCGCCCCGGTTCGAAGCGAACCTCAAACGGCGCAACCGGCCCCGCGCCAAGGCTATTCGTCGACCCGGCATCCAAAAACAACCCCACGGTCGGCACCGCAAACAAATAAAAGCCCTGGCTCCCATCGCTGTTCTCAATGTGATCCTCCTTGCCCGGATCCGTGTTCCTGAACACGCCCGAAAGCTGGTCCCAGGTGAAGCCACCACTCTCGTCGTACCACACCGGCTTCGGCGTCTTCTGCCAGCGGTCCACCCGGTTGTCCACGAACGCCGTCGACGGCGACTCAAACGAGGCATTCGGAATCTCCAGCACCTCGGCGAGCCGCACTTGGTCGATATCCCAGTAGCCTCCGGCCTTGGCCGGATCGACCGTCGACACAAACCGGACCCCGATGTCCTTGCCCGCCCACGGATCCCCAGGCCGGACCGGGGGAAGCCGGAGCGCAATGTCGACGAACCGGGTGCGCGTCGGAAAGCGCGCCGTGTCGTGCAAAATGTTCGTGGCCGCCACCGCCACGGCATTCCCCGCGGCGTCCCGATAGAAAAGGCTCATCTCCAGCGACACACCGTTCGTCATGCCCCCGTTGCCCCCCAGAATCCCCGCCGTAAGCTGGTAGGCCTTGCCCGGGACAAATCGGGCCGCGGAGAAACCTTCCTGCGAGAGACCCACCCCGGGAACGGCGAAGAGGTAAAAGCCCTGGTTCCCATCGCAGTTCTCAATGTGGTCCTCCTTCCCAGGGTCCGTGTTCCGGAAAACCCCCGAAAGCTGGTCCCAGGTAAATCCACCACTCTCGTCGTACCACACCGGCTTCGGAAACTTCCTCCAGTCCGTCACCCGGTTGTCCACGAACGGAGTCGCAGGGAACTCAAACGAGGCGTTGGGAATCAGGATCGGCTGGGCTCGAAGACCAAGCGCCGCCGCAAAGAAGAGCACCGGCGTCAGCAGCCGGTGGATATTCCGGAACATAGGACAGGCAATGTGAAACGGTCCGCCACCACTGCAACTGCTTTCTTGCCCCACCCCCCCAAGAAAAAAGCCGGCGGGACAGGGCCCGCCGGCTTCGCGAAATGCAGGAGGAAAAGGTCGTCCGCGACCCCCACCCCCGACCCGACTAGGGCTTGATCAACCGGTAGAAGCTCTTCTGCGAGCTCACCGGCGCGTAGTAGCGGTACGTGCCGCCGGACGCCACGGGCGTGCCCGTCACAAAAGTCCAGGTCGAGGGAGTCTCGGGCGTCAGGGTGGTCTGCAACTGGTACCCGGCAGGGAGCGACGGCCAGGCCACTTCAACCACGTTCTGGATCGTCAGCGCCGGAGCCGCGGGATCAACTCCCGGGATCGGACGGAAGTCGAGCTTGTCGGCCGCCACAATGCCCTTGGTGACCGTCAGGCGGTCCATCTTGCCCACATACGGAAGTCCGCCCGTGGGCTCGCTGCCAATGAAAAACTCGGTCGCCGTCCGCACGCCAATGAGCGCGCCGCTGGTGTACGCCTTCGTGTCACCCAGGATGCCATCCACGTAAAACCGGAATTCCTTGCCGGTCTCGTGAACC
The DNA here is from genome assembly GCA_964476125.1 of uncultured Verrucomicrobiota bacterium. Classification (GTDB taxonomy): domain Bacteria; phylum Verrucomicrobiota; class Verrucomicrobiia; order Limisphaerales; family CAIMTB01; genus CAIMTB01. The sequence goes on along the minus strand of CAYZAE010000043.1, from coordinate 36,634 downwards.
ACCGCGATGTGATGCCAGCCGCCGTCATCCGGAATGGCCGCATTCGAATCGCGATCCAAAATGCCCAGCGTCGTGACAAACACCTTGCGCGCGGCAATCGAGAAGGAAACAGCTCCACCGGGTCCGTTGTTGAAGAACAACACCGAACGGCCCGAGGGCTGCGCCCCGAACTTCACCCACGCCTGGATCGTGAAATCACCGGTGTCCAGCGTGATGGCCGCGTTCGGATCAGGCACCACCACCCGCCTGCCCGCAGTGCTGAAGTTAAGGCTGCGATCCGTCGGACCGCCCGTCGGGGAGTCCGTATCCCACAGCGGTGCCACCTGCTCCGCACGGAAAGCATCACCGCTCACCGCCGGACGCGCCGTCGTGGCCGCACTCGCGTACGGCGCGGAAGCCTCATTGAAGGCATAGGAAACCAGCGTGTTCGCCAGCGGCGCCTTCGGCGTCGCGGCCACAGTGTCCAACTGCTCCGGCGTCAGAACGCCATCGTGAATGCGCAGACGGTCGATCGAACCGGTGATGGGCGTGCCAAGACGCTCCGCACCCAGGTTCAGGTAGTTGTTCAGGAACGCCCCCACCGCACGCGTCTCCTCAACCACCGTCGAGTTGCCATCGAGATAGAACGTCACCCGCACACCCGGCTCCCATACCGCCGCCACGTGATGCCACTCGTCCGACGGCAACACCAAACCGCTCGGAATGTCCACCACCCCGAACAGGGTGAAGATGATCTCGCTCGACTGAAGACCAAGCTTGTAGGCGCCACCGTAGCCCATGATGCCCTCGTACGTCGCCGTCGAGGCACTGTCACGCTTCACCCAACCCTCCAGGGTCAGCGGCGTCGTGGACTTCGCGAGAATCGGGGACCCCGAATCGTTCGCCACCAGGAACGCCCCATTGGTCAACTGCACCGCGCGATCACCGGCCGCGCCCGACGGCGTGTCCGTGATGCTCACCGGCACCGCATCCGGGTTCGGAAGGAGACCCAACCGGCCGGTCAGATCGTTCACCACGCTCTTCGTGGTCGGCCCTGTGCCTTCGTCGAATTTGAACTCCGCAAGGGTCGTCTGTGCCTGCGCCGTACCGCCCTGCAGAACCCCGGCCACACAGCATGCCGCCAGCATCGACCATCGGGACTTACGATCACTTCGAGCGTTCACTTCCATAGTCATTTTCATTTCATCAAGCACCATGGACACCACCCGTTCGCAGACGCGAAGGCAGCCAATCCCGACGACATTGAGCCCCGGTGCACCATGGCGCTTTGGGATCGGCCACCGGGACGTTTGAATGGAATGTCCGAACCACCGCAACCCCCGGCCCGGTCCATCCAATTCGGGGCTCTATCTACTTCCAAGCGGGTCACGGTGACAACCTCCGCGGCAAAACTCCGCAATTTAGAAGCCTGTTTCAATGGTGGATCGCAATTGCGTAATACACTCCCCTCCCCAGTCTAGCCATCTCCAGGGGGTTCGAGCAGGATCCCTCCATGCCGCCGCTCTCCCGTCGCGACTTCCTGGCCTCCACCGCCTCGGTCACCACCACGACCACCGCCGCAGGCCTGTCCCTCGGCCTCGGCACCGGTATCCAAATAGCCGCCGCCCCCGCCGCCCTGGCCGCCACCCCATCGCCCGCTCCCGCACTCAAGGGCCGGATCCATCACAGCGTCTGTCATTGGTGCTTCAACCCGCTCACCGTCGACCAACTCGCCGCCGCCGCCCGCGAACTCGGCCTCGGCTCCGTCGAACTCGTCGGGCCCGATAACTTCCCCATCCTCCGCAAACACGGACTCACCTGCGCCATCTTCGGTCGACACGGTTTCTCCAAGGGATTCGCCCACGTCGAGGAACACGACGAATGCGTCGCCGCCTGCACCCGCGCCCTCGATGAGGCCGCGGAATTCGGCGCCCCCAACGTCATCACCTTCTCCGGGTTCCGCCGCGGTCTCCCCACCGAAACCGGCCGGCGCAACATGATCGACGGCCTCAAGAAGGTCGCCGCCCACGCCGAAAAACGCCGCGTCACCCTCTGTCTCGAAATGCTGAACTCCCGGGTCGATACAGCCATGAAGGGGCACCCGGACTACTTCTGCGACGACATCGACCTGAGCGTCGACATCGTGAAATCGGTGGCCAGCGAACGGGTCAAGGTCCTCTTCGACATCTACCACGTGCAGATCATGCACGGGGATGTCATCACCCGGATCCGAGCGCATGCGCCCTGGATCGGTCACGTTCACACCGCCGGCGTGCCCGGACGCTCCGACCTCGACGACACCCAGGAGCTCAACTACCCGCCGATCCTGCGGGCGCTGCTCGAGACCGGCTATCGCGGCCATGTCGGCCACGAATTCATCCCGCGCGGCCCCGACAAGATCGCCGCGCTCCGCCAGGCGGTTTCCGTCTGCGACGTCTGAAATGGTTCCCTCCGCTCCGCAACCGCCACGCTCGGCGCCCCCCGT
>CAYZAE010000043.1:2881-34160 GCA_964476125.1 uncultured Verrucomicrobiota bacterium | reverse complement strand
AGGCGGTTTCCGTCTGCGACGTCTGAACGACAGCCTCGTCCATCCCGCTCCCCGCTCCCCGCTCCCCGCTCCGCAACCGCCACGCTCGGCGCCCCCCGTGACCGCCCCCTCCCCACGACCCGCCGTCGAAGCCTGCGGACTCACCCGCCGCTTCGGCGAGGTCACCGCCCTCGATCACGTCTCGCTCACCATCCAACCCGGCGAATTCTTCTCCCTCCTCGGCCCCTCCGGCTGCGGCAAAACCACCCTGCTCCGGCTGATCGCGGGATTGGACGCCCCCGACGAAGGCCGGCTGCACATCGCTGGCACCGACGCCACCGACCTCCCCGCCCACCGGCGTCCCGTCAACACGGTGTTCCAATCGTACGCGCTCTTCCCCCACCTCGATGTCTGGAACAATGTGGCCTTCGGGCTGCGCATGAAAAAAGTAGCCGCGCCGGAGATCAACCGGCGGGTCTCCCAGGTCATGGAACTCGTGGAAATCGCCCCGCTCGCCCGCCGCCGCCCCTCGGAATTATCCGGCGGACAGAAACAACGCGTCGCCCTCGCCCGCGCCATCGTCAACGAACCGCAGGTGCTCCTCCTCGACGAACCGCTCGCCGCCCTCGACCTCAAACTGCGCAAGCAACTCCAGATCGAACTGCGCCAATTGCAACGCCGTCTCGGAATGACGTTCATCTACGTCACCCATGACCAGGAGGAGGCCCTCGTGACCAGCGATCGCATCGCCGTCATGCGCAACGGACACAACGAACAACTCCGCCCGCCACCTCTACGAACGCCCCAGAACCCGGTGCGTCGGCCAATTCCTCGGCGCCTGCTCCCTGCTCGACGCCACCGTGAAAAACGCGGCACCTCCCCACTTCATCGCCTCCACCGCCCTCGGCGATCTCACCGTCACCGGCCCCCTCCCCAGCCGCCCACACATCACCCTCGCCATCCGACCCGAACGAATCCAACTCGCCTCCCCGGACTCACCCACCCAAACCAACGCCATCCCCGTTCACATCGAACGCCTGACCTACGCCGGACCGGAAACGCATTACGACCTGCAGGCCGCCTCCCTCCGCCTCCGCGTCGAAACCATGAACTCCGGACCGTCAGGCAACCATTCCCCACACGCCCCAGGCCAGCCCGCCGTCGCCATCCTCCCCCCCGACGCCCTCGTCGTCCTCGATGACTGACCCCATCCACGACCTCCACCTCAGGCCACTCGTCCCCGACGACATCCCCTTCGCCGACTCGCTCCGCGCTCTCGCCGGCTGGAACCAAACCACCGCCGACTGGCGGCGATTCCTCCAACTCGACCCCCACGGATGCTTCCTTGCCGAAATCAAGGGACGCCCCGCCGGCACCGTCACCACCTCCACCCACGGACTCGATCTCGCCTGGATCGGCATGGTGCTCGTCCATCCCGACCTGCGCCGACGCGGCGTGGGCCGGGCCCTGCTCCTTCATGCCCTCGAACACCTGAAACGTCGGGGGGTCCGGTGCATCGGTCTCGATGCCACCCCCGAAGGCCGGAAGGTCTACGAACCGCTCGGATTCAACCCCACATTCACCCTCACCCGCTGGGAATCACGGTCCCTCACCCCGCTTCGCCAACCTTCCCGCCACCCGCAAACACCAGGATTCCGCGACGTCCGCGCCTCCGACCACCCCGAACTCTCCCAGCTCGATCAGGCCACATTCGGTGTCGCCCGACCGCACCTGCTCGACTCCCTGATCCGGCAAAGCGCCTGCGCTCGCGTGATGGAGGGCGCTCATCGCCAAATCGAAGGCTGGGGACTCCTTCGCGAAGGCGCCCGCGCCCGCTACCTCGGCCCCGTCATCGCCACCTCCGACGCCGCCGGAGTCCGCATGCTCGAAGCCCTTCTCGATACCGCCGCAGGGCACACCGTCTTCTGCGACATCCCCGATCCCCGGAAGGCCGCCATCGCCTGGGCCCGGCGCCGCGGCTTCACCCCGCAAAGGTCGCTGACACGAATGTTCCTCGGCACCCCCATCCTTCCCGCATCTCCCGACGCCTTGTTCGCCATCACCGGCCCCGAACTGGGCTAACCCATCCCACTTCCCGCACCGCCTCCAAAATCCCCACGGCTTCCCCCACCCCCCACTCCAATCGATAACTCAGAGATCCGACGAACCGTAGATCACCTAAATCAATTACTTATTGTTGACATAATTAATTAAAAACCCTAACCCCGCGGGACACCAAGGAGATTTCATGAAACCATCCATCCATCAACTCGCCCTCGCCACTGCAACGCTCGGACTCTGCTCCCCCGCCCTGGCCGTGGATATCAAGCTGGTCCAGATCAGCACCTCGTTCCCCAGCCCCATCGGCATCGATTACCACGAACCCACCGATTCCGTGGTCATGTCGGTAAACTATAACAACAACGGACAGCCGAATAACTTCGTCCGCGTCAAAGCCGACGGAACCCAGGTGGGTTTCTCGTCCATCTCCGGACTCACCGACGAAGTCAAGATTGCCACCGCCCGCTCCGGCGGCGCGTTCGCCGCGGGAACCCTCTTCACGGGCAACGGCATCGACGGCCAAATCACCAAGATCAGCCCCGATGGTTCCTCGTTCATCAACAACTGGGTCGATCTTCCCGGAAGCGGCAACGGCCTCATGCGCGGCTCACTCTACGTCGATCGCACCGGCGTCTGGGGCGGGGACCTGCTCGCCGTGACCACCGGCGGTGAAGCCTGGCGCGTCAATTCCGCCGGCACTCCCACTCAGCTCGCCGACGTCAACGTCCACCTCGAAGGACTGATCACCGTCCCCAATGACCCCTCCAAGTACGGACCGCTCGCGGGCAAAGCGATCGCGGGTGCGGAAGGCCAGAACCGCCTGTATGCCTTCGGCGCAAACGGAAGCGTGGATTACTATCCCCTGTCGGTGGCCATCGAGGACATCGACATGATCAGCGCCAACGAGAATTTCTACGGCGTCAACTTCGGGACCGGCCGGCTGCTCGGCGCCGAAGCCTCCCAGTTCGCCTCCCTCGTCGGTGACATCCTACTCACCCAGGAATTCGCCTCGGGCTCCGGGCTGTTCACACTCCGCTGGAACGGCTCCTCGCTCGTCACGACCCCCCTCGGCCTCACCGGCGACTCCGCCATTCCCGGCCAATGGGAACACGTCACGTTCGCCCCCGCCGGCATCGTCGAGATCCCCAAAACACCCGACTCCGGAAACGTCCTGACCCTCCTGGGCGCGGGCTTCCTCGGCCTCGTCGGAATCCGCGGGTGGTCCCGTCGCACCGCCTGATCCGATCCGCCCAACCCAACTCCCATCCAGCCGGTTCCGCCCCGGCCCTATCACAACCCAGCCGCTCCCCGACCCCGGGGAGCGGTTTTTCTTTGGCCACATCAGATCCCAACCCTCACCTCCAGGCCCACCCGCCACGCTCTGTGCCGGTCAAAACACACTTCCAAAAAGCCCCCTTCGCATGGTAGGACCGGCAAGATCTTCCGGAACACAAACCACGCCCCGCCGTGTCGAATACGCACACGCGCGGATGCGTTTTTTGGCCTCTGGAACAACAACTCCGATTTGACCCAGACCACTCCATGACCCCCCAATCCCCCACCTCGTCCGGTGCAGGAACCCGGGCATCCTCCCCGTTCGGCCGGCAGGCGTTCACCCTGATCGAACTGCTCGTCGTGATCGCGATCATCGCCATCCTGGCCAGCATGCTCCTTCCCGCCCTCTCCAAGGCCAAGGATCGAGCCATGCTCACCAAGGATCTGAACAACGTGAAGCAGATCATCCTGGCCACTCAGATGTACACCGGGGACAACAACGAAAACATGCCCCACCCGAGCTGGGGCACCGTGTCCTCCGGCAACCCCGGCCCCGACAACTGGTGCTACGCAGCCCGCGTCGACGGCCGCGTCATCCCCGGCGCCAACGGCCGCCGCGGCCCCAACGCCCACACCAATCAGCTGCCCTGGTTCCAAAGAAGCCAGCTCTTCCCCTTCCTCTCCACCCATCAGGTGCTCATCTGCCCCAAGGACTGGAACGACAGCATGGGCTCCCTCGCCTACCTCTACGTGAACCGCGACGTCAAACTCACCAGCTACACCTGGAACGGCGCCATCAGCGGCCTCGGCGCTCAACTCGACAACGGCAAGACCTACAAGCTCACCGACCTGAGGCCCACCAGCATCCAACTCTGGGAAGCCAACGAATATGACTCGTTCTGGTTCAACGACGCCGGCAACCAACCCTTCGAAGGCATCTCCCAACGCCACTCCGGCGGCAACGTCAACTCCCGCTCCGTCAACGCCGACGCCAAAGGCGGCGCCGTCGTCGGCGGCGTCGGCGGCCACGCCGTCATGATGAAATTCCGCAGGTACTACGACATGGCCGGCGTCGACCCCCGCGGCAACCGCTTCCGCCCCGCCGAACTGCCCAACGACCTCTACTACGTCCCCGGCAGCGCCACCGGCGGTTACTGAATCCACCCTCCCCCAGCCCCTTTCCGCTCCAGGAAATGATCCATTCCTCACCCACATCACGGACCCTCCGCCACCTCCTCGCGCTCCTCCTCGCCGCCACCGTCGCTTCCCTGGCCGGTTGCGGACAAAAGGAAGCCGAACCCGAGGCCGCCGCAGCAACCACGACCGAGGCTCCCGCCTCCGAAGCCGCCGCTCCAGCCGAGGACTCCGGCAGCACCACCGACTCCATCGTCCTCGACGCCACCCAACAGGTCACCCCTGCCGACTACGAAGCGGCCGTCAAAGGGAAGGACTATGTCCGGGCCGCCGACGCCATCCTACGCATGAACGCGCAGAACACCGCCGGAGCCAACTCCGTCAGTCGCATGCACGAACTCCAGGATGAAGTCGCCCGCGGCGTCGCCAACGGCGATCCCAATGCCAAACGCGCCGCCGAAATGCTCCGCCGCATCGGCCGCATGCCCAGCCAACCCGGAGGCAACTAGGTCCGCCCAACCTCCCGCTTCCAAGCACCACGCCGACGGCCCCCAAGCCGTCGGCGTTTTCTTTTCCCCCGGGTCTGGCGTCTGGCGTCTGGCGTCTGGAGTCTGGCGTCTGGCGTCTGGCGTCTGGCGTCTGGCGTCTAGCGTCTGGGGTCTGGGGTCTGGGATCTGGTATTGGGGCTTGATAGGGACTTGGGTTTCAGGGCCACCAACGCACGACGCACTCCCCAGTCCGACCTCTCCGCGTCTATCATGGCAAGGTCGGCCGCAGGCTCTCCGCCGAAATGAGCGTCCGCCACGGCCCCGGCCCAGCCCGATCCTCGAAATCGGCAACACCAACAGCCGCTACCGATTCCCGATCGGCACCCGGGCTTTCGTCGAACGCTGGAACGAACAAGGACCCGCACACCATTGCGCGGTGGGTGTCGGCAAACTCGCCACCCGACTCGAAGAACTGGGCCGACTCCTCGGACTCGAGGTCACGCGGATTTGCTAACCCATTGGGCTCGACCCTGAAACAGCACACCCCCCAGGATCCCCCAACCCCATGGAAACGCTCCCACCCGTCCGCGAGCGCCGCCGGCCAGGGAAGATCCCGATTAGGACCCACCCGGTACCTGCCGATAGAGAGGCAGCGTTCGAGCCTCGCCCCGGGCGCCAGCCAGCCATCAACAGGCACACTCCCATGAATCCACCCTTCCCATCCCAGGGAAAAAGCTCCCCCGACACCTGAAGGACATCGCGCTCGCCCAACGCCCTCCCCGATGCCCCCCCTCCCCACCTCCTTCCAAGCCCCCGTGCCTCCACGCTCGCCACTCGCCAGAACCCTCGGCTGGAGCGTCTGCGCCCTCCTGCTCATCGTTGGCGCCGGACTCCTCCTCAGCGGCACCCACCAGCCCAAATTCCAGCGGCTCATCCATCTGGCCAGGGATGGATCGCTCGTAGGCCTGGTCGCCTGGATCGCGTTCCACAACCGACGCACGGAAAACGACATCGCATCTCCCGAGCCGCAACCCCAGACCCCTCCCGAGGAAAACCACCGCAGCCTGTTCGAATCCCTCACCCATGGCGTGGTCTATCAGGATCCCGAAGGCCGCATCATCGCCGCCAACCCTTCCGCCACCCGAATCCTCGGACTCTCAACCAACGAATTGACCGGACGCACCTCGCAGGATCCACGCTGGAACGCCATCCACCCCGACGGCACCCCGTTCCCCGGGGATTCCCACCCGGCCATGGCCAGCCTCCGCACCGGCCAACCCGTCCAGGGCACCCTCATGGGCCTCAACCTCCCCGGCGAATCCGAAACACGCTGGCTGCACATCGATGCCCTGCCCGAATTCAAACCCGGCGAACCACGCCCGTTCCGCGTGCTCGTCGTGTTCACCAATATCTCCGAACAAATCCGCGCCGAAGAAGCCCTTCGAACCTCGCAGGAAAAATTCGCACGCACGTTCCGCGCCAGCCCCGACGCCTTCGTCATCTCCACCGCCAACGAAGGTCGCATCGTCGAAGTCAACCCCGCCGTCAGCCGCATCACCGGCTTCCCCCGGGACGAACTGATCGGCAAGGACCCCGCCCAGGCCCGACTTTGGCTGGAGGAAACCCAACGCCAGGAATACGTCACCCGCCTCCGCAACCAAGGCTCCGTCACCAACTTCAGCGCCAGGTTTCGCACCAAATCCGGCGAAATCGTGGACGGTCTCGTCTCCGGGGAATTGATCGAACTCGCCGGCGCACCCCACTTCCTCAGCGTGCTCCGCGATATCACCGAATGGAAAGTGATCCAGGAGGACCTCCTCGCCACCACACGCACCTCCCACGACATCGTCCAAAGCATCCCCGCCGGCCTGTTCATCTACCGGTTCATCGCACCCGACCAACTCGTGCTGCTCAGCGCCAACCCCGCCGCCGAACGACTCACCGGCATCCGCATCGCCGACTGGCAGGGACGCGAATTCAACGAGATCTGGCCCGCCGCCCGCGCCGCCGGCATCACCGACCGCTACCTCGACGTCGCCCGCACCGGAAAACCCTTCGACTCCGACGTGCTCGATTATGCGGACGATAAACTGTCCGGCAGCTTCTGGATGCGCGTCTTCCCCCTCCCCGAAAGCCGACTCGCCGTCGCCTTCGAAAACACCACCGCGAGACGCGCCGCCGAACGCGCGCTCCGCGAGAACGAAGCCCTCCTCCGCGAAAGCGACGAACGGTTCAGCCAGCTCGCCGGAAGCATCGACGAAGCCTTCTGGATCATCACCGCCGACTACTCGCGCATCGAATACGTCAGCCCAGCCTACGAACAAATCTGGGGACGCCCCTGCTCCGAACTCCACTCCCACCCCAACTCCTGGCTCGAAGCCCTCCTCCCCGAGGACCGACTCGTCGTCGAGGGCGACATGCGCAAACGCATCAAAGGCACCCAATCCGCCCCGGAATGCCCCGACTGCCGCATCCGACGACCGGACGGCTCGATCCGCTGGATCCGGACCCGCATCTACCCCATCCGAAACGCCGCCGGAGAGGTCTTCCGATTCGCAGGCGTCGCCGAGGATATCACCGCCACCAAACGCAGCGCCTTCATCCTCGAAGCCCGACTCCGCCTCGTCGATTACGCAGCCTCCCACTCCCTCGCCGAACTCCTCCGCGCCACCCTCGACGAAGCCGAAGCCCTCACCCACAGCAGCATCGGCTTCTATCACTTCCTCGAACCCGACCAATCCACCCTGTCCCTCCAGGCCTGGTCTTCCCGCACCACCCGCGAGATGTGCTCCGCCAAAGGCGCCGGCCAACACTACCCGGTGAAGGAAGCCGGCGTCTGGGCGGACGCCATTCGCGAACGCCGGCCCATCATCCACAACGACTACGCCTCCCTCCCCAACCGCCACGGCCTCCCCGAAGGCCACGCCCCCATCTCCCGACAACTCGTCGTCCCCGTGATGCGCGGAACCGCCATCACCGCCATCCTCGGCGTCGGAAACAAATCCTCCGACTACGTCGCCGAGGACCTCGAACTCGTCGCCACCCTCGCCGACGTCGCCTGGGACATCGCCGAACGCAAGCGGGCCGAGGAAGCCCTCCGACTCAGCGAAGCACGATTCCGCGACATCACCTTCACCATGGCCGACTGGGTCTGGGAGGTGGACGCCCAGGGCCGCTACACCTTCGTCTCCGACAGCGTCGTCAAAGTCCTCGGACTCGAAGCCGCCGGCATCATCGGACTCACCCCGTTCGATCTCATGCCTCCCGAGGAAGCCGCCCGCGTACGCGCAAAATTCGAGGAAGTCACCCACCAGAAACTCCCCTTCTCCGACCTGGAAAACACCAACCTGCACCGCGACGGCTCACTCCGACACCTCCTCACCAGCGGCGTCCCCATCCTCGCCCCCAACGGCGCACTGCTCGGCTACCGCGGCTGCGATCGCGATATCACCGATCGCAAACGACTCGAACAACAATACCTCCGCGCCCAACGACTCGAAAGCATCGGCGCCCTCGCCAGCGGCATCGCCCACGACCTCAACAACGTCCTCGCCCCCATCCTCATGTCCGTCGAGATGCTCAAGGACTCCCTCTCCGGCCTCGAGGACCGGGCCATGCTCGACATGCTCAAAACCAGCGCCCACCGCGGCGCCGGCATCGTCCGCCAACTGCTCGTCTTCGCCCGCGGCTCCGAAACCCACCGCACCCGGCTCAAAACCTCCTACCTCGTCCGCGAAATCTCCAAAATCGCCGCCGAAACCTTCCCGCGCTCCATCCGCTTCCGCTCCAAACTCGCCCCCGACCTTCTCGACCTCAACGCCGACTCCACCCAGGTCCATCAGGTCCTGCTCAACCTCTGCGTCAATGCCCGCGACGCCATGCCCAACGGCGGCCAACTCACTCTCTCCGCGGATAACGCAATCATCGACGAGATGTACGTGCGCATGAACCCCGACGCCATCGCCGGCGACTTCGTCCGGCTCAGCGTCGCCGACACCGGCGTCGGAATCCCCGCCGAAGTCCTCGACAAAATCTTCGAGCCCTTCTTCACCACCAAACCCCAGGGACAGGGCACCGGCCTCGGCCTCGCCACCGTCCAAAGCATCGTCCGCAACCACGGCGGCTTCCTCGAAGTCTCAAGCCGGCTCCGCGAAGGCACCGAATTCCACATCTACCTGCCCGCCCTACCGCCCGACGCCTCCGAACCCGTCGCCCCCCCCACCGAAACCTCGCTCCCCAAGGGCAACGGCGAAACCATTCTCGTCGTCGACGACGAGGACCCCATCCGCAACGCCGCCACCTCCATCCTCGCCAAACACGGCTACCGCCCCCTGCCTGCCATCGACGGTGCCGAAGCTCTCACCCTCTTCGCCCGCAACCAGGACACCGTCAAAGGCGCCATCATCGACATGATGATGCCCCTCATGGACGGCCCCACCACCATCACCGCCCTCCGCCGCATCATGCCCAATCTCCCGGTCGTCGCCATGAGCGGCCTCCCCGATCAGGAGCGCGCCGCCCGCGGCGCCACCGAAACGCACCTCCGCTTCCTCCAAAAACCGTTCACCGCGGAAATCCTCCTCCAAACCCTCCAGGAGGTCCTTCACCAGGACAGCCCCACCCCCTCACCACCAACAGCGGCAGTCTCCTCCTCCCCAGCGCTGGTGTCCTGATTCCGTTGCAACCACTGGATCCGAGGATCTGCCCCTTCAGGGTTTGGCGGGCGGCGGCGAGATCGCCCCCGAATTCGTCGACTCCACTGGCGCCGATTCCTTAGGAACCAGCCCGTAACGCTTCATCAGCTCCGCCGACATTTCGAAGCGCCTCGCCCCCCCACCCCCGCTGCCCCCTTTGGCAGCCCGTTCCTTCTCCAACTTCCGGGCCTCCCCCTGATGCCAGGCGGCAATCTCCTCCGCCGACGCAACCTGCGGCCACACCGCATCCCGCGCCAACCACCACTGGGGATTCAAACTCTTCGCCCGCTCTTCCGACCAGGTCGCATCCCCGCCGTCGTCCTTAAGGTCCTCACCGACACTCCATAAAGTGAACGCCTTTTCCCCCTCGCGCCGGTACCGGAGCGGCTTGCCATCCATCCGATCCGTGGGAACCGCCGCCAGAAACGCGGGCACGAGTTCCTCCAGCTTCTCCGGAAGTCGCCCCTGCCGCAGCTGGAACCGCCTCAGGGCGATTCCGGTCTCGTGCAACGACCGCTCGGTTTCCGCCCGAAAGGCCTTCATCGACGCCTTTTCCAGGGCCGGAAGCATGGTCCGCGAAAACGTCACCCGAAGCCGGCCATAACCCGGCAACTCCAGCCGCCCGGCGAGATCGAACTGCTGCACCGGAACGAACGACCGTTCCCGTATTCCAAGACGATTCGCCTCCAGCATGCCTTCCATGCACTCAAGGTAGTAGGCGGCAGCCTGATCCCCCCAACCGAATCGCCAGACCGGAGCCACCACGTTGATCAGGATCCCCCGGCTCAAACGCTCCAGGAATGTGCCCGCAAACTCCACCGCCTCGTCCACCGTCTCCGGAACCGAAAGAGGCGCCGGACCACCGCCCAACGCCAGGTCCATCGCATCACCACTCCAGATCTCCGCCAACTGCTGCGAACTCGCATGCCGCATCTCGTACAAGGCACCCGCACGCTCGCCCTCCAGGCTTCGCACCATCGCCGTGGTGAAATCCTCGGAAGGCAGCGCCCCCTGCAACTCCCCCAACTCCGATTCATTCCAATCCCGGGCATTCAAAACCGCCCAAAGCCTCGAATTCGAAATCGCCCCAATCGCCACCCGCACCAGTTGACTGATCAGGATCGGCTCGGACTCCAGGTCCCTTTCCAGAATCCGCATGCCCTTCAAATCCTCGACCGCTCCCGCCAGATCCCCCTGACGCGCCGCATCAAGAGCCGATGCCGCAAGCGAGGTCGCTGCGTTCTTCATGGGGGCAAGATGCGGAATCAGCATCCTGCTGAACCCCTTCGAAAGATCGAGCTCAGGTCGCCGCCAGGGCATGGCAAGCGCTTCATGGATCCCGTCCATGGCCTCCTCGTTGCGGACCAATACCGATCGCAAGTCGGCCCAGTTGTTTGTCCCATTCCCCCCCTTCCACCATTCCATCCGGGTGCCCGGCACCGCTGTCCCCGGACCAATCATCGTATGCGCCGGCGGCATAACCTCCGCCGGCGGCATAAGCCCCGCCCGCCCCACCGCCCGTTGAGTCGCCGCCATCAGTGCTGCCATACCATTCGAACTCGCCGCCACACCAGGAGGCAGCATTCCCTGAAAATCCAGCGTCTCCCCCCGCGCCTCGATCCGACGGATCGCCTCCGCCAACTGCCCACGCCCCCGCCAATGCTCCACCCCAAGCCAAAGCGCAGGCACCCCCACAAAAACAACCAAGCCCGTCAGCAACACCTTCCGGATCATGCCCCCGACACTACCAACCCCCCATCCGTCGCACAACGCCCCCTCCGCCTCCAAAAGGCCTGTCCCCCAGTCGAAAGGGCGCGCCACGCATTCGCCATGGCCCTCATCTCCTAAACAGCCTGTCCCTCATTGCCCTGCAAACGGTCTCCAAGTGCAGCGGCGCGGTCTATATCGCGGGTACCCGGGCCTGGCGGTGGCGGATTGGCCCATGGAGGAATCACCGTGGAGCCGGGAGGAACTTGAGCCAACTGGGGGACAGACTCTTTAAGGCGAATCCGGTTGGAGGAACCGACACCTCCGGTCGACCGGGAGCCAGGGCAGCTAAATGCCTGTCCCTTGATCGTAACAGCTCGCAAAACAACTAATTGACTGTCCCTTTGTGAAAAAGCTTGCCGCGCCGGGGGCGAAGGTGATTAGCCGGCGACCGCCATGAGGACAGCCCGACTGAAGGTTCCCAAGGATCATCCCACCGGCTTTTACCACTGTCTTTCCCGCATCGTGGATCGGCGCTTCATCTTCGAAGCCACCGAGAAGGAGCACTTCCTCGCCCTGATGCGGGAATGTGAACGGTTCTGCCGGGTCCGCGTCCTCACTTACGCCCTCATGTCCAATCACTTCCATATTCTCCTCGCGGTCCCCCAACGGCCCGCCTCCTTTCCCGGGCCCGAGGAAATCCTCGACGATCTCAAGCGCCTCTCCGGCCACCAGTTCCCCGAAGCGGTCCGTCAACGGTTCGCAATGTTTCGCGAAGCGAGAGACGACGCCGGGCTGGCCGCCTATCTGGAGACGTTTCACCGGCGTATGTACGACGTTTCCGCGTTCATGAAGATGCTCAAACAGCGGTTCTCCCAGTGGTACAACGTCCGCAAGGGGCGCAAGGGCACGCTTTGGGAGGAGCGGTTCCGTAGCGTGCTGGTGGACGGCGCGGGAGACGCTCTGGTGACCATGGCGGCGTATATCGATCTCAACCCCGTTCGGGCGGGAGCGGTCAAGGATCCGAAGGACTACCGCTGGTGCGGTTACGGTGAAGCAATGGCGGGCGGCCAGCAGGCCCAAACCGGAGTGCAATTCCTGGTGACGGCCTTGCAGCGCGGGCAGGAGGAAGATCCATCGGCGTCGTTGGAGATCTATCGAAAGCACCTGTACCTGGAAGGCGATGAACGTCGGGAGGCCACGGGCCCGGACGGACGTCCGGTGCGGGGGGCGCTGAACGCGGAGGAGGTGGCGAAAGTCCTGGCGGCGAAGGGGAAATTGCCGCTGAGCGAGTACCTGAAGTGCCGGGTGAGGTACTTCTGCGACGGGGCGGTGTTCGGGGGGCGGGAGTACGTGGAGGGGATTTTCAGGGAATACCGGAAACGGTTTGGTCCGAAGCGCAAGACTGGGGCACGGCGGATGCGGGGTTTGGAGAATGCCACCCTTTACACATTGCGCGACCTGCGTCTGAAACTGTTCGGAAAGGCGGCAACGCCCCTCGATTGATTCGGAGGCCAAACCGGTGAGCCGGACCGGAAAACAAGGGTTTCCGGGCATTCGACACGGCCCTTGATTTGGCTGGGAACCACCCCAGGAGCCCCCCAATAATCCGGGCTTTTCGAGAGCTGCCCGCGACCGCCCATGAGCGATCCCCTACCCAACGAATCGGCCGCGACACCGGCTGTTCCCCGCGATTTCATCCGCGACCTCGTCGCCAGTGACCTGGAAGCCGGCCGCCACCAGCGGATCGTCACCCGCTTTCCTCCCGAACCCAACGGTTACCTTCACATCGGCCACGCGAAGAGCATCTGCCTCAATTTTGGCATCGCCCGCGACTTCGGAGGTCAGTGCAACCTGCGCATGGATGACACCAATCCGGCCAAGGAGGATGTCGAGTACGTGGAGTCCATCACGGAGGACGTCCACTGGTTGGTCCGGGGTTGGGCCGATCAATGCCTGGCGCTGAAGCCCCGCCGCACGAAACCCACGGCTTCGGAAATCGCCGGCAAACCCGACTTCCATCTTCCCGGCGTGGTGGGCACCCCTACGGACCCCGGCCTCGAACCGTTCTTCGCCTCGGACTATTTCGAACAGATCTACCTCTACGCCGAGCAACTGATCCAGAAGGGCAAGGCCTACGTCTGCGATCTGAACGCTGCGGATACGGACAAGTACCGGGGCGCTCCGGACCGGCCCGGCACCGACAGCCCCTGGCGTGAACGATCCGTGGACGAGAGCCTGGATCTTTTCCGCAGAATGCGCGCCGGGGAGTTTCCCGACGGCACTCGGACACTTCGCGCGCGGATCAACATGGCTTCCCCGAACGTGTGGCTTCGCGACCCGGTCCTGTACCGGATCCGTCACACCGAGCATCATCACACTGGCAAGGCGTGGTGCATCTACCCGATGTACGACTTCGCCCACTGCCTGAGTGATTATCTCGAGGGCATCACCCACTCCATCTGCACCCTTGAGTTTGAGGTCCACCGGCCACTCTACGACTGGATTCTCGAGAGCCTGGATCTTCCGCGACCGCTGCCGCACCAGCGCGAGTTCGCGCGTCTCAACCTCACCTACACCGTGATGAGCAAGCGGAAGCTCCTCCAACTGGTGAACGAGGAGCTCGTCACCGGCTGGAACGATCCCCGCATGCCCACCATCTCAGGAATCCGCCGCCGAGGAGTGCGCGCCGAAGCCCTGCGCGAATTCGCCCGGGGAATCGGCGTGACCAAATTCGATGGCATCACCGAGGTCGGCGTTCTCGAACACTGCATTCGCGGCGACCTGAATCCCATCGCCCAACGGCGCCTGGCGGTGTTGCGTCCGCTCAAGGTGGTGCTCGTCAACCTGCCTGAGAACCACGTCGAAGAGGTCCGCGCCACGAACAATCCGGAGGACGAAGCCGCAGGAACGCGCGCCGTGCCTTTCGGTCGGGAACTGTTCATTGAGCGGGATGACTTCATGGAGACGCCTCCGAAAGGCTACTTCCGTCTTCAGCCCGGGGGCGAAGTTCGGCTGAAGTATGCCGGCATCATCAAATGCCAGGAAGTGGTCAAGGACGCGTCCGGTCAGGTGACCGAAGTGCGCTGCACCTTCGATGAAGGGAGCCGTTCCGGCGGCCCCACCGCCAATCGCAAGATCAAGGGCACCATCCACTGGGTCTCCGCAACGCACGCCGTCGAGGCCGAAGTCCGCCTCTACGACCGGCTTTTCACCGTGCCCGAACCCGACGCCGACGGCGATTTCAAGCGGCACCTCAACCCCCACTCGCTTGAGGTGGTCACCGCCCGCGTGGAACCGTCCCTCGCCCATGCCTCGCCCGACGTCCGCTACCAGTTCGAGCGCCTCGGGTATTTCGCGCTCGACGCCGACAGTTCCCCGGGCCGCCTGGTCCTGAATCGAACGATCACCCTCAAGGACTCCTGGGCCAAGGACGTCCGCAAGGGGGGGTGAAACCGTCCCTCGCCATTCCCAAGTCCATTCCCCCCATGATGCCGCTCCCCCGCCCCCTGCTCGCGCTGCTCCTCAGTCTTCTTGCCTTCGCCCCGGCCATCCCGGCCGGCGCTGCGGATGCCGGACGCTTCGAGATCCCTCCAACCGACGACGGTCTGCCGGGTTCCGGCCCCATCCGGCGCTACGACTGGTTCAAAAAGCTCTGGGCTGAAAAACGCGAGGCGTGGTCGAAACAGGTGCAAGCCGACCGTGGCGCCGTGGTGTTCCTGGGGGATTCCATCACGCAGGGCTGGGGTGATGATTTGGGGGGCAGTTTTCCGGGACTCAAAGCTGCCAACCGCGGCATCAGCGGTGACACCACCCGCGGCATCCTGATCCGACTCGCAGACGACGTCCTTTCCCTCAACCCCTCGGCCATCGTCCTGCTGATCGGAACCAATGACCTGGAGGAAAAGGCCGAACCCGAAACCATCACCGCCAATCTCAAGCTGATCCTGGCGGCCATCCGGGAACACGCCCTCAAGACGCGGAATGCGCACCTGCCCGTGGTCCTGTGCCAGGTCTTCCCCAGTTCCGCGACGATGGCTCGACCCGCAGCCTCGATTCGCAAGATCAATGAACTCTACGCGGCAGCTGTGAAGGGCGATCCCTCGATCACGCTGGTGGAAACCTGGCCCCTGTTCGCCAATGCCGAAGGCGATGCGAAACCCGCCGAATTCCCCGATCTCCTGCATCCCAATGCGACGGGCTACGCGAAATGGGCCGCCGCGCTTCGTCCCATTCTGGCAACCCTGAGTTTCCTCGAAACCCAGCCCGATGATTTCCAGCCCGAACCCGGCTTCGTCAGTCTCTTCAACGGCCGAGACCTGACCGGCTGGGGCTTCCTCACCAACCGTTTCGACGGCCTCGTCTCGAGTCCGGAAGGACGATACGTCGCGAAAAACGGACGTCTGATCGTCACCACACCTCCCGAAGGCCGCCGTTACCAGGTTCTCTGGACCACCCGGGAGTTTCCCAAGGACTTCGTCTTGAAGCTGGAATTCCGCGCCACCCCGAACGCGGACAGCGGCGTGTTCCTGCGCAAACCCCAACTCCAGTGCCGCGACTACTCCCTCGCCGGCCCGTACAAGACCCTCCAGAAATACCGGCCCCAGGACTGGAACGAACTTGAGGTCACCGTGAAGGGCGGATCCGCGCGCTGCACCTGCAACGGGGAACTGCTTGAAGCGGCCTACGCCCTTCCGGCCACCGGGCCCGTCGGACTCGAGGGCGACCGCGGCCAGATGGAATACCGGCGAATACGCGTCCAGGAACTTCCCTGAGCGCGGGCCACCCGCCCCCGGCCGTCACTTCACCGAGGCGCCGAAGATCCGGGCTTCGCTCTCCGTGATCCTGCCGTCCTGGTTCGTGTCGCAACGACGGGCGGCCTGGTTGAAACCCGTGTTGGGACCTCGAACCACCTTTCGTTCGTGGCTGAAAACGATGGGCAGGGAGACCTCCGACTTCTGTTCCGTGTGCTTGCCTGATTCCGGCATCCGGCTCAGCGCCTCGTAGAAAATTCGCCCCGCGACATCGTTCTCGAACTCGATCGGGACTCGGGACTCGTCGTTCACGACCGTTTCATGGGTGTGGATGCAACCCGTGGCCACGACGGCCGCAAGCAGGGAGACGGTAAGAAGGGATTTCATGGGAAAACGGGGGATCGGAATCAGCATCGGATTCGGTTTCGGGTCTTTGGATGCCGGCGCGGACCGGGGAATTCGAGTCGAATTCAGGGTGGGCTCCGCGTCAGGACCGCACAGGAACACACCGAAACGATCCGGGTTGCAGGAAAATTGGGAGAATTCCGGGTGTTTTTCGGCTTCTGGGCTGGAAGCGCTACGAATAGCGTCAGCCCAGTGGATCGATTCGCGTTCCAACTCGGCTCGTTCTCCGTGACCTGGTACGGCCTGTGCGTCGCGGCAGGGTTCTGGCTGGGCGCCTGGACTGCCGCACGGCGCGCTCCCAGAGCCGGCATCCGGGCCGACACCGTGTGGGACCTGCTTTGGGTCCTGATCGTCGCTGGCATCGTGGGAGCCCGGGTGCTGTACGTGGCCACTTACTGGGAGCGCGACTTCAAGAACGAACCGTTGAGTGAAGTATTCATGGTTCACCACGGCGGACTGGTCTTCCACGGTGGTTTCATCGGAGCCGCCCTCTCCGGCTTCGTCTGGTGCCGACTCAAGAAGGTTCCCGGCTGGCGCATGGCGGACATCCTGGCTCCGGGTCTTGCCCTGGGCCACGCGATCGGCCGCATCGGATGCCTGATCAACGGCTGCTGCTACGGACGCCGATGCGAACTCCCCTGGTCGATCCGCTACCCGGGCAGCTACGGCCTTCCCGAGGGCCGCCTGCATCCCACTCAAATGTACGAAACGCTGCTCGGCCTGGCCCTCGCCGCCGGGCTCGCCTGGTGGTTCGGCCGCCGAAAATTCGAAGGCCAGGTGTTCGCCCTCTACCTCCTGGCCTACGCCGTGATCCGCAGCTTCGTGGAACTCTTCCGCGGCGACTACCCCGCCTCCGCCGTCACTTTCGGTTTCCTGACTCCCGCCCACTGGGTGAGCCTGGGCCTGTTCGTCCTGGGCACCGTTCTCTATCTTATTCTCCGCCGCGGCCCAGCCCCCCCCGCCTTCCCAACCGCCTCCATGAATTCCGACCCCGCGTGAACCCCGAACCCGTCACAATCACCGTCAATGAATCCCACCCGGGGGAGCGCCTCGACGCTTTTCTGCACCAGCGACTGCCCGACGTTTCCCGCAGCACCCTCCAACGTCTGATCGAGTCCGGACACATCCGCGTCAACGATCGCCACGCCAAAGTCACTCAGATCCCCCGGCTGGGAGACCGCATCGATGTCACCTGGCCTCCTCCCATTCCCGCCGAAGCCATCGCCCAGGACATCCCCCTCGACATCCTGTTCGAGGACGAACATCTCCTGGTCCTGAACAAACCCCCGGGTCTGGTCGTCCACCCGGCCGCAGGTCACGAGGACGGCACCCTCGTCAACGCCCTCCTGCACCACTGCGCCGGACAACTCAGCGGCATCGGCGGCGTGGCCCGACCCGGCATCGTCCATCGGCTCGACAAGGACACCAGCGGTTGTCTCGTCGTGGCCAAGACCGATCCCGCCCACCTCTCGCTCGCCGAACAGTTCGCCCAACGGGAGTCCCACAAGGTGTATCAGGCGATCGTCTGCGGCTCGGTGAAGAAGGACGCGGGCGACATCCACGCCGAAGTGGCGCGTCACCCCACGCACCGCAAACAGATGGCCGTGGTCGACGGCGGGGGCCGCGATGCCTGGACCGGTTTCCGGGTCAGCGAACGCCTTCGCGGCGCCACCTGGCTCGAAGCCACACTCCACACCGGCCGCACCCACCAGATCCGCGTCCACTTCCAGCACCTCGGCCACCCGCTGGTCGGGGACGACACCTACGGCAAGCGACCGAACGCGCGTCTCGCGGAAATCACCGGCTATCGGGCTCCGCGCCAGATGCTCCACGCGTGGCGGCTCGGGTTCCAGCATCCCACCACCGCCCAGCCGATGGAATTCGAGGCGCCGCTGCCCGCGGATTTCCAGGCCACCCTGGGCGCCCTGCGCAGCTGAGGCACGCACGCCCATGGAGCACCTGAAGGCCATCCTTCGCTTTGGTGAACCGTACCTCAAACGGTACTGGCACCGCATGGCCCTGGGCATTCTCCTGGGCGTGCTCTACGGACTCTCAAACGGCGCTGCGATCTGGGGGGCGCGCATGGTTTTCGAACGCCTCGCCCCCCCCGCACCCGCCCTCCAGGCAGGCGCCGGTGCCGTCGGCGCCCTCCCCCTCCCCATCCCCCTGCCCCTGCCCGCCGCAGCCCCGCAAAGCCGGGTCGCTCAACTCCGACAAGTGGTCACCGACCTCGACCAATCGGCGCGGGACGCCCTCGATCCCTGGCTGCCCCGCGCCGGACGCAAACCCGGCTGGCGCGAAGCCCTCGGTGTGATCCTGCTCCTCCCGCTGCTCATGGCGTTCCGGGGCTTCACCGGCTACTTCAGCAACTACTTCCTCAGCTGGGTCAGCGAACGCACCGTCAGTGATCTTCGCATCAACATCATGACCCGGCTCAGCGGGCTGTCCCTCGACTACTTCTCGCGGGCGCGATCCGGGGATCTGATCACGCGGGTGAATGCCGACACCGCGGTTCTCCAAAGCGCCCTGGGCAGCCGGCTCTCCGATCTCGTGAAGGAGCCGGTGACGGTGCTCAGCATCCTGATTCCACTGATGATCCTGAACACGAAGCTCACCCTCTTCGTGCTGGTCTTCCTTCCGTTTTGCGCCATCCCCATCGGCAAACTGGGCCGCAAGGCGCGCGAGGCGGGCCGCCGGGTCGCGCTCGCCTCCACCCATCAGGCGGGCCTGCTGGTGGAATTCCTCGCCGGCATCCGCGTGGTGAAAGCCTTCGGTCTCGAAGCCCAACAGGGCGAACGCTTCCGCAAACTGTCCCTGGAACTGTTCGGCCAGGGCATGAAGGCCATGCGCGCCCGCGAAATGGTGAATCCCATCATCGAACTGATCTCCGCCTTCGCCCTGAGTTCCCTGATCCTCTACATCGCCTTCACCGGACTCCATTTCACCGACCTCCTCACTTTCCTCATCGCCACCGCCACCCTCTACACCCCGATCAAACGAATCTCCCAGGTCCACGTCGTCTTCGCCCAAGCCAGCATCGCCGCCGACCGCATCGGCCAGGTGCTCGCCGAACGCCCCTCCGTCCAGGACCCCGCCTCCCCAAAACCTCTCGGCTCGTTCACCCACGACATCGTCTTCGACCGGATCAGTTTCGGCTACGACGAGCGCCCGGTGCTGATGGATTTCTCGCTGACCATCCCGCGCGGACAGAAACTCGGCGTGGCCGGCGAGAGCGGCTCCGGCAAGAGCACGCTGGTCAATCTCCTGTTCCGCTTCTACGACCCCAAGGCCGGACGCGTGACGATCGATGGGCAGAACCTGCGCGACGTCGCGGCGGCCGATCTGCGCTCCCTTCTCGCCCTGGTCAGCCAGGACGTCGTGATCTTCGATCTCACCGTGGCCGAGAACATCGCCTGCGGCCGTCCGGGCGCCACCCGGGCGGACGTCGAGGCCGCAGCCCGGGCCGCCTTTGCGCACGAGTTCATTTCGGCAATGCCCCAGGGCTACGACACCCCGGTCGGCGAACGCGGCGTCACCCTCTCGGGCGGCCAGCGCCAGCGGCTGTCCATCGCCCGCGCCTTCGTGCGCAACGCTCCCATCCTGGTCCTCGACGAAGCCACCGCCGCCCTCGATTCCCAGAGCGAACGCGAAGTGCAGGCCGCCCTCAAACGGCTGGAGGAAAACCGCACCGTCCTCTGCGTCGCGCACCGGCTCAGCACCCTGATGGACATGGACCGCATCATCACGCTGTCCGCGGGCCGGATCGTGGAAAGCGGCTCCCCCCGGGAATTGCTCCGCGCCGGCGGCGCCTTCGCGGCGATGGCCAGTCTCCAGGGAATCCAGGCGGACTAATTCCGACGCAGACGCCCCGCGTCGCCCTGGTCACTTCAGCGGCCCCATCCAGTGCGCGAATCCATCGGGTCGCTCGCGAATCCTCCGGGGAAATGTCCCGTCCACCGGCACCCACTCCAGCTCCGTGCCATCCCCGAACAGGTCGCGACCCGGCCCGATGCGGCGCGTGAGTTCCTCGGGATCCGTCAATTCCGGCCGGTTGTGCTCGGTGTGCGCGTACGCCGCGATCTTGGCGCGGATTCGCTCAACACCCCCCATGAAGGAAAAGTGCCACCCGGAATTCTTCAGAACCCGCCCCCCCCACCGCCGCAGGTCGTAACCCGAGGTGAAATCCCGATGGAAGGACATCCGCGTGCCGTGCCACCAGGGACGGTTCACGCAGGCGCAGTTCAGGAAGAAGTAAAACATCCGCTGCTCGAAGACCGTCACCCGCGGATGCCACTTGCGAAACACGCTCCGCCCATGGCGCACCACCGGCCCTGATTTCAGGAACCCTCCCCAGATCCGCGACAGGGGCCCGTCGCTCCGCTTCATCGCAGCCACCGCCGCACGCAGGTCCTCCGCCCGCGGGATCTCATCCACATCGCCCGTCAGGATGATGTCGTCCGGCTTGCACTGCGTCAGTCCGCGCGACAGCGAGCGCCGGTCATGATCCTCGATGGCAAAGCGGCTGCGGCCGGTGGGACTCCACGAGGACAACACCGAGGCGTCGTCCTCAACGACGACATGGATGATCTTCGAATCGTACTTGCGAAAGCGTTCGCGGTTCTCCGCGAAGTGAAGCGGCTTGGGTCGGTTGCTATGGGTCCGCGGAGATTCCCCGATGACGAACCGGTCCACGACATCCCACAATTCGTCCAACCGGAGCTCGAGCAGTTCGAACTCGTTGAAGAAGGGAAATGTGTCGTAAATCATTGCCCAGGCCTTGGAGCAGCCGCGTTCAAGCAAGCCGACGCAGAACGAACTCCATGTTCCCGGCGCGGAACACGAGGCAGGCGTACTTCTCGTAGAACGACAGTCCGAACACGCCGGCAACGGCCCGCCCGGCCAGCGAGAACAACCCGTGCCCGAAGGTGAGTCGGCGCGACACCAGCTCGAACGGCGGCTTCTTGTCCGGCTTCACATGGTAGTAGGGCTCCCACGTCTTCAGGCTGTAATGCATGTAGTGGGTGATGTCCCCCCACGAATCCGGCGACGAATAATGCGGCGTCGCGATCTCCACCAGCGCCCCGGGCCGCGCAATCCGGATCAGCTCGCTCATCGCCCGCCAGGGCGTCTTCAAATGCTCCAGCACATGGGAGCAGATGATCCGGTCAAAGGAGGCGTCCGCGAACGGCCAGGGAAACGAATCCAGATCATGGATCACATCCGCCACGGTCGCCGGATCAAAATCAACGCCGATGGAATCCGGAATCCGGATCTGGCCGCAGCCGACGTTCAGGGTCGTGGGATGTTTCGCCATCGCCCCGCCACGCTACCGGCCGCCCCCCCACGGATCAACGCCAACGCCTGCTCACCGCACGTACCTCGGCTCGAACACCGGACGTCCCGCATGGCGCCGCAACAATTCCACAAACCGCGCCACCCCCGCCTTCTCAGCAGGCCCCAAATGGCTGCGGATATGCTCCGTCAAATAACGCCGGCGAAACGGCTCGTCGAACTCCGGACGATCCCGGATGACCGCCTCGATCCCGCACCGACCGCGTTCGGCCGCCTTGAGCAACTCCCCACGCAACTCAACGGTCTGCGCCCCCTCGCCCGCCTCCCGCCGCAAGACCCAGGCCGCGAACACAAACGGCAACCCCGTCTGGTCCCTCCATTCCTGGCCCAAATCCAGAATCGCATGCTCGTGCGGCGCCCGCCGGAACTCGATCGCCGGATCCCCGATCAACAAAACGTAGTCCTCCTCCCCCGCCGACGACCGGTCCCTCAGCGGAACGAATTCCGGAAACAACCCGCGCTCCGCCAGCAGCACGCGCATCAGGTTCACGCTGGTCAGCGACGCCGTGTCACAACGCACCCTGCGAATGTCCTGCAACGGCTTCCGATGCGCCAGGAACACACTGAACACCGCCCCGAACGACGCCACGCAGGGACCCTCCAGAATCACGTAATCCTCGTGGAACAACGCCTCGGTGATGCTCAACAGACCGGCATCGATCTCCCCCCGTCGCAATGCCCCGGCCAACTCGGAAGGCGGGGATAACTGAAGCCGATCCTCCAACCCCACGACAATCGGCGCCACGTTCAAGTAAGGCACCGACCCCGCGCGCAGCGGAGCCTTTCCGTCCTTAGCCTCATCAACAGCCTTCAACGTCAGTATCCCGTACCGAACGGGCCCCACATCGTGCCAACCGAACCACGCTTCGCCAATCCCCCGCCGCCACGATTCTGGGGTCTGGGGTCTGGGGTCTGGGGTCTGGGGTCTGGCGTCTGGCGTCTGGCGTCTGGGGTCCGGGGTCCGGGGTCCGGGGTCCGGGGTCTGGCGTCTGGGCGTCTGGGCGTCTGGGCGTCTGGGGGCTGGGGTGTGGAGTGGGGGGCTGATTGGGGGTCCTTCGGTGCGACGCACGACGCCCGACCATCGACATACGCTTCCCACCATGGACTGCGGCAGCCCCCTGCCGCTTTCCAACAACCATTCCCTCGCCCCCCACCCCCGGATTCTCCACCCACCCCAAGCCCGAACTCCCCCAGCAAATCCAACCCGCAGGCCCCCCACTCCCCACTCCCCACGACGCACGACGCACGACGCACGACGCCACCCCACTCCCCCCCCCAGACGCCAGACGCCAGACGCCAGACCCCAGACGCCTTCTTCCCCCCCGCCGCCCGGCTTGATCGGGACTGCCCCGGCGCGGATACTTCGCGCATGGACGTCACGGAAACCCAGCTCGCCGATCGGTTGCTGGCGTCCTATGCCGCTGTCGGGGGCATCAATCATGTCGACGGCCCCAACCTCCCCTCCAAGTCGGCCATCGTCTCGATCACGCAGGATCTCCTGAGGCTGCTTTTCCCCGGGTTCTTCGACGACCGCCCCCTCGTCTCCTCCGAACTCAAGGTGGAGACCACCCTGCTTCTGGCCTCGGTGAAGGAGCGACTCGAGGACGAAATGCGAAAGAGCCTGGAGTATGCCCCGCCGGATTCGGTGAACCGGAGCCAGTTCGGCACCGCGGCCCGCCATTTCACGGTCGAGTTTCTCTCCAAGCTTCCGTGCCTCCGCGAACTGCTTCAGACGGATGCCGAGGCGGCGTTCCGCGGCGACCCGGCCGCGTTGAGCAAGGAGGAGGTCATCGTCGCCTACCCCTTCATGGAAGCCATCGCGGTGCAGCGAATGGCCCACGAACTCTATCTTTCGCGGGTCGCGCTGCTGCCGCGGATCATGACCGAATGGGCCCATTCGCGAAGCGGCATGGACCTGCACCCGGGCGCCACCATCGGTTCCCATTTCTTCGTCGACCATTGCACCGGAACCGTGGTGGGCGAAACCGCCGTCCTCGGTTCGCACGTGAAGATGTACCAGGGCGTCGGACTGGTCGCGCGCTCGCTGGCAGGCGGACAAGCCCTTCGCGGCGCCCGTCGCCATCCCACGCTCGAGGACCACGTCACGATCTACGCCGGAGCCACCATCGTCGGCGGTGAAACCGTCATCGGCGCCGGCACCACCATCGGCGGCAACGTGTTCCTCATGCACAGCGTCCCACCCAATTCCCTGGTGATCTACGAGGACGGCCGGATGGTGGTGAAACCCAAGCGCGACCGCCTGGCGCCCGAGGTGGATTTCCAGATCTGAACCGATTGACCCGACCCGACCCGACCCGATCCCCACCGGTCCCTATGCCCTCCTATCCCTCCGCGAACAAGGCACGCCTTCTCGAAATCGTGAAAACGAAGTCCGTGTTTTACGGTGACTTCGTCCTGGCCTCCGGCGCCCGCAGTTCCCATTACTTCGACTGCCGCCTCACCACGCTCAACCCCGAGGGCGCCTGGCTGGTCGGCAATGTTCTCTTCGAAGCCATCCGCGCCGAGGAACAGGCCCGCGGCCTGCGCATCGAAGCGGTCGGCGGTCTCACCATGGGCGCCGACCCGATCTCCATCTCCATCGGCATCGTCTCCCACCTCAACACGCCCGGCCGTCCCATCGAGGTCTTCGTCGTGCGCAAAGCTCCCAAGGACCACGGCCAGACCAAGCTCATCGAAGGCGCCAATGTCCAGGGCCGGTCGGTGGCCGTCATCGACGATGTGATCACCCGTGGCGATTCCACGCTCAAGGCGGTCGACGCCATCGAAGCCGCGGGCGGCAAGGTGGTGTTGGCGGTTGTGCTGGTGGACCGCGAGGAAGGCGGGCGCGCCAAGATCGAGGCCCGCGGGATCCCGGTGGTCTCGATCTTCAAAAAGAGCGACGTCCTTCGCGTGGCGCCCGCGGCGTAGCCAGGAACGGGCTAACGCCTTTGGGTGGCGCGCGACCTCCGGGCGCGCCGGGAGGAACCGCTCAACGCCTCAGCCGGCGATCGCTTTTTCCAACGCCGCAGCCACCGGCTCCCACTCGACGGTGGAATCCGCGACAAACGGAGCCGCGACTTCCCGGCAACGCTTCCACGTACCGGGATCCTCCCTGGCCAGCGCGGCGTCGAGATCCGCCGGTTCCGGATGCCGCTCGCGCAACGCCAGAACACACGCCACCTGCCAGATCGCCTCCAGCACGCTCACCCGGCATTCCTCGGGAAAATCCGCCTCCCCAAGCACCCGGGCCCGACGCAGCGAATGCCGTGCCTTGTCCGCACGGACGCGAATTCTTTCGAGCTCCTCCGCTGTGAGCGGCGGTGGCAGCTGCGGTTCGGCATCGAGCGAAAGGGGCCGCGTCGTGGCCAGGGTGGGCGCGATCAACCCGGCGGCGGCAAACCGAGCCAGCGCATCGAAGGTCGCTCGATCGAGAACCTCGAAGCGAAGGAGTTCGGAGTCCTCATCGCCTAGGGTCTGGCCGTCACCCATCCACCGACAGAACTCTCCCCGCAATTGCCCGATGTGTTGACGATGCGCCTCCGCGTCCTGGGTGACCACCAGGCAGAGCACCGCGGGACCGCCCCCCTGGGGAATCCGTTCCTCGCAGGCGACCAGCGTGGCGCCGAGGCGCTGCGCCAGGTAGCGGGCAAAGGCGGCCGCCGGATCGCGACGATAGGCCTCGCGTGGATCGCGGGAGCCCTTGGGTTTTCCTCCATCAATGAACCCGGGAGTCGCCGCGGCATCTGAAGCTCCGGGGATGGCCGGAACCCCGACCAGTTCCCGGACCCGCTCCACCATGGCCTTGCGGCCGGGCCGGAGTTCAATGCGGTCCACGACGCCCGGTTGATCCAGAACGCTGGCGGCCACGGTGCGTTTGATGGCCAGCGTTTCGAGCATGCGCTGTTCGAGGGTGTTCTCGGAAATAAGGTTGATGACCGTGACGTTGCGGAGCTGGTTCTTGCGCCAGGCACGCGCGATGCGCTGTTCCAGCCGGGTCGGGGTCCAGGGCAGATCGCAATTCACCACCACGCTGGCGACCTGGAGATTCAGCCCGGTGGCCCCGGAGTCGGTGCTCAGGAAAACCCGGCAGGCCGGGTCCTCCTTGAACAGGTTGATCTGCTGGCGACGCAGCTGCTGGGGCACCGAACCGGTGTGCCAGGCAAACCCCATGCCCTGCTCCTCACACCATTCCCGCACCAGTTCGAGCATGCGCTCCCACTCGGAGAACACGATCACCTTGGCGTCGTTCTCCCGGCATTCCTCCA
Source organism: uncultured Verrucomicrobiota bacterium (assembly GCA_964476125.1). Classification (GTDB taxonomy): domain Bacteria; phylum Verrucomicrobiota; class Verrucomicrobiia; order Limisphaerales; family CAIMTB01; genus CAIMTB01. The sequence goes on along the minus strand of CAYZAE010000043.1, from coordinate 8,046 downwards.
GAATCCGGCCGATCTCCGCGAGCTTCGGACAGGTGCGATCCTTCGCATCGAGAATGTACGGTGTGTCACAGACCATCCGCATCATCGCCAGCTCCATGTGCAACCTCTCCTGCTCCCGGGGCAGCAGCGGACGCCGTTCCGCAATGGTCGCGAACTTCATCACCTCCTGTTCGTGCGCGGAATAAGCCCGTCGCTGCGATTCCGACATCGGCACGAAAAGATTCCGATCCGTCCGCGGCGGAAGCTCGGTCTCCACGTCGGCCTTCCGCCGACGCAACATCAGCGGCCGAACGCGTTCATGCAGGCGCGTGAGATTGCGGTAACCGATCGGACGCCCGCGCGGATCGAGTTCGTAGAACTCGCGATTGAACCGGAACAGGGGACCGAGCACCGATGGATCCAGGAAATCGACGAGGGACCGTAGTTCGTCGATCCGGTTCTCGATCGGGGTCCCGGAGAGCACGAAGGCGAAGCGGCTGTTCAGCCGCTTGATCGCCATGGCCGTCTTGGTGTTCCAGTTCTTGATCCGCTGCGCCTCGTCGAGCACCACCACGTCGGGCCGGAGCAGGGCGTTGATCTCCGTCAGGTCAGGAACGACCTGCTCGTAGTTCATCACGATGAAGAACGGCGAATCTGGAGCCAGGGGTTCGGAGGCATCGCCGGAACGGGCCTGGGCCCGGTAGAAGGCGAGCCGTTGGTGGCGTGCGCCATAAACCAGATGGCTGCTTAACCGCGTGAACCGCCGGATCTGTTCCTCCCATTCCGCCTTCAACGACGCCGGAGTCACCACGAGCACGCGTCGGGCGCACCCCAGCCGGGACAGGAGCGCGCAGGCCGCCACCGCCTGGATGGTCTTGCCGAGGCCCATCTCGTCCGCCAGGAGCGCACGCTCCTTGAACGCCAGATGGAGCATCCCTTCGCGCTGGTAGGGAAAGAGCGGCACCAGCGTCTCCTGCTGCGGCCATTCGCCGCTTTGCACCCGGACCTCGTACTCCCGCCTCAACCGCACCCGCTCTGCCGCCCGACGCCGGTTCACCAGCCATTCCTCCACCTCCAGCGAGACCCGCAGCCGGGACATCCTTCCGCGCGCCAGGTCCCGGAGCTCCGCCACCACCGCCTCGAAATCAGCCCCCGCCGTCACCGTCCCATCCGCACCAAACCACCGCTGCAATGACTTCGGCACCGGCATTTCTCCCGGGACCGCCAGCCTCAACGCATCGACCGCCCGGTCCCAGACCACTTCGAAACGATCAGAACCCTTCTCCCGCGCCACCCGGTAGGCCGCCCCCGCCTTCTTCGCGACATGCAGCCACACCGCCTCCGCGTGCTTGCATGTCCCCAGCCCATTGACCCGGAAATCGACACACTCGCAAACCGCCTCGCGCGATCGCGCATCCCGGATTTCCACCAGGTAACGACGATCCCGCGCTGAGTGCACAAGAAAGGTGGAATGAACGGGATGCGCAGGCGTGGTGTTCTCCACCCGGAACCTGCCTTCCCGGGCGCGGAGGCGTCGACGCAGGATCTCGTCGGCATCCGTGGTTCTCCAATCCTGGGCGGGTGGAGGCTCGGGAGAGCGTTTCTTCGAAGCCATTGCCAAACGCTCGCGCGCAGCCCCTCACCTGCCAAGACAGCAGTTCGACGGCTCGTGGGACCGCACAGGGGGACAGGTCTTTGGGGTGGGGCCGAACAAAAGCCTGTCCCCCTATCGCAACCCGCGGCTGTCCAAAAGCCTGTCCCCCTGTCGGGGCCGCGGCGGCCGAAGGCACACAGGGGGACAGGCCTTTCGGGTGTGAGGCACACAGGGGGACAGGCCTTTTGTGTGTGGGCCGATCAAAGACCTGTCCCTCTGTTGCTCGACCCAGACGAAATGCCTGTCCCCCTGTCCTCCGTCCCGCATCGGACCAACAGCCTGTCCCTCTATCACAACCCGCGGCTGTCCAAAGACCTGTCCCCCTGTCGGGGTCGCGGCCCCGTGGAGAGCCCGCCCCCGGGATTCCCCCCTCCGTATCTCCAGGCCCGTCACCCGCCCTGTCCAAATCCCTTAGATGAACTCACCACGACCCCCTCGGCATCCATGCGCGAATACCCACGCACCGCCCGCAACCGTCGCTCCCGCTGCATCCGGTCGAGTTCGTCGTCCAGCGAATCGCGCCCGGTGCGCTTCACTTGGCGGTGGTAAAGATGCGCCTGGAGGGCAACGAACCAGGCGTTGCGACAACGAATGCCGTGATGGAACAACCGGTAGGCGAAGTCCGAATCCTCCCGGCCCCAGACCCCGTCGTAGAGCTCGTCGAATCCGTCCACGCGCAGGAAATCCTCCCGGCTCACCGCCAGATTGCAGCCGCGAATGGCCGACTCGAAAGGTTTCGGCCGGCCGAGTAGCGCCCCCAGCCAGGTCGCGCGAACGGCATTCTTCCGGTTGCCCACGCCCCGCAACCAAGGCGTCGGCCACCACCCCGGACGAAGTCCCCCCGCGATCAGCCCAGCGGTGTAGTCTTCCGGCAAAAAGCACCGCTTGCCCTGGACGAAGTGCCCGCGGCCCGACAACCGGAGATGGTCGGCCATGAACTCCGGGTGCAGCGGCGTGTCGTGATCGATAAAGATCAACCACGGCGCCGTGGAAACCCGAACCCCAAGATTCCGGACACGCGACTGCCGGAATCCGGTGTCTTCCTGCCGGACATGGCACCAGGCGGACCGGCTCGGACCGAGCACGGTTCGCACAGCCTCGGCGGTCTCTGCGCGCGAACCGTCGTCGGCCACCACAATCTCGAAGGCGGATTCCGACTGTTCGAGGGCGGAGCGCAGCACCAGGGAGAGAGCCTGGGGCCAATTGTAGGTACTGATGATCACCGCCGCCTTCGGCGGCACCGATTGCATGGCGGCGAGTCTGGGATGGGAAACCATCGTTCGCGAGCCCTCACTCGGGGATGAGACGGGCGACAGATTCGGCGGTGATGCCCGCAAGACAGAGTGCCGTGCCCGCTTGGACACACTCCGTCTGCATTCGCGGTTGATCGACGCAGCGGCAGGGGGAGATGGCCGCGCCATGCTGCGGTCCATGCGGGCGCCATTCGTCCAGTCCAGCATAGTCCCGGAAGACCGAAACCGTCGGCAACCCAAGCGCCATGGCGAGATGAGTCACGCCGGAATCCGTCCCAACGTGACGCGAGCAGCGCGACAGGACGCCAGCCAGCCGGGCGATGGACAGCCGTTCGTTCAGAATCAACAGGCGCGGATCCCCCACCTTCGCCCCGAGTTCAACGAGTCTGGCCTGTTCCCGGGACTGGGGGGATCCCGTGGCCACCAGGACCGTCCCGGGCCGGGACAAAAGCAACCGCGCCAGTTCCGCCCAGCGTGCAACGGGCCATTCCTTGAACGGCGAACTCGCGTTCACCGACAGATGAATCGCCCCCGGCGGAATCCGTTCGGCAGCCCAGGACTTCTCGGCCTCCGGGACCACCAGATCGAAGCGGGCGGGCTCCAGCGCATACCCCAGCGACGCGAGCACCTCACGGCGCTGCTCATAGACCGGCTGGGAACGCGACGGCGCCGGAACCACACGGCCCGCCAGCAGCCGTTGCCAGGCCCGATACCGACGCCCCTCCCGCGTGGCCCGCCGCCGAATCCCGGCAAACGCGGTCACGAACAACGTCCGATCCGCACCGCTGAAATTCACCGCCCAATCGAAGTGCTCCCGCACCAACCCCCACTGAAGATCCAGATGGCGCCACCAGGGGGGACTCGGGTTGCCCAACGGATAGGACCACACCCGGTCCAAACCCCGAACCAACCCCAGCACCTCGGCTCCCACCGGGGTCGTCACCACCTGCAGGACCGCCCCGGCATGATGACGCCGGAGTTCGTGCAGCGCCGGAATCAGATGAATGGTGTCCCCCAGAAACCCCAGGTCGACCACCAGCACCTTGCGAGCATCTGTCGGCGCATTCATCGCGTGGCACCCGGCGCGGCAACGCGATCCACCGCACGGAAAGGCGTTCCCAAGGCATGAAACCCACCGCGCAAAAACGCCCCGTCAACGGGCATTCCCGTGGGAAGCCCGCCTCCGATCCGCACTCGCTGGAAGACCGTCGACACCTCGCGATCCTGCGCTGGTTGACGAACCGATTCGACCTGAAATCCGATCCCCGCTCGCCTCGCCACCTCACCTCCGTCTAGGGTGCAGAAGGCAACGATCCTCCATGAGTCCGCTCCCTATCTCCGTGTGCCTTGTATCCGGCGCCGAGCAGGCCCGCATCGGGCGCTGCCTCGAAAGCGTCACCGGGTGGACGCGGGAAATTGTGGTGGTGCTGAACGAGGAAGTGCGCGACGGCACCGAAGCCATCATCCAGGGACACGGCGGTCGCGTCGTCCGTCACCGATGGCAGGGATTCCGGGAACAGAAAAACCTCGTGCTCAACCACGCCACCCAGCCCTGGGTGCTGTCGCTGGATGCCGACGAAGTCGTCTCGCCCGCACTGCGCGACGAGATCCGGCAGTTCTTCAGCGGGGATCACGAACGATTCGCAGGGGCGCAATTCCCACGGCTCACCTGGTTCCTGGGACGTTGGATCCGGCACGGCGACTGGTACCCGGACCGTGTGTTGAGGTTGTTCAGGCGCGATGCCGGCCGCTGGGGCGGAAGCCCGGAGCACACCCGGGTGGACCTTCGCGGAGCGATGAAGACTCTTCGCGGCGATCTGCTTCATTTCAGCAATCCCACGGTGAACGGGTACGTGCAGAAGATCCCGTACTACGCGGATCTCTACCTCGCCCGACAGCTCGCGGACGGCGTCCGCTGGAATGCCCCCGCCGTCATCTTTCGCGCGGCGTGGCGGTTCATCCGGGCCTATTTCCTAAAAGCAGGGTTCCTCGACGGCTACCCCGGATTCTTCCTCGCAGTTTCGACCGCGTACGGTGCTCTCGTCCGACACACCCGGCTTTTCGAACACCACCAGCCCGGACAGCCTCCCCCTGATCCACAAGCCTGAGCCGATTCAGGGCTTTCGGAATTCGAAAGTCGTGCTCTAATCCACCTGCCACTCCAACAGTCGACCAAACAACCGGAGGTCGAGATGAACCTGAGAATTCCAACGACGCTGATTCTGCTCGCGACCACTTCCCTGGTTTTCGGACAGGAACCAGCGGCGTCCACGCCCCCG
>CAYZAE010000043.1:0-2781 GCA_964476125.1 uncultured Verrucomicrobiota bacterium | reverse complement strand
CCACGCCCCCGCCCACTTCCGAGGCCACGACCCCGTCGCCTCCCCCTCCCCCGATCGTCCGCCTGCCGGTTTCCGGGAATGCGGCTGCGCCCCAACCCGAAACAATCCCCGCCGAGGTGCCCGAAGCGGCCGCCCGGCCCGCCATGTACACGAGCCCGGGGAACCAGCTTGGCTGGAAGAGCGAGACCGTCGGATTGCGTGACTCCACGGTGCGCAACATCCGCACCAATCGAACCTTCGAAACACGGGGATCCGTGCCCACCCTCGTCAAACCCCCTCGCCGGACGATTGGCGGATTCCTGGGCGGGTTTGCGAACCTGTTCAATCCCTTCGCCCCAACCAGCGACGGTGTCGCCAGCTCGTCCCTGAATCACTACGACGGCCAGTTCAACCGCGCCGCCTTGCCCCACAGTTTCCGAGACGAGCGCAATCACGAGGCGTCCGCCGTGCTCTTCTCCACCTCGATCGAGGCCGATCCGGAGCAGGCCGCCAAAGCAGCTCCCAAGGCGACGGAACCCGCAAAATAGGCCCGCGCCATCGCAGGATCTCGAATGCTTCAGCCCGGCTGACCGGCGCCTCCAGATCTCCCGGGCTTCAACCGCCCCGGCTGAAACTCATTCCGCCCGGATGATATCCACCTGGCGCAGGTCGTCCGTGCCCAGCTCAAGCAGCCTCGCGTTTTCGAACAGAGGCAGACCGTTGGTCATGCCGCGAACTCCCGCCGCCACCCGCAACCGGTTCAGGTCGTTCAACGAAAGAAGATCAAGCGCCACCGGATCCGTGGAAAACCGAAGCTCATTCAGGGTGGAGGAATACTGAAGCAACCCGAGTTTGCTGCCTTCGTACTGCCCGATCAGGGCATCGACGATATGGATCGCGACATGGTCGGCGATCACGGGCTGCCCGAAGATCTCGGGCACGGCGGACAGCAACAGCGCGGGATTGGTCTCAAACCGGATGAAGTTGTCCGTGGCTCCGCTGGCAACGGAATAGAGGATGCCGCTGACGCCGGCAAAGTTGTGGTTGAGCATCGGTGCGATGACGATGTGCCGGGTGATGTCCTGCGTCAGGAGGCGGCTCAGGTGGGATCGACGGCCCACCACCTTGTTCGTCTCCCCGGACGAACCAGGGGTTCGTTCGAACTCAAGATCCCCGAACACCAACTGGCCGAGCACGGAATTCTCGTACGCCACCGCCGGATCAAATCCGGCCTCCACCGCACCCGCCGCCCTCACCCCCAGCGAATCCGCCAGGTCAACGAACCCCGCCGCCCGCAGTTCGGACAACCGCCGGTCCCAGATCACAATACGTGAAGCGGAATGTCCGGCCTCGATCAACCCCCGAACCACGGCCTCCACCACCGCCGGCCGGGTCCCGCTCGACGGTCCGGGCACCGAATACACCTTGATCCCCACCACATCCTGTGTGCTCACCAACCCACGCCAGCCTTCGGAAGCCGTGGACTTGCCCGTGACGGCGACGATTCCTTTGGCCACCATGGCGTTCACCGCCTGCGGAACAGCGGAAAGCGATCGCGTCGCCTCGGGATTCCGGACGATAACGATGCGGGTCTTGCCGTCTGTGGTGCCCGGAAGACCGGGTTCCGCGAAGCCGACTTTCTCGGCCCGCAGACAAAACGACTGACAAAGCAAAAGCAGCGTGAGTATGACTCGCGGCATGACGCGACGATTTCCTCCGGTTGCCCTCGGCAACCCGGGACGGCCATCGTAGCGGGAAATGGAATGTTGACGACCAGAAACACGAATCGGCGCCCCGGCCTGACCATCGCCTCCCTCGGACTGGCAGCCCTGCTCGCCGCCTGCACACCCCCCGGCCCCCGGGCCCTGCTCGACGGGGAACGACTGCTCCAGGAAGGCCGGCCGGAGGACGCCATCCCACGGCTCCGAACGGCCGTCGAACTCCTCCCCGGCAATGCCCAGGCCTGGAACCACCTCGGCCTCGCCCACCACACCGCCCGCCAACCCCGCGAAGCAGCCGACGCCTACGGCCAGGCCCTCCGGGTCGACCGCAATCTCGCCGTCGCCCATTTCAACCTCGGCTGTCTCTGGTTCGAAAATGGCGACCCCAACCGCGCCCTCGACTCCCTCCGCACCCATGTCGGCCTCGCCCCCCAATCCCAGGAAGGCTGGCTCCGGCTGGGACAAGCCCAGCTGCGGCTGCGGCAATGGGACCTGGCCGATCGCAGCTTCGGCAGCGTTCTGAAACTTGCCCCGCGCAACGCCGAGGCTCTCAACGGCTTGGGTATTGCCCTCCAGCAAAGGCGCAGGAACCGCGAAGCCTGGCAATGCTTCACCAACGCCCTCGGGCAAAACCCCCAGTTCGCCCCCGCCTGGCTCAACCTCGCCGTCATCGCCCACCAAGCCGGCGCCCGACCCCAGGCCATCCACGCCTACCGGCAATACGCCAATCTTCGCCCCGATAACGCCCGGTCCCTCGGCATCCCCAACCTGCTCCAACAACTCGAACCACCAACCCAGCCCGTCTTCCAGCTTCCCCCCGCCTCTCAAACCAACCCCGCCGCCCCAGCCGCCCCAGCCACCCCCGCGACAGCTCAGCCACCCCAGACCGGACCCCGGACCAATCCCCCCACGGCCGCTGTCACCCCCGGCACCCCCACCCCCACCAACGCTCCCGCCCAACCCCGCTCACCCCCCCGTCGCGCCGAGGTCGAGCGGCCCGGATCCCCCACCAACGCCGCCCCCCCCTCACCGCCTCCACCCCGACCTCAATGCGAACCGCCGCGGCACCTGAGGCCCCGCC
>CAYZAE010000042.1:0-41991 GCA_964476125.1 uncultured Verrucomicrobiota bacterium | reverse complement strand
CCCTGGCTACCATCGTCCCGTCGCTCCGCGACTTTTGTGCGTGGGCGAAAATGGCAAAACTCCAGAACTCGTCGCGCTGCGACGAGTAGCGCCGGGTCCAGCGGCGCAACGGCATCACCCAAGCGCAACATCCAAGGGCTACCGCCCGCTCGACGCGGGCGGGGTTGTCGCAGCGCGACAACCGCCAACAACTTCGGGCTCCCCGGAAACCAGCTACTCCCGCGGTCGCAGGCGGAAGTATTGCCCGGACTCCGTCGGTTCCACCGTTTTCGTTCTTCGCACCGAGGTCTCATCCCGCCACGGCCCACGCGGCGAAGGGGCCGATTGCAGGACTCCGCTGACGTCCCACTCGATCTGGAGATCTCCCGTCGTCCGCCGGGAAATCCACAGTTCCCCGGGAAATAGATTTGGTCCCAGGGGCACGCGATAAGGCTCAAGTCCGGGTCCAGGCAGGGACCGCGTTTCAAAGCGCACGTCCGTCACACGCTCCCGGGTGCCCGGACGGCAGACGCGAAAAAACACCGCGGTGTAGGCCTGGCAGACGAGCGACAGATCGTTCGGTCCGGCTCGCAGGGACACCACCGCTCCCGGCGGGTGTGAAACACCGTTCACCACCGTGCCCACGCACCGACCCGGACTCGTCTCGAATCGCACGTCCTGGGACCGCTCCGAGTGGAGCACGGTGCCCAGCACGAAATACCCGCGCTCGTTGTCGCTGGCCGTGACCCCGGCCCAGAGGCCCGTCATGCGGATCCATTCCACGTCGAGATACGGCGAAAGCAGCGGTCCGTCACCGGCCGCCCAATCGAGCGTGGAATCGTCATCCAGCCGCCAGGGACGCAGCGGTTTCGGCTCGCGACCGAAGTCCGCCAGCAACCGGGGTAGATCCACCTGGTTGGTGGGCACGTGCCCGATGCGGAGGAATCCGCCCTGCGGATACGAGGCATCAATCCGCCCGGAGTTCACCAGGCTCACGGCGTGCAGCCGACCCGGTTCGCTCCCGGCCCGGAAATCCAGTTGCGCCACCAGCAGCGCGCGACCGGCGGTGAACTTGTGGTCCTCCCGGCGCAATGACGGACGCCACCGATCCTCGAACTCCGCCCCCGGCGCGAGATCCGGCCAGTCACGCCGCGTCACCCCCTCGTTCCAGGCCAGCGGCAGGCGGTAGGTCACCCGGCAGCGCGCCACGGATTGCGTCATGCCATTGCTGACACGCAACCGGATCTCCCCGTCCTGCCACAGCAACCGGGCGCTCAGCCCCGGAAAATCCTCCACCCCCGTTTCCTCCCGCAGAAGGTCTTCGTTTTGCAGATTCGGACGCACCAACCCGATCCGGGCAGGCAACGCCTGATCCCGGTCGTGAAACAAATCAAACCGGCGATCCCCCGCCCCGGGCTCCGCGACCCGGCAGTCGGCCGTGCCACAGCGGACCGAAAGCACCGACCCGGGCGCGGCGCCGGCCACCTCGAAGGTCAGGGGCACGGCGTCGTTGAGATCCGTCAGGAAAGGTCGCTCCAGTTCCACCCGCATCTCCCGTCCCTGCCGGGTCACCCCCAGGATCCGGGTGTCCAAATACTGACGCCGATATGCGGCATACTCGCTCTGGTTGCAGTACCACCATCGGTCGCGCCCACCGTAGCGGGCGATCCGCGCCTCAACCGCCTGCCAGGCCTCCTCGGTGGGGAACGTGGCATGCATGGAATGGGTGAGGATCGGAGTCCGCCGCTGATACTCCGGGTTCGCCAGGTCCTGACGAACCGCCTCATCGATCGGCGCACCGTCCGCGGGCAGGATCGGACTCAGGATCAGTTCACTGGGCAGCTGGCTGAAATGACGTTCGTTGGCGACGTGGTAGTACCCCGCGCGTTCCAGACAACGGATGATGTCCGACTGAACCTCATCACCCTCCTCGTCGTTCCAGAAGTTCGAATAGGAAAAGGCGTAGGAGAGAATCGGCGCATCCGCCGCCGCCTCCCAAAGAATCCGGACCCCGGCGATCTCTTCGAAGATCCGGTTGCGATGACAGAGCGTCACGTAGGGATGCGACATGGAATGCCCGCCCAGACTGTTGCCGCCCCGAAGTAATTCGCGCGCGAAACCGGAAAGCTGCGGACCCACCGGCGTCTCCCAGTCCGTCACCGGACCGTTCAGATAAAACGTGGCCCGCTGCCCCAGCCGCTCCAGCAGCCCGCGCATGCGCAGACTGCCGGGGTACACATCATCCCAGCGTCCCGACACCGCCCATTCCCGCCCATCCCAGAGCGGGGTCGACCGCAATCCCGCCGCCCTGGCCGCAGCCTCCGAATCGAAGGTCACCACCACCGACTGCCGATAGCCCGGAAACCGATCCTCCCGCGGAACCGGTGCCGCCGCCGCCAGCCCCGACATCCCCAGGACCACAAACGCGACCCAACGCAATGGGGTCACATCTAGATTGTTGACAATTGATCGCAGTCCATTTCCGCAACTCCTCCGGAACCACCTGAATGGCAACTTGCCTGGACCCGAAAGAATCATCCTGGGCTACGTTTCAACGCACCGGGGCATTCGTTCCGATGTTGATCTTGGCGATGGCATTCCCGGCCGCGACTGTGATGGCCGAGCTCGGATGAGCCTTGAGTGCGCGTCACACCATCACTCTGGCGTCGTCGATAAATGCCGTCAATTTGATGCCTGATTCCTTGCATTGAGTCGGCGTCGGCCACCGATCATCCTTCGCACCCATGGCCGCCGAAACGCGCTCCCCCTGGACCCCGGGCACGATCGGATGGCTGGCCCTTCTCGCGTGCTTCTTCGGGGCCTTTCTGGTGTATCCCGTCGGTCATCTGTTGCGCGAGGCGTTCCTGGTCGATGGCAAGTTCACGTTGGGGACCTTCGCCCAGCTGGTCACCAATCCCGTTCTGGTCCGCTCCATTGGCAACAGTCTCCTGCTGGCCACCCTGACGACGGCGCTGACCACCGCGTTGTCCCTGCCCCTCGCCTATGGTTTGACCCGGTTTTCGTTTCGCGGCCAGTCGCTGCTCAACGCCCTGCTGCTGGTGCCGATGATCATGCCGCCGTTCGTGGGGGCGATTGGACTGCGCCAGCTCTTCGCGCGGTTCGGCTCGGTGAATCTGCTGCTGATGAAGCTGGGGTGGGTTGATGCCTCGCACCCGATCGACTGGCTGGGCGAGGGAGGCTTCGCCGGGATGCTGATTCTCCAGGTGTTTTCGCTCTACCCGGTGATGCTGCTTAATCTCTCGGCGGCGCTGGCCAACATCGATCCCGCCCTGCGTGAGGCGGCCCAAAACCTTGGGGGTGGCCCCGTCCGGGTGTTCCGCACCATTCTCGCGCCCCTGATCCTCCCCGGTTGGTTCGCCGGGGCGATCATCGTGTTCATTGGGTCGTTCACCGACCTCGGCACCCCCCTGATCTTCGGGTTTTCGCAGGTGGTCCCGGTGCAGATCTACGATTCCATCACCGACCTGAACACCAATCCCATGGGGTACGCCCTGGTGGTGTTCGTGATGGTTTTCACCCTTGGCCTGTTCGTGATTTCCAAACGCCTCGTGAACCGGCGCAGCCACGCCATGCTCGCCCGCGGCCATACGGCCGGCGCCTCCGTGCCCGCCACCCCGCGCCAAGCTTTCCTGCTCTGGCTGGGCGCCGGCACCGTCGTCCTCCTCGGCGTGCTTCCCCACCTCGCCGTCATCCTCCAATCCTTCGCCTCCCGCTGGTTCTTCGGAATCCTGCCCGATTCCCTCACGCTCGCGCACTACGCCGAGCTTGGCACCCAGAAGGCCGTCGCCGGCAGCATCCGCAACAGCCTGCTTTATTCCTCGCTCAGCGCCACCCTCGACCTAGTTCTGGGCGTGGGCATTGCCTGGCTGCTCACCCGGCGCCGGATCCCGTTCGCAGGAGTCATCGACGCCCTCGCCATGCTGCCCCTCGCGCTCCCTGGGATCGTCATCGCCTTCGGGTACGTCGCCGCCTTTGACTCCCGCATCCCCTGGCTGAACCCCCGCGAGAACCCGATGCTGTTGCTGGTCATCGGCTACGCGGTCCGCCGACTTCCCTACATCGTCCGCTCCGCCTGCGCCGGATTTCAGCAGACCAGCGTCACGCTGGAGGAGGCCTCGGCCAGTCTTGGGGCGTCGCCATTCACGACCCTCCGGCGCATCACCCTCCCGCTGATCGCCGCCAACCTGATTGCCGGCACGATCCTCACCTTCTCCCTTGCCATGCTGGAGGTCAGCGATGGCCTGATCCTCGCCATGAAGGAACCGTTCTTCCCGATCACCAAAATGATCTGGCTCCTGATGGGCCGCATCGAACCCGACGCCGCCTCCGTGGCGTCCGCCCTGGGTGTGGTCGGCATGGCCATCCTGGCGGTCAGCCTGTTCGTGGCCAGCCGGCTGCTCGGACGGAATCTCGGCCAATTGTTCCGCAGCTGACGCGCGGACGCGTCAATCAGGGCTGCACGGGAAGCACGATCCGGTAGAAACGCGGCGCCGTGCCTCCGCCCGCCTCCGGATCCAGCACGGTCAACACCTCGTCCCGCGCCGCCACCGGCAGTTCCTGCAGCCGACGCCAGATTCCCGCGGACACACCCTCGGCCACCTCAATGCGGTAGGCACGTCCCGCCCTCGCCCGGAAGCGAAGTGAGAATCCGTCCGGGCCCGGGATGACAGCTTCCCACGCCAATCGGTCCGTGGGATCGGAGGGATCCGTGCCCGCCACGTACTCGTCCCGGTTCGAGGATAGATCACCATCCGCGTCCGCCAGGGCATCCGTGGGATCCAACGGATCCAGGCAATGCGCAGCCTCCCAGGCGTCCGGCAGCCGGTCCCCGTCGGAATCAAGCCGGGCCGGCGGAAGTGTTCCCGGGCTGGGAGCCAGCGCCACCCAGGCCCGCGCGTCGGAGCCTGGCCCCTCGAAATAAATCCGTTGCAGGGAACGGCCCATGCCATCCGCCTCCTTCGGCCAGGGGGCCTCGTCGGAATACACCACCCGGTCCACGCTGACCGCCGGCACCAGCCCCGGCGACGGGTCCGCGGCCGTCTGCGGAACATCCGGTCGGAACAACTCCACGCGTCCTCCGGAATTCTCCAGACGCCCTTGCAAGGGGCCGAGGAGCCGCGCACCGGCGGCGACACCCAGCGCCGACCGGAACCCCGCCAGCGCCTGGGGATTGCGCTCCGGATCGAAGTTCACCAGCACCACCGTCCCCCCGGCCGGCAGGGTGGTGTCCTTCGGAAACACGAAGCCCACCGTGCCCCCCAGATGCCAGGTGTTCGTCGGCCGCACCGGATCGTAGAGCGGCGCCGGTGTCGCCCCGACATTCGTGATTTCCACGAACTCCCACGCCGTGTCATCGATGCGGGTGGTCCCGAGAAGGATGTCCGGGGGATGATAATGGATCTCGGAAATCACCACCGACGCTGGCAGCGGTCCGGAATTCGGGCCGCCCAGGCTTGGGGCGGATTGCGCGACGAATCCTTCGCCGCCACCGCACTCAGGCACGCGCCCAAAACTTACGCCATTCGGTGAGGCTCCGAACTCGACCCCATGCGCAGGCCCAAGCAATTGCCCCGCGGCATCCGCCGCAAACAGCCAAGTCCCCTCCCCCAGCGAATCGAGCCGGAAGCCTTCCCGCCGATCCGGAGCCGGTCCGAAGGAGCTCTCGTCCACGACCCAGGCCCCGCCGGCCGGCAGAATCTTCCCGTTCGGGATCCGATACTTCCGCGGGGCTCCGGCGTCATCCGTGAGCCACCACCCGCCGATGTCCACCGGCCGATCACCCAGGTTCACCAGTTCGATCGCATCCAGACTGGGTGGATCGGTGTGGGCCAGCACCTCGTTGACCACCACCCGGGGCAGATCCGGCGCGGGAGGATCGGCGCGACCCGGGGAACCGCCCGACACCGCACTGGGCCGCCAGGCCGACGCCCCGGCACCCACACGCATCGGCGCCTGTTCATCGACCGCCACCAGGGAGAATCCCAACCTGTCCGTGGCCGGATGCCACGCATTGCGGAACGAGGCCTCCGCGACCCCACGACCGGTCGAATCCTCGATCCGAAGGGATTCCCCGCCGCCAGCGAGACTGCCGCCATACTGTCCCGCCAGTCCCGGAACGGTTCCATACCGGAGGGTCAGCGCCTGGGTGTTCCGCGCCAGAACCAGCCGATCCCCCGCCGCGAGACGCGGCACGGCACTGGTGGCGAAGGCGAAACTCACCCCCGCCGTGAAGCGCAAGTCCGCCAGGTCCACGGTCCGATCCCCGATATTCCGCAATTCAAGGAACTCGAAGTCACCCGCCGTCAGCAACGGGTTCGCCGCGAGTTCCCCCGCTGTCGGCAACGCCGGACGGGAATGAATCTCGGTGAACAACAGGACGCCCGGATCCGGCCCGGGAACCTGCGTGAATCGTGCCGTGACCGGCCCCGACCAGGGACTGGAGAGGGGCGGGTTGTTCGGGCCTGTCAGGTTGCGGTGGTTGGGATCATACCGCCGCGCCCGCACCACGAGACGGTCGGTGAGCGGAATCGGTCCCGTGTAACGCCGGGCCGACGGCGCCACCGCGCCGCCCGGAGCGCGGGGATCGGTGCCATCGAGCGTGAAGTAGACGACCGCGGTCGCCGTGGGTCGCGGCACCGTGAATTGCAGGGTCTCCCCGGCGCTGATCCGTCCGCCGCCACGACTCGGCAACGGTGCCGCCGGGAAATTGGTGTCCATGAAGTCCAACCGTCGTCCCAGCCAGGATTTGAGGCTGGAAATCTCATTCGCGTAACTGGTCCGGGGCGAGGTGAACCCGGGCCAGCGCGCGACTTCCCGTGGCTGCGCCGGGCGTACTTCCGATGTCAGTTCATCGATCAGCGCGAACAGCCGGTTGGTGGAGAACTGGGCCTGGCGCAGGGACTGGTAGCGGTCGATGTAGGCCTGCCAGAAGTCGGGGTCCTCGAACATCCGGCCCCACCACGGATAATTGAAGAAGTCGGTTCCCATGTCGCTGGTCCGGGAACGCCACACCCTGGGTTCCGCATCCCGGCCATCCGTCGAAAAGAGCGCCCGATCGAAGTCCCACACCGGACCGAAAACCAGCCGGCCTTCGCGCGGTTTATGGAAATAGGTGCTGAGACGCAGGGCATCGACGTTGAAGGTGACGACGTTCAGCAGGTGATGGTCGATCCACGAGGGCTCGTCCACAAACGCCCGCCAGCCCCGCACCGGATCCCGCCAATCGGCCGAGTAGAGCGCCGTCCCGAAACGGTCCAGGTAGTCCCGGATGTAATTGCGCTGGGGCGCCCGCTGGGGAAGGGCGAACTCCTCCTCCTTCGGATCCACGAAGCCCATCTGCTGCCCGCCCGCGTACAATCCGCCATCGCCCGGGTCCAACCGGTCGATCTTGAGCAGGTAACCGCCCGTGACCTGCGGAGGCTTTGAGTGTTCAGGCTCCAGGTTCTCGATCGGCACCCGGTCCGGCGACCGCTTGATCTTCTCCATCAGGACGTAGATGCCCGCGTAGGAGGACGTCGTCAGCGCTCCCGTTGCGGTCTGCACATAGACCTCCACGAAGCGCGTCCGCGGCGCGTACTGCCCGATGTCGCGGCTCATGCGGTAGGCCATGGGGTTGTGGATCAGGATCGGCTCGAAATTGTTCGGCGCGTACAGAATCCAGTCCGACTCCTCCGGCATGCCCAGCGGCGACAACGGCCGGTCCGCCTCCCGTTCGTCCCGAAATTCCACGCTGTAATTCCGCTTCGCCTGAAACAGCGTGCTCGATCCCCGGATGTTCAACCGGGCCCGCGTCCGCAGATCCGGCGCGTTGGTCAGCGAAGCCACCCCCGCGCGCGGCTCGTGGATCAGCACCGTCGCCGGATACTCACCATTCGGTGGCACCGCCCCGCCCCCGTAGGAATGGAGCACCACCAGGGGCAGCGTCGACGTCACCCCCACCACCGCCGGGTTGAGCTGCACGTAATACTCCCCCCGCAAGGGGCCCGGCAGAAGCCCCGGAACAAATGACCGCGCACGAACCCGCGTCGAGGCACGGAGGATCGGAGGATTCAACGGATCGTAGGCCAGCGATGACGGCGTCGGCACACTGCCATCCAGGGTGTACCGAACGGTTGCCGTGCCGGCCCCTGTCCCCGCGGTTTCCAACCGGAGCGTGAAGGGATCCACAAACGTCCCACCGATCCGGGAAAACTCGACCTCCGGGGCGAAGCCCGGCCCGCCCTCGGCATTGGCCCGACCCGGCGTGGGGGTGGGGAAGTATCCCAAAACCCTGGGGTCCGTGCCCAGCCGCCCGTACGAGACATCCTGCTGCTGGGGCGGATAAGTCCCCCCGGAGTCCGACGCCAGCGAACCATCCGCGCGGAAGAGCCGCAGGTCGCCCCCGGAACTTCCCAGCCTGAAATTGGTGTGAAGCCGACCCGACGGAAGTGTCCGGTTCTTACCCGAGGCGAACACCACCAGGAACCCCCGCGCCGGGATCGAGACAACCGGAAAACGCCATTTGGCCGGCAGGGCGGGATCGTCCGACAGCGACCATCCCGAAAGGTCCACCGGCACGTCCGAGGTGTTCCGGAGTTCGATCCAATCCGAGGCGTCGCCGTCCTCGTCGTTCAGGGTCCGACGGTTGTTCGCCATGAACTCGCTCAGCACCACCCCGGGCGGCGGCAGGTCGGGATCCACGGTGTAGCTCCAGGATCCGCCGGCGAACGGGTTACGACGCGAGGAAAGGTCCCGGATGCCGGTGTTCGCGGCCCATTGCAGCGTGACGGGACCGGCCGCGACCGCCGGGAATTCGAACACATAGGCGTCGCCCGCCACCGCCACCCGGTTGGTCGCGGGCCGGCCGGCCACCCGCAGATCCGAGGCGTCCACTCCCTCCACCATTTCGTCGAAGACCACCGTCACGCGCGTGAGGGAACGCACACGGGATCCCGCCTCGGGCGAGAGGGCGCTGACTTGAGGAGCCGATTCGTCGATGGCCGCCTCCAGGGCCGCTTGAAAGACGAAATCGCTGCTGTTCGCGATCGAGACATTCAATCCCAGGACCGCGATGACATTCGTGCCGGGAACCAGGATTTCGCGGAACCCGGGAATCTCGAAGGTCTCGACCGGCAGGGGTTCGTTGAAGCTCTGGATCGAGGTGCCGGTGAACCGGATCTCGCCGTCGAAGGCATTGAATCGGACCACCTCCCGGCCGTTGATCCAGGCCACAAACCCGTCGTCCGAAAGTGCGCGGAGCGTCAGCGCTGAGATCTCGGCGGGGTTGCCCACCACGAACGTCCGACGCAGGTAGAGCGTGGAGTAGCCGCCCCGCATGTCGGGGAGTTCGGTGCCGGTGAGGGCTTCCCCGTAGAAGAACGGCGCCGGGCCCTGGCTCCAGGTGCGGTCATCAAACCGGGACTGGCGCCAGGCCGCGGGATCCGGAGCCGAAGCTTCAGCCGTTCCCTTCCGCCAACGCCATGCCGCCCCGAAATCAAACAGCGTCGCGGCCTTCAAAACGGCGGAGCCGGCCGCCAGCCAACCCAACCCCAGGATCAACCCGAGGACCCTCCCGAAACGCCAACCGCACCGGCCGAAACACAACATAGGTCGGCCAACTTACCGCGCTGCCGGCCATCCGGCAACGCGGCCGGGAAAGGAGGCCCCGACGGCGGTTCAGTACTTCGCCACGCCGGGATCGATCTGATCCGACCAGGCCGCGATCCCACCCTTCACACTCTTGGCGTACTTGAATCCCTGCTCGCGCAGGAACCGGAGGGCCTTCATCGACCGCACCCCGCTCTTGCAGTGGATGTAGAGCTGCTGGTTCGGGTCGAGCTCCGTGAAGCGTTGCGGCAGCAGGCTGAGCGGAATCAACGGAACGCCCTGGATTCGGGCGATCTGGTATTCGTCCGGCTCGCGCACGTCGATGACCCGGATGCCCAGCTTCGGGTCGTCGAGGGCCGCCTTCATGTCCTGGACGGTCACCTCATCCGGATTGCGGTCCGGCACCGCGGGTTCGGGCAGGATGCCGCAGAACTGCTCGTAATCGATGAGACGGGTGATGGTGGGCTTCTCGCCGCACAACGGGCATTTCGGATCCCGCCGCAGCTTCAGCTCCTTGAACTTCATGTCCAGGGCGTTGAAGAGCATCAGCCGGCCGATCAGGGAACTGCCCTTGCCCAGCGCGAGCTTGAGGATTTCCGTGGCCTGGATGCACCCGATGATGCCCGGGAGAACCCCGAGCACCCCGCCCTCCGCGCAGCTCGGCACCATGCCCGGCGGCGGCGGTTCGGGATAGAGGCACCGGTAACACGGGCCGCCGAGGTGCGGAGCGAACACACTCGCCTGCCCCTCGAACCGGAAGATGGACCCGTACACGTTCGGCTTCCGCAGCAGAACGCAGGCGTCGTTCGTCAGGTAGCGCGTCGGGAAATTGTCGGTGCCATCCACCACGATGTCGTACTGCGCCACGATCTCGAGGGCGTTCTCGCTCGAAAGCCGGGTGTTGTGGATCACCACCTCAACGTTCGGATTGAGGTCGTTGATGGTCTCCTTCGCCGACTCGGCCTTCGAACGGCCCACGTCATTCGTGCCGTGCAACAGCTGACGCTGGAGGTTCGAGAAATCCACGGTGTCGAAATCGACCACCCCGATCTTTCCGATGCCCGCCGCCGCGAGATACATCGCAATCGGCGACCCCAACCCCCCGGCCCCGATGCACAGCACCGAGGTGGAACAGATCTTCTTTTGTCCGGCCATGCCCACTTCGGGCAGAATGAGGTGGCGGGAATAGCGGCGGATCTCGTCGTTCGACAGTTGCATAACCGATTCAGGAGCGGTGAGCCTACGACCCGTCCCCCTCAAAGCAAGACCCGGGAACGCCCTCATGCACGCCGCCACCGACGTCCTCCGCTCCCGCACGCTCTCCGCCTCCCTCCCCACCCCCGCCCTCGGACTCGTCCTCGGCTCCGGCTTCGCCGGCCTGGCCTCCCTCGTCGACCACCCCCTCTGCGTGCCCTTTGCCGACCTCCCCGGATTCGCCACCCCGACCGTCCCCGGCCATGCCGGCCGGATCCTGCTGGGCTCCATCGCCGGCACCCCGGTCGCCGTGCTCGAGGGCCGGGCGCATTATTACGAAGGCCATGACCCCGCCACCGTCACCCTCCCCGTCCGCGTGCTGGCCGAACTGGGGGTCCGAACCCTGGTGCTCACCAACGCCGCCGGAGGCATCCGCGAGGACCTCACCCCGGGCGATCTGGTGTGTCTCACCGACCACCTCAATCTCATGGGATTCAATCCGCTCCGGGGCCCCGGAGGTGCGGAACGGTTCGTAGACCTGTCCGAGGTCTACTCCGCGCGCCTGCGCCATCTGATGGCGGAAAGCGCCCGCGACCTCGGGATTCCCCTGCGGCAGGGGGTTTACGCGGCCGTCTCCGGACCAAGCTATGAAACCCCCGCAGAAATCCGCGCCCTCCGCACCCTCGGGGCGGACCTGGTGGGCATGAGCACGGTTCCCGAAGCCATCGTCGCCCGCCAATGCCGCCTCGGCGTCGTGGGAGTCTCCTGCGTCAGCAACAAGGCCGCCGGCCTGGGGGGACCCATCTCCCACGAGGAGGTCATCGCCACCGGACTCCGGGTCCGGGACACCGCCACCCGGCTCATCCAAC
Source organism: uncultured Verrucomicrobiota bacterium (assembly GCA_964476125.1). Taxonomy (GTDB): domain Bacteria; phylum Verrucomicrobiota; class Verrucomicrobiia; order Limisphaerales; family CAIMTB01; genus CAIMTB01. Next base: position 30,343 of record CAYZAE010000042.1, on the reverse strand, counting down.
GCTTCGTGGAACGGCTCGGCCGCCAGAGCGACCCCGGCCTGCCGGGAGCGGCTTCATCCTGAGCCAAACCGCGCCGGACAACGCCGCAGGGTGCCGCGACCCCGGACCCCGCTCACCGGGGGTCGATCTTCAAATCCACCGTCATCTCCTGGGCCGCGCGGCCCTTGAAATTCCCCTGCAACGGCGCGGCATCCCGATAGTCCCGCCCCACCGCCACCTTCACATGATGCTCGTCGGCCGGCCGGTTGTTGGTCGGGTCCAGGGGAAGCCAATCGTGGCCGGGCAGAAACACCTCCACCCAGGCATGGGAGGCCAGCTCACCGCGCCAGCCGGTCTCCCGGCCCACGTACAGATAACCACTGACATACCGCGCGGGAATTCCCAGCGACCGGCACATTCCCAGCAGGACATGGGAGAAGTCCTGACAAACCCCGCGCCGCTTGCGCAGAACCTCAAGGAGCGGCGTGTAAACCGTCGTGGCCAGGGGATCGTAGGTGAATTCGCGATGGACGAACGACGACATCGCCTGCGCCGCCGCCCAGGCATCCGCGACCCCCACCGTGGCGTCCTGGGCCAGGCGCCAGATGCTAACGTCCAGCGTCACGAACTCGCTCGCGCCAAGGAAATCGAAACAGCGCTCGATCCGCCGGCATTCGGCGATTCGATCCAGGGGAAATGCCACGTTCGAAAGCCTCGCTCCCAAACCGTAGGTGGTGACTTCCGAGAGGGCCTCGACGACCAGGGAATCGTGCGGCTCGGTGATGTAGAAGTGGTCCACCAGGTTGAGGTGGAAATCGTGGTAACGCTGAACCCGCGCGGCCGGCTGGGTCACCAACTCGAACCGATGACACTCCTGCGCGGCATCGGACACGGGCTGGAGCCGGACCTCGTTGTAGTTCTCCGAGACCGGGGAGGAATACCGGTAGGTCGTGCGGTGGCGGATCTGGAGGCGCATGAGGGCAACTCCTCCGCTCAATCCGCGTCGGCCACCGGAATGACGCTCACCGCCACATGCACCGCGTGCTCCCCGCCCCCCGTGATGATGCCGCTCACCGGGCTGACATCCGCGAAGTCGCGGCCGTAAGCCACCGTGATGTGCTCATCCCGCGGCATCAGGTCGTTCGTCGGGTCGAAATCCACCCAGCCATGGCCCGGACAAAACACCGAGAGCCACGCGTGCGAGGCGTCAGCCCCCACCAGATCGGCCCGCCCCGGACTGCGATAGGTGCGGAGATAACCGCTGACATAGCGCGCCGCGAGTCCCATCGACCGGAGACAGCCGAGGACAAGATGGGTGAAGTCCTGGCAGACCCCGCGCTTCTGCTCCAGCACCGTCGCGATGGGGGTCGCCACGGTGGTCGCCTTGTCGTCGAAGGTGAACTCCTCGTGGATCCGATGGTTCAGGTCCACCATCGCCGCCAGCAACGGGCGTCCCACCGGGAAGCTCGGCGCCGCCAGGGCCGCAAGTTCGCGCGAGGGCCGGACATGCGGCGATTCGAAAACGAATTGCAGGGCCTCCAGGGTCTCCGGCGTCGCCGGTTGGCGGAGCGCCGAGGCCACCTCCTCCCACGCCGGACTGGCGTCGGGATCCGGGGACGGCGGAAACGCGAGCCGGACGAAGCTCTCCGCCTCGATCTCCAGCCGCCGGTGAAGTTCCTGGACGCTGAAGAAGCAGACCCGGTTCCCGAAGTAGTCGGTGCGCATCTTACGCACCGCGGGCTCCGGAAGGATGCGGAGCGCCCACTCGTCCCGCTGCTGGCCCGAAGTGAACCTCGGCTTCAGGCGGGCGGCGTGATGCGACACGGTGACCGGTTCACCGTATTCGTACACGGTCCGGTGGCGGACACGGTAATTCATGGCGGCAACGGACCCGCGGCCCGTGAGGTCGCCGAATGCGCGAAGTAGCTCACGGCGATGGCGTCCGAGAGCCTGGGCAGGTCTTCCAGCACCTTCTTGATCGCCTCCCCCACCTCGCTCTCGTGCCACCGGCGGTCCAACGCCAGAAGCCCCCGGGGATCCGCCAGCCGAAGCTGGGTCAGACACGCCAGGAGCAGCCGGTACGCGGGGCTTGGCAGCGCACTCTGCTTCTCCCGCGGCAATCGTTCGAAATGCTTCACAAGCTGGTTCAACTGGAAAAGGAGCGACCGCGGATTGGTGTCGTCCAGGAGCACCAGATCGTACACCGCCGCCAGGTTCGGCAGCAGATTGTAACGCGACCGGTAGGTGATGGCGTTGTCGGCCACCTCCAGCACCGCCTCCAGCAAACTCGGGTTGTCCGCCTCCGGCGAACGGAGGGCCTGGTCCAGGAAAGTGGACAGGTAAATGCACCGCTCGATCCGAACCCCCATGTCCAGGAAGCGCCATCCCTGCGCCCGCGTCATGTTCTCCCGCGCCAGCCCGTGAAAAGCCGCCAGCCCCAACAGGGTCTGGCTCAGCACACCCACCGCGTCCCCCGCCAGAATCACCGGACTCCCCGGCGGCAGCGTCACCCGGTCGTCCACCGTGCTCAACGCCCGCCACAGGTCGTTCGAAGTCCGGTCCCGCACCAGCATCGCCAGGCCCTGCAACTGCCCCGCCAGCCGACTCAAACTTCCCCGGCGCTCCCCATCAAAAATCGCCGCCAGCAGCTCCGCCTCCAACAGCTCCGGATTGGTCCGCAACTCGGGCCGCTCCGTCAGGCTGGCCAACTGACCCTGCGTCGCCAGGGAGTTCAACAGCGGCTCCAGCAACGGCATCGAACTCCCGCTGCTCTCCGGACTGAACCGCACCAGCGTCGAACGCAGCAACCGCGCCGTCGCATCCGCCCGCTCACAATAGCGTCCCAACCAGTAGAAATTATCCGCCAACCGGCTCGGCAGGTTGTTCCCCACCCGCCGCAACTCCACCACCTGGTTCGACGGCTGCAACAGGCTGACCTCATCGATGGGCCCGTCCGCCAACACCCAGGTGTCCTTGCTCGACCCCCCGCTCTGCATCGAGACAAACCGCGCCCCGGGATCCGGCGAAACACGCGTCAACCCCCCCGGCATCGCAAGATAACCACTCCCGCTCGCCACCAGATAGACCCGGACCGCCACCGGATGCGGCACGATCTTCGCCCCATCCCACGCCGGCGCCGTGGAAAGCCGGATGCGCTCCTGCGCCACAAAATGGTGCGGCTCGAACAGGATTTTGCGGCGCAACGACTCCAAAGCCTTCTCATCCGGCACCCCCGTCGGCTCCAGGCCCGCCGGACCTCCCCGGAACGCGGGCTTGACGAGAAGTTCACCCAGATGCTTGAGCACGTGCTCCTTCTCACTCGGCTGCCCGCACCACCAGGTGGCCAGCGACGGAATCTTCAAATCCTCCCCCAGCAACCTCCGGCTCAACCCCGGCAGGAACGGCATCAGCGCCGGACTCTGCACCAGCCCGCTGCCCAGGGCGTTGGCCACCGCCACGTTCCCCGCCCGCAACGCCTCCACCAACCCCGGCACCCCCAGGGTCGAATGATTTCTCAACTCCAACGGATCACACCAGTCGTCATCCACCCGCCGGAAAATCACATCGACCGGCTCCAACCCGCTCAGGGTCTTCAGAAAAACCCGGTCGTCGCGCACCGTCAGGTCCTGCCCCTCCACCAACGGATACCCCAGGTAGCGCGCGATCCAGGCCTGCTCGAAATACGTCTCGTTGTAAGGCCCGGGCGTCAGCAGAACCACCCGCGGATCCTCCACCCGCCGCGGCGAAAGCGCCGCCAGCGTGGACCGGAATTCCCGGAAAAACGACGCCAGCCGCTGCACGCGACACGCCCGAAACGCCTCCGGCAGCACCCGCGAGGTCACCAACCGGTTCGCCAGCGCGTACCCGGCCCCGGTCGGAATCTGCGTGCGATCCGACAACACCCACCAGCGGCCATCCGGCGAACGCGCCAGGTCCGCCGCATAAAGATGCAGGAACACACCCCCGGGAGGCTGGATCCCATGGCAGGCCCGCAGGAAATCTGGCTGCCCGAACACCAGCGCCGGCGGCAAAACGCCCGTCCTCACCAACTCCTGGGCCCCGTAGCAATCCGCCAAAACCCGGTTCAACACCGTCACCCGCTGGATCAATCCCCGCTCAATCGTCCGCCATTCCTCCGCCGAAATGACGAAGGGAATGGGATCCAGCTGCCACGGCCGTTCCATGCCCCGCGGATCGCCGTACACGTTGTAGGCTATGCCCTGCTCCTGAACGATCCGATGCGCCGTGTCCGCACGCCGACGCAACTCCCCGCCATCGAACCCGTCCAACTCCTGGAACAACGGAAGATACGCAGGCCTCGGCTTTCGACCCCGCCCCACCAATTCGTCAAACACCCCTTCCACACCCTGGTAATCCGCAAGCCAGGAGACCGCCGGTTTGGGTTCCGGCATCTTCTCCGCCTGGGGCTCCACTTCGGTGTCGTCCATCGCGTCGACGCAACTTAAGGCCACGGCGCCACAGCAGGAAAGCAGAGAGAACCAAAACGGTGCCCGCCCAAGGTCGCAACCGCAGGCTCGCCGAACCCTCTCGGCCTGGGTCGGTGGACGCTACGACATCAGGAACGGCCGGGACGGCGAATCGAAAGCTGCGACAAGTCGCAGCACTCCAAAGGATCGGCCCTCGGCCCACCGATCCCGACCAAACATCGACACGCGGGGATGCGCCTCGGAATGCACGGCAGCAAAACCGGGCTTGTGCCGGGACATGGCCCGGGACAATCCTATCCCATCATGAGTCTTTCCGCCGCAGCCGTGACCGCCACGCCCCGGCGCCAGCCCGCACCGGGGTCCAGGGTCCTTACCGCCCTCCCCGCCTGGCTCGCTCTCGCCACCCTCACCAGCGTCCCCACCCCCGCCCTCGCCGTCGGACGCTCCAGCGCGAACTACCAGATCACCGTCGAAACGCTCAACAGCGGCGGCGGCTCCGCCTCCAGCGCGAATTACTCCATCGACTCCACCCTCGGCGAAATCGGGGGGACCGCCACCTCCACGACCCAGACCGAAATTCGCGCCGGCTTCGTCGGTCAGCTTCCTTCCCTGATCAGCGGTCGACACATCTTCTACAACGAGTCGGGATGGGACTCGGGCAACGCCGCCGCCAACGCCGCCGACGACAACGCCATCGCGCCCGACAAAGTCGCTCTGTTGCCCGGCACAAAGGCCACCCTGGCCAACTACACCTCCTTCTCGCGCGGCATCAACGGGGTGATGATCGACGTCACCGAACTGAGCGGAACCCCCACGGCCGCCGACTTCCAGTTCAAGGTCGGCAACAACCCCACGCCGTCTTCCTGGACAGCCGCGCCCGCACCGACCACGGTCGCGGTCCGGTACGGGGCAGGCACAGGCGGCAGCGATCGGGTGACCCTCCTCTGGGACTCCGGCGCGATCACCAAGAAGTGGCTCGAGATCCGGGTGCTTCCCAACCTCACCACCGGACTCGGCGCGCGCGACGTCTTCTACTTCGGCAATGCCATCGGCGAAACGGGTAACAACGCAGACGTCGATGCCAATGTGAATATCACCGATGAGGTGCGGATCCGGGACAATCCGAAGACTCGCATCAACCCGGCCTCCATCACCTTCGCGTTCGACATCAATCGCGACCGGTCCGTGAATTCCACCGACCAGATTCTCGCCCGCAACAACATCACCACCCCAATTTCCGCACTTCGCCTGATCACCCCGGCTGCCGATCCCGGCGCCGCGCTGGCCAGCCCTTCGCGCTCCGCACTCGTCAGCCACTCCGCCCCCGCGGAACCCGAGTTGCCCAACCCCGGCGCAGACAACACCAGCAGCCATCTTCCTTCCGACGCCGACCCCTTCGCCTCGCTGTTCCCGGCGGTTTCTACGGAAGCCGGAGGGGCGCTCCCCGGGGAAACCGTAGCGCGGCTGGGAGTTCTCCTGGCCCCCGGCGATCAGATTGCGCTCTACGCCCGCACCAGGGAATCCGAAGGTCTGAGGCTTGAGATGACCGACACCGAGGGCCGCTGGATCCCCGCACCCGTCGACACCGAGGAGGATCTTGGTGGACTGCGGGTGTGGACGATGGATCCCGCCAAGAGTGGGAACAGCCGGCTCTTCCGCCTTGCCAAGGACCTGGACCGGGTAGATTGACCGTTGCCCATCCGTCGGTTCGCAGCCGCGGGAACCGAAGCCGCGCCCCCGCACAGGATCTGCCGTGGCCGGGCCTCGACCCTGGCTGACTTCCCTTCCCTCAAACGACGGGAGTTTTGTCGCAGCCGGAAGCCGTTCTTCACCTCTGACCAGAACTCGCTCCACGCCTTCCGCTGTTCCTGCGGAGGGGCAATCAGACTGACGAACGGATGTCCCAATCCTTGACCGGGGGCGGCCAACCTTCGTACCCTGTTCGACAATGTTGGTGCAATCGCAACGTCCGTCCGCCCGCGCGCTGGTACTCGTAGAGGTACCCGGTTCGGCCGGAGGCTTGCGTTGCGCCTAGTTCGATTCGCAACCGCAACCCACGGCCGGCACCGGTCGTGGGTTTTTTGTTACTCGCGAACCGACCGGCCCCAACACCCGAATCCATGAGCAGCAAATCCAAGTCCGCCCGCAAACGATCCGCGGCCCCGAAGGCCGCCCCCGCGTCCGCGTCCGCAACCAAGAACGCCTCCGCCAGCCCGGTCGCAGGCAACGGAGCTTCCGCGAAGGTTGGGCCCGCAATGTTCGGACGCGACATCTTCGTCCAGGCCCTCGAACGCGAGGGGGTCGAGGTCATCTTCGCCTACCCCGGCGGCGCCTCGATGGAACTGCACCAGTCCCTCACCAAATCCAGGATCCGCACCATCCTGCCCCGCCATGAACAGGGCGGCAGCTTCGCTGCGGAGGGCTACGCCCGCGCCACCGGCAAGGCCGGCGTGTGCATGGCCACCTCCGGCCCCGGCGCCACCAACCTGGTCACCGCCATCGCCGATGCCTACATGGACTCGTGCCCGCTGGTCGCCATCACCGGCCAGGTGCCGCAGGCGATGATAGGCCGCGGTGCCTTCCAGGAAACCGACATGATCGGAGTCACCCTCCCGATCGTGAAGCACTCCTACCTCGTCACCGACGTCAATGACATCCCCCGGATCGTCAAAGAGGCGTTCTTCATCGCCCAAAGCGGACGCCCCGGCCCGGTGGTCATCGACTTCCCCAAAAACGTCCAGCAGGCCAAAACCCAGCCCGTCTGGCCCACCGAGGAGGAAGTCCGCGCCAAACTCCGCGGTTACACCCCCGACATCTTCGCCGACGACCTCGCCCTCAATGAAATCATCGGGCTGATCGAGAAATCCGAGCGCCCGGTGCTCTACACCGGCGGCGGCGTGATCACCTCCGGCGCAGCCCGTGAACTGCTCAAGTTCGCCGAATCCGCCCGCATCCCGGTCACCACCACGCTGATGGGCATCGGCGGCTTCCCCGAGACCCACGACCTCTCCCTCCGCTGGCTGGGCATGCACGGCGCCGCCTTCGCCAACTGGGCGGTCAACGGGGAATACGTCCAGCGCAAGTCCCCCACCGAACCGATGGTGAAGCTCAAGGACGGCGCGGATCTGCTGCTCGCGTTCGGCGTGCGCTTCGATGACCGCGTGACCGGAAGCTTCCCCGACTTCGCGCGCGGCGCGACGATCGTGCACATCGACATCGATGCCTCGGAGCACAACAAGAACAAGCGCGCCCACCTGACGGTTCACGGCGATCTCCAGGACGCACTGCTCCGGCTGAACCAGCTCATCGCCAAGCGCGGCGGGATCCAAAAGAAATTCGATGCCTGGCACACCCAGATCGCCGAGTGGAAGGAGAAGGCTCCTTTCCAGTACACGGACAAGGCCGACATCATCGATTCCGCGCACATCAAGCCCTTCGCCAAGACCGGCGAGGAACACATCCTCCCGCAGATGGTGATCGAGGAGCTCTACCGTCTGACCGGCGGGGAGGCCTACATCACCACCGGCGTCGGCCAGCACCAGATGTGGGCCGGCCAGTGGTACAAGTACTCCCATCCCCGGCAGTTCATCTCCTCCGCCGGTCTCGGCTCCATGGGCTACGGATTCCCCGCCGCCCTCGGCGTCAAGGTCGCCCATCCGGACAAGCAGGTGGTCGACATCGATGGTGACGGTTCGTTCCTGATGAACATCCAGGAACTGGCCACCGCGCACGTCGAGAAGATCGCCGCCAAGGCCATCATCCTCAACAACCAGCACCTCGGCATGGTGGTGCAGTGGGAGGACAACTTCTACGGCGGCAACCGCGGCCATACCTACCTCGGCAACCCGGCCGATCGGCAGTCGATCTACCCCGACTACGTCAAGGTCTGCAACAGCTTCAACGTGCCCTGCGAACGTGTCGTGTACCGCAAGGACCTGCGCGCCGCGCTCCAGCGCATGCTGGACGCCAAGACCGCCTTCGTGCTCGACGTCATCACGCCCTACACGGAACACGTTCTCCCGTTCATCCCCGCGAACCGCACCGTCGCGGACATGATCTGGAAGGCCTGAGCGCCTCCCTCGATCCTCAGATCTCGGATCTCGCAGCCCCCGCCACCCCATGGCGGGGGCTTTTCGTAAAGGAGCTACTCCAGGAAGAAATCCACGGTCGTCACCACGCGCAGCACCTTCTTCTCTGGAGAGGCTGCGTCCCGATCCTCGATCTCCATTGCACCCTGGGTTGCCTTGCGGATCCGCCCCACCTTGCTGCCGGAGTCCTTGGCGAACTTCTCCGCCGCGAGCCGGGCGTTGGCCGTCGCCTCCTCGATCATGCCGGGCTTCACCTCATTCACGGCGTTGAAAAGGAACTGGATGCGGTCGCTGAACTCGTTCCCCGCCAGGGTCACTCCCTTCTCCAACAACCCGTCCGCGCCCTGGATCGCCTTCTTCACCACATCCACGTTCGCGCTCCGAACCACCAGGGTCACCACGGCGCGGTAACGGGCCAGATTTGGGCGGCCGGACTGAATGCGTTCATCCTCGCGATCGCTCACCACCGGCAGTCCCTGCGTGATTTCCTCGGCGGCAATGCCGTTCTCCCGGAGATATCCGGTCACAACGGCGCGATCCCGCTCCATGGCCGCCTTCAAGGCTCCAAGCTCCTCGGCCGCCACGGAGAATCGGATGGGCCAGAGCGCCAGGGTGGCTTTCACCTCCCGCTCCGACAGCCCCTTGACCGCCAGGTAACGGTCAAACTCCCGCCCCATCTTCACCGCGCGCCCGATCTGGACACCGAACAACCCCAGCCCCAACACCAGGGACACCCCCAGCACCACGAATGACTTGATCGAGACCATGATGGACTCCTTTCCCGACGCACGGAATCACCCCCGTGACCCGCCCGCCCTCCCGCCGTGCGCACGACACACGACACACGACCTGCGACCCACGCTAAGAGGCTTTCCAGCCGTGGTTCTCGCGAACCTGGATCATGCTGGCGAGGATGTTGTTCCAGGTCTCCTGCCGGTGCATCACCTCGTTCGGGAACATGCAGCCGTCCCAGCAGATGTGCTGGAACTTCTTGGTGACCTTGCCGGCGTCGTCACGCAGCCAGTAGCCGGCGTCGCGCGGGACATTGAGTTTGCCGTTGGGATCCGTGACCGGGCAGTGCTTGCCGGTCTTCTCGTGATCGCCCGAGCCGCGCACGGTGGCGTCGTTCTGCGCCACGTGGAAATCGATGGTCCAGGGCCGGAGCGCCGCGGTCATCTTCTTCATGGCCTTGTGGAACGCCTCGGGTTCCCAGCGGAACTTGTCGGGCACGATCCGGTGCTGCTCCGCGTTGTAGCCCAGCAGATAGAGCAGCGTATGCGCCATGTCCGCCTGGAACCCGACCACCCGAGGCATCCCGGTCTCCTCGAGGGTGGCCAGCATGTACTTCCAGGAATGCATGCCACCCCAGCAGATCTCGCCTTCGGCCGCCAGGCGCTGGCCGTGATCCTTGGCCACCTTGCCGCCTTCCCGGAAGGTCTTCGCAATCAGCTTGGTGTTGCCCTTCGGATCCTTGTCCCAGTCCGTCACCGACGCCGCGGAATCGATGCGCACGATGCCGTACGGCCGGACTCCGAGGTCGGTCAGCTTTTCGGCGATCCGGCACGCCTTGCGCACCGCCGTCACCCAGTTGGTGCGCTTCGTCTCGTCGCCCATCGCGGAGCCGTCGAACCAGACGGGCGCCACTACGGAACCAACCACGAATCCCTTCGACCGGATTTTGTCCGCCAACCGCTTCAGGTCGTCATCGGAGCTGTCGATGGAGATGTGCGGGTCGTACAGGAACAGATCCACGCCGTCGAACTTCACGCCGTTCACTTCGGCCTTGGCCGTGAGATCAAGCATGGTGTCGAGGTCGATGAACGGCTCCGCGCCCGGACTGCCCTTGCCCACCAGGCCGGGCCACATCGCGTTGTGAAGCTTGGGGAAATTGTTCGCTGCCGGAGTGCTCATAAATCGTGCTCGGGATCGGTGACCAGAATGTCGGATTGGGAACGGCCGAACGCTACCAACGGCCCTGTTCCGAGCAAATCGAAATCCCGCCGACACTGGCGTTCGGCCCTCCGATCCGCCAATCTCCGCCGCCCATGAAGCGCGTCGTCCTACTAGGCAGCACCGGGTCGATCGGCACCAGCACCCTCAAGGTGGCCGAGGACCTGCCCGATCGCGTCCAACTGGTCGGTCTGGCCGCCGGCAGCAATGTCAACCTGCTCATCGAGCAGGCCCTCCGCCACCGGCCCCGCGCCGTCTGCATCCATGACCCCGCCAAGGCCCCCGCCCTCCGCGCCGCGCTGCCCCCGGAAATCCGCGTACTCACCGGCCCCGAGGGCCTGCTGGAACTCGCCACCCTCGACGAGGCCGACATCGTGCTCGTCGCCATCGTCGGCACCGGCGGACTCCAGCCCGCACTGGCCGCCATCCAGGCCGGCAAGGACATCGCCGTGGCCTCCAAGGAAATCCTGGTGATGGCCGGCGAAATGGTGATGGGCGAGGCCGCCCGGCTGGGGGTGAAGGTTCTGGCCGTCGACAGCGAGCATTCGGCGATTTTTCAGTGCCTCGACGGCAAGCCCACGGAGTCGGTCCGCAACCTCTGGCTCACCGCCTCCGGCGGTCCGTTCCGTCGCACGCCGAAGGAGGAATTCGCCCACATCACCGTCGAGAAGGCGCTCAAGCACCCGTCCTGGGTGATGGGACGGAAGATCACCATCGATTCCGCCACGCTCTTCAACAAGGGCCTGGAGATGATCGAGGCGCGATGGCTGTTCGGCATCGGCATGGATCGCGTCAAGGTCATCGTCCACCCCCAGAGCGTCGTTCATTCCATGGTGGAATTCATCGACGGCTCGATCCTGGCCCAGCTTTCGAGTCCCGACATGTGCCTGCCGATCCAGTACGCGCTCTCCTACCCGGACCGGGCGCCGAACGCGCGGGTGGCCACGGATTTCGCGAAGATCGGTTCGCTCACCTTCGAGGAGCCTGACGTGGATCGATTCCCCTCCCTTGCCCTCGCGCGACTGGCCGGCGAACGCGGCGGCACGCTGCCCGCCGTACTCAACGCCGCCAACGAGGTGGCGGTCGATGCCTTCTGCGACCGGCGTCTGAGTTTCACGGGCATCACCCGGCTGGTGGCGGACACCCTGGAGCGCCATCCCCACGTGGCGCAGCCTGATTTCGAACAGATCCTGGCCGCCGACGCCTGGGCCCGCGAAACCGCGCGCGCGCTCCTGCCCAATCAGCCGTAGATTCCCCTGATGAGGCACGCTCCGTTCCGCGTCCAACCCACCGCATGACCGACCCGGTCCCATGCCGCGATCGCGTCCGCGTCGACGGCAAGTTCTTTCGCCTCGGGGAATCCCGGTTCCGGGTTCGCGGAGTCACGTACGGTTCCTTCGGTCCGAACAAGGCCGGCGATCCTTTTCCTGAACCGGCCCGGGTGGTTCAGGATCTTGAGCTGGTGCGGCGTCTGGGCGCCAACGTCCTGCGGATTTATCACCTGCCGCCCCCCTGGCTGATGGACCTTTGCGCGGAGCACGGGCTCCGGCTGATGGTGGGGATTCCCTGGGCATCGCACTCGTGTTTCCTGGATAGCCGGGGCAGCCGCCGCGAGGCGCGCACCGCGGTCATCACGGCCATCCGGCGGCTGGCGGGACACCCCTCGATCTTCGCCGTCACGCTGGCCAACGAGATTCCCGCCGATCTGCTCCGCTGGTCGGGAGCCTCCCGGGTCGGGTCGTTCCTCGACGAACTGGTGTTCGCCGCGCACGAGATCGATCCCCACTGCCTCTGCACCTACGCCAGTTTCCCCACCACCGAGTTCCTCCAGCCCCGGCACCTCGACTTCGTCACCTTCAACGTCTTCCTGCATGAGGCCAGGGCGCTCGCCGATTATCTCGCCCGGCTCCAATCCATCGCGGAAGGGAAACCGCTGCTGCTCGGGGAATGCGGCGCCGACAGCCGGCGCGAAGGTCTCCCACGGCAGGCCGAAATCGTTTCCCACAATCTCGCCACCGCCTCGCAAGCGGGGCTCGCCGGGGCGATCGTGTTCGGGTTCACCGACGACTGGGTCCGGGAGGGACGCCGGATCGATGATTGGGAGATGGGTCTCACCACCGTGGACCGCCAGCCCAAGCCCGCCTATGACGCGGTCCGCGAACGCTTCGCCGATCCCCCGCCCTCCCCTTCCATCCTCCCGCGCGTCTCCGTCGTGGTGGCCAGCTACAACGCCGCCCACACCCTCCGCGACTGCCTTAATTCCCTGCTCCACCTCGATTATCCGGACTACGAAATCATCGTCGTCGATGACGGATCCACCGACGACACGACCCGCATCACCGCCGATTTTCCGCAGATTCGCACGCTGCGTCATCCGGTGAACATGGGCCTCTCCTGCGCCCGCAATCTTGGCATCCGGGCGGCCACCGGGGATTTGATCGCCTTCACCGATGCCGACTGCCGGGCGGACCCGGAGTGGTTGAGGTTCCTGGTGATCGGGATCCTGGAGCTTCGCGCGGCGGGAATCGGCGGCCCGAACCTGCTGCCGCCCGACGATTCGCCGGTGGCCGCCGCGGTGATGGCGTCCCCGGGAGGGCCCTCCCATGTGATGCTGGACGACCGCTACGCCGAGCATCTGCCGGGTTGCAACATGGCCTTCTGGCGGTGGGCGCTCGAAGGCATCGGAAACTTCGATCCCGTGTTCCATCGGGCCGGGGACGACGTCGATGTCTGCTGGCGCATCCTGCGCCAGGGCTGGCGGCTGGGATTCGCGCCTTCGGCCATTGTCTGGCATCACCGGCGATCCAGCATCCGGGGGTACCTCCGGCAACAAGCCGGCTACGGCGAGGCCGAGGCGCTCCTGGTCACGAAACATCCCGAACGCTTCAATGCCATCGGGGGGGCGCAGTGGCAGGGACGGATCGCGGGCAATGGACAGCACGCCCTGCCCTGGAATCGGCCCGTGATCTACCGGGGTGTGTTCGCCACGGCGATGTTCCAGACGCTTTACACCCCGGCAGCCGATGGACTGCTCCCGCTGGTGACCAGCCTGGAATACCATGTGGTGGTCGCGATTCCCCTGGTCCTCTTCACCTTCTCGGCCCCGTGGTTGTGGCCCCTGGCCCTCGCCGCCTTTCTGATTCCCCCGCTCTTCTGCGTCACGGTGGCGACCCGGGTGGTGATCCCCCGCGACCGACGGCGCTGGTGGTCCCGGCCCCTGGTGGCCGTGCTGCATCATCTCCAACCCCTCGTCCGTTCCGCCGCCCGCTACCGGGTCCGGCTCGAGCTCCGAACCGAGGAACCCGTCGCCACCGACCAGCTCGCCGCCACCGCACTCGACTACAGCGAAACCTCCGCCTCGGAACTGGCGTTCTGGTCGGCCCAATGGCGCGACCGCAGCGAGTGGATCGCCCAGATCGTCGACGCCCTCCGGAACCACTGCTGGCCGTTTCGCGAGGACGCCGGCTGGAGCGATTTCGATCTCGAGGTGTTCGGTTCACGCTGGTCCAGCATCGCGCTGGCCACCGTCGCCGAAGTCAACCACGACGGCAGCCAGACGCTGCGGGCGCGGTTGCGCCGGCGCTGGACCCTCACCGCCCAGGTCCTCTTCTGGGGCACGCTTGCCGGCGTGATCCTGATCGCCGGCCTGTTCCAGGTGAACTGGCGCGGTGCCTGGATCCCCGTGGCCACCCAGTTGCTCATCGCCTGGTTCCTCCAACGCCAGGGCCGGGCCCTCCAATGCCGGCTCGCCGTGCTCCTCGACCACGTCGCCCGCGACTGGAAACTGGTCACGCTGCGAGCCTCCGACCGGCAACGACGACCCGCCGAAAACCCTCCCGATCCGGCCTCGCCTCCGGCCTGATCACCAACCCTCGGACAATCCGCAGGCACCCCCGGGACCCCAGGCCCACAGGCCCTCAGATCCCGGACGCCCGCGGTTCAATCCCGAAGGCCCACCTGGTCCAGCATGAACGCGTAGTCGAACGCGCGTTCCTTGAGGTAATCGTACCGACCCGACGCCCCCCCATGGCCCGCGTCCATGTTGCAATGGAACAGGAGCGGATGGTCGTCCTTCTTCAGCGCCCGCATGCGCGCCACGTACTTGGCAGGCTCCCAATACATGACCTGGCTGTCGTTGAGCGACGTCTTCACCAGGAGGGCCGGATAGGCCTTCGGCTCCAGATTCGTGTAGGGACAATACTTCCTCAGCCAGCGGTACTGGTCCGGAACCTTCGGATTCCCCCATTCCTCGAACTCCTCGACCGTCAACGGCAGGTCCTCATCCAGCATGGTGTTGATGACATCCACGAACGGCACATAGGACACCACCGCCTTGAACAGATCCGGCCGCAGGTTCGTCACCGCCCCCATCAGCAGGCCTCCCGCACTGCCCCCGGTGATGATCAGCCGTGGTTTGTCCGTGTAACGCTCCGCAACGAGAAACTCGGCGCAATCAATGAAGTCGGTGAACGAATTCATCTTGTTCGCCATGCGGCCCCCGTCGTGCCAGGTCTTGCCCAGATCTCCACCCCCGCGGATATGCGCCGTCGCCACCGTCATGCCCCGGTCCACCAGGCTGAAGACCGAACTGGAAAAGGAGGCGTCACTGGGTATGCCGTACGCCCCATACCCCCGCAGCAGCAGCGGCGAGGATCCGTCCCTGGGCGCATCGTGCCGTGAAAGAATGGACACCGGGATCTTCGTGCCATCGCGGGCCGTCGCCTCCCGCCGTTCCACCCGGTACTGCGCCGGGTCATACCCACCCAGCACCGGCTCCCGCTTCAACAAGGCGCTGGTCCCGACGTTCAGGTCATGGTCGAACACCGATGGCGGCGTCGAAGGCGACGAATAGTCGTAACGGAACTTGTCCGTCACGTACTCCTCGTTGGCTCCAGGATTGGCGGAATAGGCCGCTTCGGGGAACTGCATGGCATGCGAAGGCCTGCCATCGAACCGGACCACGGTGAACCGCACCAGCCCCCCCACCCGCTCGTGCACCACGTAGTGGTTTGCGAAGCAGAGCACCGACTCCAGCATGGTGTCCGCACGATGCGGCAGGATCTCCTTCCAGCCCGCCGGGCCGGGGTCCGCCACCGGCACCGTAAACAGCGCGTAGTTCCGACCGGGCTTGTTCGACCAGATGAAAAACTGGTCCCCGTGATGATCCAGGCCGTACTCGTGATCCTGCTCCCGCGGCGCGATCATCCGCCAGGCACCCCGCGGCTGCCGGGCGTCAAGGACCTGCATCTCCGTCGTGGTCCGGCTGGCGTCGCGCAAGATCAGATAATCCCCGCTCCGCGTCCGTCCCACCCCCAGCGAGAACCGCTCGTCCTTCTCCTCCAGCACCAGCTCCGCCGACCCGTCCAATTCCCGCCGGAACAGGCGATCACTCCGTTTCGTCACCGGATCCTCCGTCGTGTAAAACAAGGTCCGGTTGTCCGCCGCCCACGCCACGCTGGTCACCCGCTCCGCCGCAGCCTCCAGGATCCGGCCCGTCCCCAGCTCCTTCACCTGCAACCGGTACTGGCGAAACCCCGTGTTGTCGGTCGAATAGGCCAGCAGCCGGGTGTCATCACTGACATCCATCGACCCGACACTCATGAACTTCTGGCCCTTCGCCAGCTCGTTCACGTCGAGCAGGACCTCCTCCGCCCCGGAACCGGACACCGGCTTGCGGCAGTGGGTCGGGTACTGCTGCCCCTGCTCGGTCCGTGAATAGTAGAACCAGCCGTTCTTCCGGAAGGGCACCGACAGGTCAGTCTCCTGGATCCGCCCGACCATCTCCCGGTAAAGCTTCTCCCTCAGCGCCTCCGTGTGTCGCGTCCGCGCCGCCGTGTACGCATTCTCCGCCTCAAGATACTGGATCACTGCCGGATTGGTCTTCTGGCGAAGCCAGAAATAGTCATCCACGAAGCGGTCTCCGGAGAGCTCCCGAATGACAGGATGCCGGTCGGCGACCGGGGCGGCGGATCCACGAGGCTGGGAGGAAGTCACACAGGCAGTGAGGACGACGGACACCGCCACCATGGCGAGCATCCCGGAAATCGTCATTCGCATGGCCTGAGAAAGCAGCACCCCGCGCCCCAAGGCAAGCCCCCGCATCCAGCCAAGGCAATTCGCGGCGGCTCCGCAGTTTGCTGGTGGTGGAACTCGTCGCGCTGCGGCGAGTAGCGCCGCGTCCAGCGGCGCCTGGAGATCGAGGGAAGAATGAACCCTGTGGGAACGCCGGCGTCTCGCTGGTTGGCTGGTGCAAGTCGACGGGATGCCAGCGCACTCGGACGAACAGGCCGGCGGGACGCCGGCGCTCCCAGGGGTTGTCGCAACGCGACCACCGCCACCAACCACTTCGGGATGCAAAGCGCACTTCGCCCTACCCCACCCCACCCCACCCCACAACTCGGAGATGCGCCCACCCCGATCTTCCCCGCCACTAATCCATTGCCGCCATCCAACCCCGGACCGACGCTACGACCGGAGCCTCAACCGGAGATTGTCCATGAAAGTCAAACCCACGAAATCGGGCAATGTGCTGGTGGAACTGAAAAAGACAGACAACCCGCTCATCGAACGGGCGGAACAGAGTTCGGAACTCGGGCGGATCCGACGGATCCTCGTTCCCGTCGATTTTTCTGCCAACTCGAGGAAGTCCGTGGCTTACGCGCTGGCGTTCGCCAAGCAGTGTGGCGCCTCCGTCGCGTTCCTCCACGTCATCCAGGTGAACTACGCCTACGGGGAACTGGGAGCCATCGACTTCTCCGCCCTGGAGCGCGAGATGCGGTCCGGGGCGCTCAAGGAACTCGACCGGCTGGTGGCCGACACCAGATCGGCCGGACACGAGGTGACCAGCATCCTCCGTGAAGGCAGCCCCGCCAAGGTCATCGCCGAGGTGGCCGGAGAGATGGCCACCGATCTGCTCGTCATCTCCACCCACGGCTACACCGGTCTGAAACACGTGCTCATGGGCAGCATCGCCGAACAGGTCGTCCGCTACGCCCCCTGCCCCGTGCTGGTCGTCCGGCAGCAGGAACACGACTTTATCCAGCCCCCCACCGAGTGATTCGTCAGGGGGTCCCCTCCCGGACCGCCGCCCGCCCTCCCCGGCTCCGACCCGGTTCCGGTCGGGCGGCCGCTCCGCGAACGCCGTCGCGCAGTCCGCGCCGAGGTCTTCGCCCCTCACGGGCGCTTCAACAGATCGTCCGGCTCGACGTGCACCAGGACATCCGCGATGCGCGAATTCGAGGCCTTCAGCCGGTCCTTCACGGCATGGGCGATTTCGTGACCCCGACGCACACTCGCACTGCCATCCACCGTGACATGGATGTCCATGGACAGTTCGAGTCCGATCCGTCGAACCCGGCACTTCTCAATGGCCACCACGCCCTCCACCTCGGACGAGATCCGCCGGATGCGATCCACCAGCGACGGGTCCACGGAACTGTCCATCAGATCGTTCACGGATTCCCGCAGGAGGCGGACGCCATTGAAGGTGATCACCGCGCACGCGACCAGGGCCGCCCAGTCATCGGCTGGCTCGAATCCCTCTCCGCCCACCAGGGCAATTCCAATCCCGAGAAAAGCCGCCGCCGAGGTCAGGGCATCGGACCGGTGATGCCACGCATCCCCCCGCACCGCGGTGCTGCCCAGGTCCTCCCCCACCTTCAGCACATACCGCGACAACAACTCCTTCGCCGCCACCACCAGCGCCAGGACCGGGAGGGTGAACCAGGCCGGGGCATGATGCGGCGTGAGGATCTCCCGCACACTGCCCAGCGCGATCCATGCCGCGGCGAGCAGCAGGAGCGTCGACACCACCACGCCCGCCAGGGGTTCCGCCTTGCCATGGCCGTATGGATGCTCGTCATCGGGAGGCAACGACGAGATGTGCATGCCACCCATCACCACGAAGGAACTGAGAATATCCGCCGTGGATTCAATGCCGTCGGCGATCAGTGCATAGGAATTCCCGAGCACCCCGGCGCCGATCTTGAGAACGGCCAGCCCCAGGTTGACCAGCACCCCGAGCATGGCCGCCCGGATGCCTTTGCCGTGGGGGGTCATGGCGAAAGCGGCCCTTCGGATTCGGCCGAACCGCCGCCGCACCCCATCCCGCCCCTGCCAGGCAATCGCCCGAGGGCAGTGGCAGAAACCGGGGAGCGACCGGACGTCACGGAGGTTTCCTACGGAGCGTGGTTCAGTCGGACCCCCATCTTCCGCAACTCGTCGAGCTGTGATTTCCGGGCGGTCGAGCCGAGCGGGTTGCCATCCAGGTAGAGACGGAGGAAGGGCGCGAAGCGCTGTTCCTTGTCGCCCTTCGCCCACTCGATCAGAAAGGCCAGGTCCTGAATGCGATTCCGCTCGAGAAACAACAATTGCAGGCTGTCGAGTCCCGCCAGCGGCCGCAGATCCGAGATCCGGTTGCCGCTCACGGAAAGGCTGGAAAGCCCGCGCAGCTTGCCGACGCCGTCGATGCTCCGCAGACGGTTGTCATCGACGTACAGGGACGCCAACCGGCGCAGATCGGTCAGCGGCGTGATGTCCTCCACCCGGTTGCCCGTCAGATAAAGCGCCGAGAGATTGGTCAGCGCGGCAAGATCGTTCACCGCCTGGACCTGGTTCCGTGCCAGCTGGAGGTATTGCAGCGCGGTGACGGTCGCGAGGGGTTTGAGGTTCTCGATCCGGTTGCTCTGCGCATCCAGGAATTGCAACCGGGTCAGTCCGGACAACGGCGAAAGATCCGTGATCCGGTTCCCGGAGATTTCGAGCATCGCCAGACTCCGGCACTTTTCGAGTCCCGCCAGATTCGTGATCCCGCGGTTCTTGGCGTCGACGGTCGAAATATTGACCACGTCGGCTTCCACCAGGGGCTCGGTGGTCTCGCGCTTCGAGAAAACCTGGCGCCGCACGGCGGCTTCGAGGTTCGAATCCGGAAACAACTCGGCGCGAACCGCCATTCCGGCGGCCACTTCCATCAGCAGAACGGCGACCAGACGCACGGACAGGAGTGCGGCAAGGGAGGCGGGGCGGCGTTGCATCCCGTTTGTTTTCTCAAACTCCGCCCCCGGCCGCAAAGCGATTGTTCGCCCGGCAGCTCCGGAAATGCGCCCTGCCCAGCCCGCGAATCCACCCGCCAGGCCCCCGAACCCCCGTCGTTCCGCGGGTCTCCCGGATTCAGGGAGCGGTCAGACGGGCGCCTTCCACGGGTTCGATCGCCTCGCCTTCGCGTGCCTTGAAGCGCATCGGAAACGTCTCCCGGTCGATGCCGTTCACCGCCCGGAAAACCGCGAAATGCAGATGCGCCCCGCGCGAATAGCCAACATCACCGGAGAGCCCGATGAGGTCGCCCACCCGCACCCCCTGACCCGGCTTGACCCGGGCCCCGTCACGCTTGAGATGGACGTATTCGCCCAGCGTGCCGTCGTCGTGACGGACCAGGACGTAGTTGGCCTTTTCGCGGAGCGAAAGATCGGGACCGCCCCGGTCGAATTTGTCGACCACCAGCACCACCGTGCCGCTCCGGGCCGCCAGCACCTCGGTCCCGATGGGCAGGTCGAAATCCACGGCGAACTCGTCATTGCCCGAATGCGTGAACGTGCCGTGAAACCCCTGGCCGATGACGAACGACTGCCCCGACTTGAACGGCAGGGCGTACACCAGCTTGGGATCATGCGTCGCCGCCACCTGGCCAAAGCGCCAGTCGTATTTCACCTTCCAGCTGAACGACTGGTCCTCCTGCACCGGCTTGAGAATCACGAACGGGTACTTGCCGGGGCCCGGAGAACTCACCACCACCGGCATCTCCCGATCCGGCGCCGCATTCTTGCCGGCCACGGTGATGCTCAGGGTCACGGGCGCCACCTGGGTGCTCACCACCGCCAGTTCCACACCCTCAGGCACCTCCCGATCCACGACCCGCAGACCGGATTCAGGCGTCGGCGCGGAGGCCGCCCCGGCCACCGGCCGACCGGGGCCCGCCCACGACACGGCCAGCGCCACCGCCAGCACCCACCCCGCGCCACGGCGAGGGATACCACGCCAGACCGGGGCCCGGACTCCGGATGGTTTCGAAACAATGTTCATGTCGGGATTTGGACTGCGCCGCGCGACCGGGGTTTCGGTTCAACCACGCTTCTTGAGCCAGCCAGGCACCTTCTCATGGGCCCAGATGTCCTCGAGCTTCTGCCGCTCGCGCACCAGGGCGAAACGATCGCCGTCCACCAGCACCTCGGCCACCAGCGCCCGGGAATTGTAATTGGAACTCATCACCGCGCCATAGGCCCCCGCGCTCAGCAGGGCCAGATGGTCGCCCTCCCCCACCTTCGGAAGCGGACGGTCCTTGGCGAAGAAATCACCGCTTTCACAGATGGGCCCCACGACATCCGACGAAACGGTCGCGCCACCACGGCGCCGCAGGGGCACGATCTCGTGGTAGGCATCATAAAACGCCGGGCGGATCAGGTCGTTCATCGCGGCATCCACGATCACGAAGTTCTTCCGGCCGGTCCGCTTGACGAACTCCACCCGGGTCACCAGGGCGCCGGCATTGCCGACGATGAACCGGCCGGGCTCGAGCAGGATCCGCAATCCGAGCGGCCGCAGGAGCGGCTGGAGCGTGGCCGCATAGGTGGCAGGAGTGAGGATACGCCGCGCCTTGGGGGAGTCCGACCACCACGCCGGATCGCCGCTGGCCAGCGCCGGGTCGTACACGATCCCGATGCCGCCCCCGATGCTGAAGAACTCAAGATCGTACCGGGCCTGCAGGCTCTTCACCAGCGGCACCACCTTCTCCACCGCCAGACGGAACGGTTTCGATTCGGTGAGCTGCGATCCGATGTGCATCTGCAGCCCACGGGCCTTCACGTGCTTGAGCCGCGCCGCCCGCTTGTAGACCTTCTCGATCCCCTCGAACGCGATGCCGAACTTGTTCTCGTAGGTGCCCGTGGTGATCTTCGCATGGGTCCCCGCATCCACGTTCGGGTTCACCCGCACCGCGAACGGCGCGACCTTCCCCAGCTTCCCCGCAACCCGGTCAATACGTTCCAACTCGGGTTCGCTCTCCACGTTGAAGGAGTAAATGCCCTGGCGAAGGGCGTACTCGATCTCGCGCTCGGTCTTGCCCACGCCGGCAAAGACGCACTTCCGCGGATCGCCCCCGGCCGCGATCACGCGCCGGAGCTCACCCTCGCTGACAATGTCAAATCCCCCGCCCTCGTTCGCCAGCGTCCGCAGGACCGCGAGGTTCGAGTTGGCTTTGACCGCAAAACACACCATCCGGTCGAGGGGCTCCAACGCCCCGTCCAGCTTCCGGAAATGATCCCTCAGCGTGTGGGTCGAATAGACGTACAACGGGGTTCCAAACTTCTCCACCAGCGACTGGATCGGAACCTGTTCGCACAGCAGCTGGCCGTCGGAATATCGAAAATCGTGCACCGCCCGCAGTCTCACCAAAGACAGTCCCAAAGTCACGCCGGCAGTCCCACAAGGGGCCTACGGCACAAACAACCGAAGCAGCGGTGCAAGGATCAGGGCCGGCAGATAGTCCCCCAACCGAACCTTGTGCACCTCCAGGATGAGCAGCGAGGTCATCGCCACCAACAACCCCCCGGTCGCCCCCACGCCATCGATCAACGCCGGATTCTCCAGCACCGGACGAAGCCACCGCGCCAGCAGGGTCAGGGTGCCCTGGTACGCCAGCACGGGCAGCGCCGACAAAATCGCCCCTCCCCCGAACACCCGCACGAACGCCACCGTCGCCAGGGCGTCCATGACCGCCTTGATCACCAGGGTCCGCGGATCCCGATGCAACCCCTCCTGCAACGCCCCCAGAATCGCCAGCGGCCCCACGCAAAACAGGATGCTGCAGGTGACGAATCCATCACTGAAATCCCCGCGCCCCGACTCACGCGCCCGGGTGTACCGTTCGCGCGCGTACCGGCCCAGCTCGTTGACCTGCCTCTGAATCCCCAGAAGACGGCCAATCTGATTACCGATGACCAGCGCCAACAGGGCCGCCAGCAACTGAAGCAGGGTGCGTCCCAGCGTTCCCCCCACCGAAAGCCAGACCATCCGGAACCCGGTGTACAACGCCAGCACGCCCAGCAGGGTCTTGAGAAAGAGTTGGTGGCGCGAGGAAAGGTCCCGTTTCGCGGACAGCCCGATCAGGCCCCCGACCACGATGCCCGCCACGTTGATGACCGTTCCTACCACCCCGCCAGCCAACCGCGCCCGGCGAAGGACTGCCAAGGCAAAAGAAGAAGTCCCGCGCTCCCCGGACACATCCCCCGCTCAACGCAGCCAACCGTCGTAAAACAGCTTGGTCGTCGCCGCCACCGCCACCGCCAGGAACACCGGCCGGATCAGCTTCGACCCGCCCCGCATCGCCACCCGCGCCCCCGATCTGGCCCCGAGCCACTGGCCCACACCCATCGACAACCCGGCCCCCCAGTCGAACCGCGTCGTGCAGGCGAACGCGGCGAGCGCCACCGCGTTGCTCGTGAAGTTCATCCACTTGGTCCACGCCGTCGCCCGCAGCATCTCAAAGCCCAGGAGCATCACGATCGCCACCATCCAGAAGGTCCCGGTGCCCGGCCCAAAGAAGCCGTCGTAAAACCCGAGAAGAACGCCAAATCCCAACTGGAAAGGGATCCGCCCCACCCGCGCTGTGCGCTCCACACTGCCCAGCTGCGGACGGCGCCAGACCAGCAGGATGGCCACCATGAGGAAGAACGGAATGGCCTTCCGCAGCAGGGCCGGATCCAGCCGGCTCACCGCCAGCACCCCGCCCAGCGCCCCCAGGGCCGTCGCCATCACCCCCACCCACGCCTCCTTCCAGGAGACCAGGTTCGCCCGACGATACTGCCAGGCCGCACTGCCCGAGCCGAAAGTCGACTGAAGCTTATTCGTGGCCAGGGCCTCGGCCGGAGGCAGGCCCGTTCCCAGGAGGACCGGCACCGTGATCAATCCGCCCCCGCCGGCAATGGAATCGACGAACCCGGCCACCCACCCCGCTCCGAGGAACAGGGGCCAGAGCAGAATGCGTTCGCTGGTCAGGCTCGCCAAAAATCCCCCGGGTTCCCGGATGTTGCCCCGGTCCTGGCTAGCGCGAAGCCAGATCCAGACAGGTGACCAACCCCTCGCTGTTGCGAATGTAAAGACGCCCCCCCGACAACACCGGCACCGTCCAGAACTTGCCTCCAGAAACCTGCGCCCGGGCGATGGGCTTGAACGCCTCGGGCTTCGCCTCGCCCACGATGAGTTCCCCCTTCTCCCCGATGACCAGCAGCTTGCCATCCGCGGCCGTCAAGGCCCCGTGGTTCGGGTCCTTGAAGGTCCAGGTCACCTTGCCGGTCGCCACTTCGAGGCAACGGAGCTGCGCCTTCCCGTTCTTGCCATCGATGGCATACAGGTGGTCCCCGATCAGCACACCCGCATTGAGCATGCTGCGAACGTTTTTGTTCTCCCAGACCACCACCGGCTTGCCGCCCTTCAACTCAAGCAACGCGCCGCCACGATCATAGCCCGAGGACACCAGAATCCGGTTCGGCCCCACGATGACGGGATCCGCCGCATTGACGTCGTAGCTGGTCTCCCATTTGTGGGACCACACCTTCTGGCCGTTGTCCGCCCGGATGGCCACCAGCTCTTTGGCCGCGAAAACCAGGTACAACTTCTGGCCGTCCTGCTCGAACGGCAGCGGGGTGGCATACCCGGACTCCCCGGTGCCGGTCTTCCACACGACGGCGCCGTCGGCCTTCGATACCGCCAGCCCGTGCGTCCCGACGTTCAGGACCAACCGATCGCCATCCACCAGCACCGAACTGGCATAACCCCAGGTCGGCATCTTCGCCCCGACTTCCTTCGCGATGTTCTTGGTCCACGCCACCGCACCCGTCGCAGCGTCGAAGGCATGGAGATGCCCGCGCTTGCTCAGGGTGTAGACCCGGTTGCCATCCACCGTCGGCGACGCACTGGTCCCGCCTTCGTAATACTTCGCGTCCACCGGATGTTCGAAGGTGTGGTGCCACACCTCCTTTCCAGTCCCCGCATCCAGGCAGTACACCGTGTCCTTGTCGTCCTTGTTTCCGGTCGTGTACGCCCGCCCCTCCGCCACCGTCACCGAGGCAAAACCCAAACCGACATTCGCCTTCCAAAGCGCCTTCGGGCCTTCGGCGGAAAAGTCGGATTTCCAACCGGTCTCCGCGGAGATGCCATTGCGCTGGGGACCGCGCCAATGCGGCCAGTCCGCGGCCTCGGCCGAAATCACCGAAGCCCCCCAGCCCACCAACCCAAGTCGGGTGACGAGCAGGATGGGAGCGAGGGATCGGGGGGAAAGGGACAGAATGGATTTCATGGGACGGAGTCGGAACGCGGTTTGAACGCCGGACGGCGAAAGTAAACGCGGGCCGGGTCGTGTCAACGCGCAGGAACACGCGCGGGAGCTCGCGTCTTTAAGCCTTTCGCCGCCAAGGTCCCGCTCTACCTTCGCCCGGAGCCAACCCATGCGCGAACCCACCGAATCCCTGGTCCTCAGCGCCTGCCTCGGCGCGCTCATCGGGCTCATCCGCCAATGGGAGGTGCAGCAGGAGTCCACCCGGGAACCCGAATTCGCCGGGGTCCGGACCTTCACGCTGGTGGCCCTGCTGGGCTGCGTGGCGGCGTTCGTCGGGGACACCCACTCTCCCGGGACGTTTGCGGTGACGCTGGGGGTGATCGGGATCTCGATGGCGGCCACGCAGTTCATCCGAACCGGCGACCGTCCCGCGGGCTACACCACCCCCGCCGCGACCCTGGGCACCTTTTTCGTCGGAGCCCTGGTGGTCTGGCAGGAACGTCAGGGCGCCGCGCTGCTCGCCGCCTTCACCATGCTGCTGCTGGGGTTGAAACAACCCATCCACCAGTGGACCCGCAAGTTCACGAACCACGACATCCGCAGCACGCTCCAATTCGTCGCCATCACCGGACTGATCCTGCCCCTGGTGCCCAATCGGAACCTCGGCCCCTACGGCGGATTCAACCCCTACTCCACCTGGCTGATGGTGGTGCTGATCTCCGGCATCGGGTTCCTCGGCTACATCCTCATGCGTCTGCTCGGTTCCCAGGTCGGCATCACCCTCACCGGTCTGGTCGGCGGTCTCGCCTCCTCCACCGCCACCACCCTCGCCTTCAGCCGACGCAGCCGCGAAAACCCCGAGGACTCCGACAACTGCACACTCGCCGTCGTGCTGGCCTGCAACGTCATGCTCGCCCGCGTGCTGGTCGTGGCCGCCGCCATCGACCTCGCCTTCGCCCGTCGTCTCCTCCCGGCCCTGCTGATGATGGCCTTCCCCGGGATCGCTTTTGCCGCATGGATGGCCATTGGCCGACGCAAATCCCGCGAAACCGTCGAAGCCCCGGCCGTCACCAATCCCCTCAGTTTCGCCACCTCCCTGAAGTTCGCCCTGCTCTATGCCGGCGTAAAACTCATGCTCCGCGCCGCCGGGGAACTGGGCATCGACCGCGGGATCGTGGCCATCAGTGCCTTCGGCGGATTGACCGACGTGGATGCCATCGCGGTGTCGCTGTCGGAGTCCGCGCGGGACCGCACGCTCGACGGATCGCTGGCTGTCACCGCCCTGCTGGCCGGCTGCGCCAGCAATTCGATCGTCAAAGCCGCGCTGGGCGCTTCGCTGGGCTCCCCGGCGCTCCGAAGACGGCTGGTCGGTGTTCTGGGAGCCACCGCCGTCGCCGGCATTGCCGGCATGTTCGTCTTCTGAACCGCCCCGCGCCGGTTCGCCGGTCAGCGGAGATTTCGCGTCGACGCAGCACGAACGCGCCAGAATTTGGACTCGGCCAGATCGGAGGCGGGCACGGCGAAATGTTCGCGTCCCTGGTCCTGCAACGTCACCACCGTTTCACGCCGCCACGGGCCGTCCACGGAAGCCGAACTTTCCACGACCACTCCCTCCGCCCGAGGCGACCAGGAGAGCTGGACCCGGGATTGTTCCGAAGTCCCCACGGCACGGAGGTACTGGATCGACACCGGCAGATCGGGCGAGGCTGTCGTCACCCGCTCGAGCACCAGACTCAAATCGTCCCCCACACCACCCGTCGCGGAGAGGGTTTGCCGGCGCAATTCCAGAGTGACTTCCGCCACCCGGGTTCCGGCGGGCACGAGAACTTCCTGTTCCTGACGCACCAGCGCGCCTGGTTCCGAATCGGCACCGGCCCCGGCTTCCGTCGACGAAAATTCCACCGACCCGGTGGTCTCACCCGTCGCATTGCGGAAAAGGGCCATCAACTTCGCGGCCTCGGACTCGGACGTCGAACCGCCCAGCCACCCGGACAGAACCGCCTGAAGCCGTCCGGCATCGATTTCGGCAGCGACCGCCTCGAGATCGACCACCTGAGTGCCGGCTCCTCCGGACTCCCCGGGAGCGATTACGAACAAATTTCTCCCATGGTCCGCGGAACCCGCCGACCCGTGCCACCCTTCGTAACCCACTGCCCCGAACCCGCCGGAGGCGACCCAGCCGAGCGGGGGAACATTCCTGCCGTCGTTCCAAACGCCCGCATTGGCCTCGGCCCCGGAATTCACCAACAGGTTGTTCCCGAACCAACCCTGGGCCTCCAATTCCTCCGTGGTAAACGGCGTGCCCGCCAGGGCAAAGGCCCTGGTTCCGCCAACCGGTTCCCCGAGGACGTCCCAGGTCGAAGGCGTCCGAGCCAACGCAGCCACCGGAGCCGCGCGCTTCACCACCACGCTGTTGATCGTCAGTCCGCCGAACGAGAGGGACATCTTCTGCTTCGGATTCGTTCCCGAACGCCCCTCGACGGTCAGGGCGACAACCTTAACGCCGGTCATGTTCAGGGCCAGCATCTCGGTCTGAGCCCGGCTAGCCTGGACCAACTTCAACTGGGCGTTGGGAATGTCGGAGCCTTGAGCAAGCGCCAAGGCCAGTGCCGGCGAGGTCTGTTCAACAAATCCCTCCACTTGGAGAGGAGCAAAAGCCAGCAGGGAAGCCCGCGTGCTCGCCACGCGAACCGTGTTGGAGGACCCGCCCAGCGATTCGGTGAACCCCTGGACCACGATGCCCCCGGGAGCGACCGGCAAGGTGGTTTCACCCCGGAACCCGTCCAGGGTCAGATATCCAGTCCATGACGCCGCATCGGCGCGCGCCGCAAGCAATCCAAGGCAAAGCCCCCACCGTGTTGCGGGAACTCCCCATCGGCCTTCCCCCCCTGAGCGAGTGCGCATGGGATGGGCCTTTCAGCCGCCTTTGCCGTCCCGCAGACTCCAGAACTTCGTCACCGGCGTGTCCAGCGATCCATCCGCCTTCTGCGGCCGGTAGGTCCAGATCACCTTCCCGAAATTCATGGTCAACGTCTCCGTCGGGGTGTCCCCCGAATTTCCCCCGGTCTTCAGGCTCGTGAGCAGCACGTCCTCCAATTTCACCGTGTAGAAATCACCCCCGGACCGATCGTTCGGGCGCCGCACCGTAATCAGCGCGGACTTGATCCTCGTCCCGCCCGCCGCGTTCAGATAAAGCTGGGGCGAAACCTTCGAAATCTTCGCCGTAATGGCCGTGTCGGAGAAGGTCACCTTGCCCACGGATGCACCGCCCGTACTCGTCGGCGCGGACAAGGTCTGCGACATGCCGAATGAAAACGAATCCAGAACGATCTCCTTGGAATGGGCCTTGTCCGTGGATTCCCCCTCGATGCCGTCGAGCTTGAGAAAATAATCGACCGCCGCCCCCTTCGCCGCCATCGGGGTCAGGGCCGCCAGAGCCAGCGGCGCCACCGCGAGCAGTTGACTCAGTTTCGCTTTCATCAGCCCCGACGTACTCCGGTTCCCTCCTCGGAGTCAAGGATCCACTAAACAATTTCACTAGAAACCCACCCTCCCCTAACCACCCGCCCTTCGCCCCCCACCGCTTCCCTAACTCCTCGCCGTCCCCGACCCGAGCCCGATACGTTTTTCGCCGTCGACGACGCCCTCCACCGCGCCATTCCCCGCTCCGCTCCCGCATGGAAACACGCCCTTTCGCCTACGACGCCGTCGCCTACCCGACCCGCCCCCAGCCCCAGATCCACCCCGAACGACTCGCCGCACTCGGGCTTCTGCACGGACTCCAGCCGGCGCCGGTCGGGAACAGTCGGATTCTCGAGCTGGGATGCGGGGATGCCTTGAATCTCGTGGCCGTCGCCGCCGCCTTCCCCAACGCCCGCTGCGTCGGTCTCGATCTCTCCGCCTCCGCCATCGAACGCGGACGCGCCCTGGCCCGCGCCTGCGGTCTGGAACGGGTGGAACTGAACCAGGCGGATGTCTCACAGCCAGGAATCGTGACCGGCCAGTTCGATTACATCGTGGCCCACGGGCTTTACGCGTGGGTTCCCGAGGAGGCGCGCCGCGGCATTCTCGCCCTCTGCCGGGATCATCTCGCCCCGAACGGCCTCGCGCTCATCAGCTACAACGCCCTCCCTGGCGCCTGCGTCCGGCAGGAAATCCGGCAGATGCTGCGCTGGCACATCCGGGATCTCACCGATCCGGAGGAACGCCTCACCGAAGCCCGTGCCCTGGTGGAATTCCTGAGTGCCTCGACACTCGACAACGATGACGTCCGGGTGGCGTTCCGCCACGAATTGGCCACGGCCCAGGCCAAGGATCCGGGCTTCTTCTTCCACGACGATCTCGCCGACCACTACGCCCCGCTCTATTTCCACGAATTCATGGCTCAGGCGAAGGCGAGCCGGCTTCAGTTCGTCGCCGACGCCGACCCCGCGGAACTGGTCCTGCTCAACCTCCCCGATCGCACCCGCCAGATCGTTGCCGCGTTGTCCTCCGACCGCATCGAACAACAGCAGTACCTCGACTTCGTCGTCGGCCGCCGCTTTCGCCACACCATCCTTTGCCATGCGAACCTGCCGGTTGCGCCGGAACTCCAGATCGACCGCGCCAGGGACTGCTGGTTCTCGTCCCAGGGCCGGGTCCAGCAGCCTGAAAAAGTAGCCGAGCGCGGGGCGGTCGCGGTTTTCGAGCGGCCCGGCGGACTGCGGCTCGAGACGGATTTTTTCCCGGGCAAGATCGCGCTCCAGTTCCTCGCCAACCATGCCCCGGGCCGCGTCGCCTTTTCCGAAATCGCCCGGCATGTCGGGGAACGCTGTGAAGCCCTGGGGGCGGGGGATCTCTGGACCCGCGAAAGTCCCGATTCCCTGACGCGCTTCCTCATCGAAGCCTGCACCCCGCGCGTTGCCACGATTCACGGCGCCACCCCGAATCCCTGCCCGGGTCTCTCCGACCATCCCCTGGCCTTCCCCCTCGCCCGGGTCCAGGCGGCCGGCGATGCCCTGGTCACCAACTGCTACCACCAGAGCGTCCGACTCGACGACCGCTGGAGCCGCGAAATCATCGCGCACGCCGACGGCACCCGATCCAGCGCCCAGTTGATTGCGGAGCTCGACGCCCTCGCTGCGGGTGCCGCGCCTGCCGAGGCGGATCTCTGGCGCAGTGTGCGCGGAGACTTTCCGACCGCACTCGATCAGCTCAAGCGCCGCGGGCTGCTAGTGCGATAACATCCCGTTTGGAGCGCGGCAGCCCCCTGCCGCTTTCCCGTAAGACCGCAAACCCGCCTCCTTCCGGGCACCCGACGCACGGCCTCGCTCCGACCGTTCCTCCAAAGCGGCGGAGGGCCGCTGCACTCCATAGGGGGACAGGTCTTTGGACTGCGGCAGCCCCCTGCCGCTTTCCCGTAGGACCGCAAACTCGCCTCCGCCCTCTCGCCCTTCGCCCGCCTTCTCTCCTACCCCCCGTTGTTCCAAAGCGGCGGAGGGCCGCCGCACTCCACAGGCCCTCCCCTCCCCCCCCCCCCCCCCCCCCCCCCCCCCCCCCCCCCCCCCCCCCCC
>CAYZAE010000041.1:0-42269 GCA_964476125.1 uncultured Verrucomicrobiota bacterium | reverse complement strand
GTGACGGTCAGCGACGGGACTTCGAGCGCGTCGGATCAATTCACCCTGACGGTGGTGGCGGTGAACGATGGTCCGAGTATTTCAGACATCGCGAACCAGTCGGTGAACGAGGATGCGTCGACAGGCCCCATCGCGTTCACGGTGGCGGATCCCGACAACGACGTGGGGGCCCTGGCGGTGACGGTGAGTTCCGGGAACACGGCACTCGTGCCCAGTGCGAACCTTGTGCTGAGTGGTGTGGGAGGCAGCCGGACGCTGACGGTGACCCCGGCTGGGAACCAGGCGGGGTCGGCGGTGATCACCGTGACGGTGAGTGACGGGACGGCGACGGCGTCGGATCAGTTCACGCTGACCGTCAACGCGGTGAATGACGCACCGACTCTCTCCGACATTCCCGATCGTTCGGTGGGAGAGGACACTTCGACCGGGCCGATCTCTTTCACGATTGGGGACATCGATAACGAGGTGGGCGTGTTGATCGTCACAGCCACGTCCGCGAACCCGACGGTTGTGCCGAACGGCAATCTTGTGCTGGGTGGAAGTGGGGCGAGCCGGACGCTTACCGTCACCCCGGCGGCAGACCAAACCGGGTCTGCCGTGATCACGGTGACCGTGAGCGACGGATCGGCTTCGGTTTCCGATCGCTTCACCCTGACGGTCAGTGCGGGGAACGACGGGCCGACCCTCTCCAACATCGCGGATCGCGCGGTTGCCGAGGACACGTCGACGGGGTTGATTCCGTTCACGGTGGCTGATCCGGACGATGCCGCGAGCACTCTGATTGTGACGGCGACTTCGGGGAATCCCGGGTTGGTTCCCAATGGAAGTCTGGTGCTGGGTGGGAGTGGGGCGAATCGGACTTTGACGGTGACTCCAGCCGGGAACCAGACCGGTTCGGCCCTGATCGCGGTGACGGTGAGTGACGGTGTGTTGACGGCCTCGGACCAGTTCACGCTCACGGTGAGCCCGGTCAATGATGGTCCCACGATCGCGGACATCGCCGATCGGACGGTGTCTGAGGACACCTCGACGGGCCCCATTGCTTTTTCGGTGGGGGACATCGACAACGACGCGGGAGCCCTGACGGTGACGGCGGTGTCGGCCAACACGATTCTGGTGCCCAACGGGAATTTGTTGCTGGGAGGCAGTGGTGCGGGCCGGACGCTGACGGTGACTCCGGCTTTGAACCAGGCCGGGACGTCCTTGATCACGGTGACCGTGAGCGACGGATCGATCTCGGTTTCGGAGCAGTTCAATCTGACCGTGAGCCCGGTCAATGATCCGCCGACCATTTCCGACATAGCCAACCAGGGGGTGCAGGGTGGAGGCAGCACCGGAGCGATCGGGTTCCTGGTGGACGACCCGGATTCGCCGGTTTCGCAACTCATCCTGAGGGCGACTTCATCGGATACGACCCTTGTGC
The DNA here is from genome assembly GCA_964476125.1 of uncultured Verrucomicrobiota bacterium. GTDB lineage: Bacteria > Verrucomicrobiota > Verrucomicrobiia > Limisphaerales > CAIMTB01 > CAIMTB01. The sequence goes on along the minus strand of CAYZAE010000041.1, from coordinate 40,846 downwards.
CTACCACGGCCATCGTGTTCGGGGGCGCCGGCAACAACCGGAGCGTGACCGTTACTCCCGCCGGCAATTCCTCGGGATCCTCGACCCTCCGCGTCACGGTCAGTGACGGTCTCCTGGAAGCGAGCGACAGTTTTGTCGTCACGGTGACGGCGTCCGTGGAGGCGCCCAAGGTGGTGACGCCGCCGCAGCCGTTGGCCGTGGTCGAGGGGGATACGGCGGTGTTTACGGTGGCGACGACCGGCACGTCCCCTCTGGCATTCCAGTGGTATCTCAACGGCCAGGAGATCAAGGGGGCGACGGAACAGACCCTGGTTCTCCGCAGTGTCCGTGCGGATCAGGCGGGTGCCTACAGCGTGAAGGTGAGCAATTCAGCCGGGAGCCTCACCACTCCGGCCGCCTCGCTGGCGGTTCAGCAGTTGGACTTCGGGGATGCCCCGGAGTCGAGCGTCGCCGTTCTTTATCACACCAAGCTGGCGAGCAAAGGTCCGCGCCACCGGATCGTCCAGGGTTTCTTTCTGGGCAAAGGCGTGGATGGTGAAGCCGACGGCCAACCTTCACCGGATGCCCTGGGGGACGATGCGGTCCCCTCGAATTTCGACGACGAGGATGGTGTGGTCCTTCCGTCGGTCCTGGTCCCCGGTCAGACGGCGTCGGTGGTGGTGACCGCATCGGCCGCGGGGATTTTGGATGCCTGGTTTGATTTCAATCGCGCAGGCGGATTCGAGGCGGGCGAGCGTGCAATCAACCGGTTTCCGCTGTTGCCGGGTGCGAATTCGATTGTTGTGAACGTCCCGGCGTCGGCGTTGGCTGGGGACACCTTTGCCCGGTTCCGATTGAGCCGTAACGGGGTTGAGACGCCGGATGACCTGGGTTCGCCGACGGCGATTCCCGACGGCGAAGTGGAGGACTACAGGATCACGCTTGGCACGGTGACGCAGGAATTGGACTTCGGGGATGCGCCGGAAGGGGCCCCGGGTTTTTCGGCGGTGCCGGTGGGGTATCCCACCACGCTTCAGCGCAATGGCGCGCGGCATGTCGTCGTGAAGGACTTTTTCCTGGGCAAGGGCATTGATGCCGAAGCGAATGGGCAGCCCAACGCGGATGCGACCGGGGACGATGCGAATCCGGGGACGTTCGACGACGAGGATGGCGTGGAGTTTGTCGGTCCGTTGGTGGCGGGTCAGACTGCGCGGCTGGTGGTGACCGCTTCCCAGACCGGGCGGCTTGATGCCTGGGTTGATTTCAACCAGAACCGGTCGTGGAATGATCCAGGGGAGCAGGTTCTGGAAAGTGTGGTGGTGGCCGGGGGTGCCAATGCGCTGACTTTCACGGTGCCGTCCAGTGCCAAGGGCGGGGCGACTTTTGCGAGGTTCAGGCTGAGCAGACAGGGGAAGTTGGGGCCGGTGGGGCAGGCGCAGGACGGCGAGGTGGAGGACTACCGGGTGTCGGTGGTTTCGAGCGGACCGTGCGATGCCGATTATCTGGGGACTGATTTCTGGCTGGCCTTCCCGGGGAACTACGTGCCGGGGACGGCGTCGCAGCTCCGGTTGAATCTCTGCATCACCGGTCCGCCGGGCACGACCGGGAAGGTTGGTGTTCCCGGATTGCGGTACAGCAAGGATTTCACGATTCCCGCGAGCCGGTCGGTGGAGGTTGTCCTGCCGGATGGGGCGACGATGGGGGATGACGTGGATGTGGTTCGCAACCGGGGCATTCATGTCACCGCGAGTGCGGAGGTGGCGGTGTATGGGTTGAGTCGGATTCCGTACAGTGCCGACGGTTTTCTCGGGTTGCCGGTCGACACGCTGGGGCGTGAGTACCTCGTGGTTGGGTATCCGAACGTCCATGACGGCGTGAGCGCCCTGAATGGAACCCAGTTTGCGGTGGTGGCGACGGAGGATGAGACGGAGGTCACGGTGGTGCCGTCGCGGAATGTGCTGGGGCATCCGAAGGGTGAGCCGTTCGTGGTTCTGATGAAGGAGGGACAGGTTTATCAGTTGCGGGATCCCGAGGATGCCACGGCGGATCTGACGGGCACCGAGATCTTCTCCAACAAGCCGGTTGCAGTGTTCGGCGGGCACCAGTGCGCGAACGTCAATTCGCCGAGCAAGATGTACTGCGACTACCTGGTGGAGCAGCTGCTTCCGGTGACGGCCTGGGGCAAGGTTCATTTCCTGGCGCCGCTGGCCACCCGGTCGGCGGGGGACACGGTTCGGATCGTGGCGGCGCGCGACAATACGACGGTGACGATCGGGGCGTTGAACCTGGGAACGATCGACCGCGGCGAGGTTCTCACGCGTACGTTGACCACGGCGGCCCGCATTGATTCCACGCGACCGGTTCACGTGACGCAGTTCGCGAACAGTTCGGACCATGACGACGTGAAGAACGCGGATCCCTTCATGATCGCGGTGCCTCCCGTGGCGTTTGCCACGAACCAGCATTGGATCTGCACCGGGCTGAACACGTACAGCAACCATTTCGTTCATGTGATTGGTCCCTCCGCCATGGCCGGAAGCCTGACCGTGGATGGTGTGGCGGTGCCGGCGGCTTCTTTCACGGCCATCGGGGTCACAGGCAGTTCCTTCGCCAGGATTCCGGTGTCGCAGGGACAGCACGTGATCGCGGCCCCGCAGGCCTTCAGCTCGATGGTCTATGGTTTTGGCCGCTACGAATCCTACGGATGGCCGGGGGGCATGCGGTTCGGGGACATCACGCCTCCGACTCTCGAATGTCCGCCGGACTTCACGGTCGCCGTGGGTGGGGTGAATCCGAACGGCACCACGGGAGCGATCCGGTGCACGGCTCCGGTGCCCGATCTCAGCAAGTTCGTGGTGTTGGCTGACAACTGTGGATTCCCAACCGCGCGGGCGATCCAGCAATCTCCGCAGCCCGGAACCCAGCTTGGAGTCGGTGTGTGGCCGATTACCCTCACGGTTTTGGATTCTTCGCAGAACGAAGCGACCTGCACGGTGCTGATGACGGTTGTCGACGAGAGCAAGCCGACGATTGTGTGTCCCAAGGATTTCACGGTCCTGTGCAACAAGGGGGCGGGTGCCCGCGTGGCGTTCCAGGTGATTGCCCGGACGCCCTGCGAGAGTCTTGTGCCGGTCGTTTGTTCGCCCGCCTCCGGCGCGCTCTTCCCGCCTGGTGTCACCGAGGTCGAATGCCATGTCGAAGGCTCGCCCGAGGTGAAATGCACGTTCCGGGTGACGGTGGTTTGTCCGCCTCCCAGGCCGAATACCCGGCCGAACGCACCGACGGTTGGTCCGGTGCTTCATTGGACGGAGGGCGATGAACTTGAGACTTCGTTCAGCCCGGAGGGACCTTGGACGCCCGTGCCTGCCGCGGTTTCACCCTTCAGTCCGGCGCTCATTGGAGACGGTCAGTTTTTCCGGGTGCGCCGTTCAGCTCCGCGTGAGGCCTCCCGCATCCAGCCCGGTGCACCGATGATCCTGGTGGAGTAGGAGCGGCTGGACCGCGTCCGTGGCGGTGTCGGACGCTCCGGCCGTTGGACCGTTTTGGTCTTCGGGGTGGGGTGGGAAGGAGTTTCTTTCGAAACCAGGGATCGACTTCAGGGCGCTTCCCAGATTTCGACCCGGTCGGTGGTTGTTTCCAGGTTTCCCTCTGTCGTGGCCAGGGCGAGGCGCCGGCCATCCGGCGAGAACTGGATGTGATAACCGGCCTCCGGGTGAGGGAGCCTGGCGAGTTCGCGCCGGGTTGCCAGATGCCACAGGGTGACTTCAATGCCTGGATTGACGGAAGCCAGGGTTCGTCCGTCGGGGGAGAAGGCAATGGCCTCCACGGATTCAAGGTGTCCCGGCAGTTCGGCGATCAGCCGGCCGGTGGTGGTTTCCCAGAGCCGGATGGTACCATCGACGCTTCCGGTCGCGAGCCACCGATCGTCGGACGAAAAGGCCAGGGCGGCGACGTCGTCGTGGTGTCCGCGCAGGTGCCGCCCGGTGCCTGTATGGAAGTCGACCAGGATTGCGGTGCAGGTTTCGAAAGGGCCGAGGGCGAGCCAGCGACCGGACCGGCTGGCGGTGACGCTTCGGAAGAGTCGTCGGGGTTGTTTTCCAGCGGCGAACGCGGCCCGGATTCGGGAGGCGATGGCGGGGTCGATCCAGGAGCCGAGGCGAGCCCCGGTGGTGGTGGTCCATCGTGTGACGGTGCCGTTGCGATCGAGACAGGCGACAGAGCTTGAATCACCGGCGAGAGCCAGTTCCGACAGGACGAGGTTGGTGGGGGATCCCTGGAGATCGACGGTTCGGAATGGTTCGAGCGTGCCGATTTTCCGCCAATCGAGGGCGGCCCGGTCGCCGTGGATGAAGAGCAGATGGAGGCCATCGGGTGCGAACCCGCGGGGATAGCCGCCGGCAGCGCCCAGCTGGCGGGGAGGTGCGGTGGAGTGGCGATCGGGGGCGGGCAGATCCCAGACGGTGGCGGCTCCCCGCCAATTCGTCTGGGCATAGGTCATCAGGCGAGTGCCGTCGGATGCGAAGGCGAAGCGGGCGTAACGCCAGTGGGGGACGGATTGGGTGCGCGGGGGCGGAGTCAGGGCCCAGAGGCGCACGGTGCGATCCTTGCCCCCGGAGACAAGTTGGCGTCCCCCGGGCATTGGGGCGACCGTCCAGACTTCGTTCTGGTGTCCGGAAAGCGATCGCAGCCGTTCGCCGGATTCGAAGTCCCAGACTTCCAGCTGCTGATGGGAGGTGGCGGTGATCAGCGTGGTGCCATCGAGGCTGAAGACGGCATCCCACACGTTGTGGGAACTTTCGAAGATCCGGGGGCGGGAACCCGGTTGGTGGAGATCCCAGACCTTGGCGGACGTCATCTGGCCGGCCGCGACCAGGTACCGGCCGTCCGGGGAGAACTTCAACCGGAACACCAGATGGTTGGTGGCGACGTTGAAGATCAGGCGTTCGGTGGCGAGGTCGTAAAGCTGGATATTGCGATGGGCATCCAGCACGGCGAGGTGTCGTCCGTCCGGGGAGAGTGCCGGGTGCCGTCCTCGAATGCCGAGGGTCCGGACGGCGCGTGTGTCGAAGTCGAATCGGAGCAGGGGGGCCGGTTGAGCCGTTTCGAAGAACGGATGATTGGGGGAGGCCACCAGGGTGCCCCGGGCCAGGGTGGCCTCCTGTCCCGGGATGGCCGGGAAATCGCGCTGCGGTTCCCCGGTTGTCGCCTCCCAGAATCGCACCCCCTCGACGCCCGCGGAGACGAGGGTGCGGCTGTCCTCGGTGAAGGCCACGGACCAGACGGTGTTGCTGGAGGCCAAGAACCGTTCATTCGAAGGGTTCGGCGCATCCAGGCGGGTGCTCCAGAGTGCGAGGGAATGGGTTCGGTCCTCCGGCTGATCCTGGCTTCCGGAGGCGATCCAGCGGCCGTCGGGGGAGGCGGCGACGGAGGTGACGATCCAGGGGTGGGAGCCGACCACAGCGAGGTCGTCCCCTTGGCAACGGTTCCAGAGCAGGCGCCAGGTAAATTCGCCGGGATCACCGGTGGGGGCGGGTGGTGATCGATTCGGGGGTGGGATGGAGGGGAGGGTTTTCGGCGGGGGTTGTCTCTCCGGGCGGTGTCGAAGCAACAGTTCGCGGGCCCGACCCAGGTTGCCGTCCCGGAGCGCGACCGAGGCGGCCGCGACGTCCGCGGCGAAGAGGTTGCGGGCCATTTCGGCCCGGCTGATTTCCGCACGGCGCCATTGGGTGAGCACTCCCGAGACGCCCGCGATGACGGCGAGGGCGAGGGCGGCCGAGACGGAGGCCAGGGCGGGTTTCCGGCGGCACCAGAGGGCGAGTCGTTCCGGGCGGGAAACGGGTCGGGCCTGGATGGGCTCGCCGGTTTCGAAGCGGTGGAGGTCGGCGGCGAGGTCGGCGGCGGTGGCGTAGCGTCGGGACGGTTCGCGACGCAGACACTTGAGACAGATGGTTTCGAGGTCGACGGGGATGCCGGCGTTGAGAAACCGCGGTGGGATGGGGTCGCCCTGAAGGACCTGCTGAAGCGTGGCGGCCACGGAATCGGCGGCGAAGGGAGGGCGGGCGGTGAGCAGTTGGTAGAGAATGGCGCCGATGGAGTAGATGTCGCCGGTGGTGCCGACCGATTGTCCGGCCACTTGTTCGGGAGGCAGGTAATTGGGGGAGCCGAGGACTTCGCCGGTGCGGGTGAGGTCGGCGGCCGAATCGACGAGTTTGGCCAGGCCGAAGTCGGTGATGCGCGGCTGGTCCTCTTCGTCGAGCAGTACGTTGGAGGGTTTGAGGTCGCGGTGGAGGACGCCGGCGGAATGGGCGTGGGCGATGGCCTGGGCGATGGTGCGGACGTAGCGGGTGGCGCGCCGTGGGGGAATGGGTTGGGATCGGACGAGGTCAGCGAGGGAGGGGCCGCTGACAAGTTCCATGGCGAAGAACGGTTGTCCCTCGAGTTCGCCAACTTCGTGGATGGAGACGATGTTGGGGTGGCGGAGTCGGGCGACGGCTTCGGCTTCGGCCTGGAAACGGCGGATGAATTCGGGGCGGGCGAACTGGCCGCCGGGGAGCATTTTGACGGCGACCCGCCGGTTCAGGCTGATTTGTCGGGCTTCGTAGACCACCCCCATGCCACCGCGGCCGAGTTCCCGGACGAATTCGAGGTCTCCGGAGCGGTGGAGGAATCCGGGGTGTTCGGGCGGGGTCGGTTCGCCGAAGGCGAGGTTGGCGAGGCACCGCGGGCATTGCCCCGCCAGGGTGCCTTCGGCGAGGGGCGACGCGCAGCGGGGGCATGGGGAGGGAGCCATGAACACCCTTTTACCGCAGGAACGGGGGTCTTGGATTACAGGGAGAAATCATGCGAGAGCGGCGAGCAGATGACGCATTTCGGCGTCCACTTCCCGCGGATCCTCGACGGTGTCGGCGACGGCGGCGCGGACGATCTGGCGGTAGCGTTGGCGGAGGCGGTGCACCTGGACGGCGAGCGTGCCCGGGGCGAGATCGAGGGTTTCGGAAAGTCGGGTGTATTCGCCGGGTTCGGGTTCCTGGCTGAGGAAGGGTTTGAGGGCCTGGAAGAGGGGGCCCTTGCCGGCGGCGGTTTGTTCGGACTCCAGGTCGTGCAGGGCCGATTCCAGGAGGGCGAGCGCCCATTGGCGTTCGAAATGGTGTTCCGGGGTCTGGTCGTGGGAGGGCTCGCGCAGGTAGCGTTCCTCGCAGGAATCGTCGTCGAGCGAGAGCAGGACCCGACCGCCGCCGCGTTTCAAGGCGGTGGATCGCTCATGATCGTTGATGAGGAAATGGGTGAGGGCCTTGAGCAGGAAGGACCGGAACTTTCCCTCGCCGCGCACCAGTCCGGACAGGTCGTTGCGGGAGAGGATCTGGTGAAAGAACCCCTGGGTCAGATCCTGGGCGAGATCGGCGTCGTAGCCTCTTCTGCGGATGAAGGCGTAGAGGGGAAACCAATAGCGCCGGCAGAGCTCCTCAAGGGCCTCGGCGCCGCCGGGATGCGCGGCATTTCCGGCCGCCAGAACCAGGGTCCAGCGCGTGGTGGCGAAGGCGGGGGAATGGGAGTTGTCGGACGGAGTCGGCAATCGCGATCAGTGAGTGCCAGGGCGTGGCGCGCGTCAAAACCGAAAGCTGGTGAGGAGCCGGGGACGGTCCTGTGGCGGCGGGGCGCGACTGATCCTTCCGAGGAACGCGAAGTCCCCGGGAGCTTCAGGAATGACCGTTGCCGTCCAGAATTCGGCCGAGGGCGGAGGCGAGCGTGGCGATCTCGACGGGTTTGGGCAGCAGGGAACGGATGCCGCGCTCCCGGAGGGCGCCTTCCGCGAGGGTTCCGGCGAAGCCGGTGGAGAGGAGCACCGGGGTGCTGGGTCGGATGGCCTGGATTCTGTCCGCCAGATCGAGGCCGGTGAGCCGGGGCATGGTGAGGTCGGTGATCACGGCGGCGAAACGGTCGGGGTCGGCCTGGAAGGCCTCCAGGGCCTTGAGCGGGTCCGTGTGGGTGAGTGGGGAGAATCCGAGGTGCGTGAGCAGCCGGCGGTTGGCTTCGCAGACCGAGGCTTCGTCGTCCACGAACAGGATGTTTTCCCCGTGCCCTGGTTTGGAAGTGGCCACGGGGAGCGGGGGAGGGGAGGGGGTTGGGTTGGCGGAGGGGAGGAAGACATGGAACGCCGAACCGACGCCTGGTTCGCTTTCGACGGTGATGACGCCTTCGTGATCGCGGACGATGCTGTGAACCATGGAGAGGCCGAGCCCTGGATTTTGGGCGGGGCCGCGGGTGGAGAAGAACGGCTCGAAGATGCGGGTTCGCGTGGCTTCGTCCATGCCGTGGCCGGTGTCGAGCAGCGAAAGGGTGACGTAATCGAGGTTGCGCAGGTCGGGATGGGGTTTGGTGATGCCGGGGACGGCGTGGAGCAGGCCGAGACGGACGGTGAGCCGTCCGGGTTTCCCCTGCATCGCATGGGCGGCGTTGGTGCCGAGGTTCATGAGCACCTGATGGATCTGGCCGGGGTCGGCCAGCACATCCGGGATGCGGGGATCGAAGCTCGATTCGATGTCGATGGTGGTGGGAAGTGTCGAGCGAAGCATCTGGAGGGCTTCGGTGACGACCGGGGCGAGTTGGAGGGCGCGTCGTTCGGGCTTCTGCTTGCGGCTGAAGGAGCGGATCTGGCGGACCAGTTCGGCGGCCCGGTTGCAGGCGGAGAGGATCTGCCGGAGGTTTTCCTGAAGCGCGGAATTGCCGGGATTCTCCAGGCGGGCGACTTCGGAGAACGAGACGATGGCGGTGAGGATGTTGTTGAAGTCGTGGGCGATTCCGCTGGCCAGCGTGCCGAGGGCCTCGAACTTCTGGTTTTGCCGGAGCTGGGATTCCAGGTGTTGTTGTTCGACCTGGGCGGACAGGAGGGAGATCAGGTTGGCGACCGCGACGACGAAGGTTTGTTCGTCGGGGGTCCACGACCGCATGGGGCCGCGGTGTTCGCATCGCAGGACTCCGACGGGGACGCCGCGGGCGTGGAGGGGGGCGTCGAGGATGGAGGACACTCCGGCGGTGGCGAGTGTGGCGGTGCGCGGGTCCGTGATGGCGTCGTGGGCGACGATGAGGTTGGCGCAGTCGACGGCGCGGAAGTAGATCTCGTGTTGGGCGCGTTGCAGGTCGGGGGGCGGGGGTGGGACGGCGTCGAGTTCGACGCAGGCCGAGCAGACGAGGGCGCCGCGCGTGTCGTTGTAGGTCCAGATGCCGACCCGGGCGACGTCGAGGGTGTGGGCGACGACGCGGGTGATGTTTTCGAGTGCGGAGGGGAGGATTTCGGGTTTGAGGGCGTAGGTGCGTGTGAGGGTGGTGAGGGCGGCCTCGTGCCGTTGGTAGCGCGAGTTGATGAGACGCAGCGTGTCCTCGGTGCGTTTCTGATCCTCGAGAATGCTGAGCAGGGCGCGGCGGGCGCGCTCGGCCTCGTCGAGCAATTGCCGCACCTCGGATTGGGCCTTGTCATGGTGACGCCGGGCGCGGAGGGCGAGGATTCCGTAGGCGAGGTCATCCGCCAGTTCTCCAAGCAGGCGGGTTTCAGCCTCGTCGAAGGCGTGGATGTCGGGTGAGTAGATGGCCAGGGTGGCGAAGACGGTGTTGTCCGATTTCAGCGGAAGTGCGAGGCAGGAGCGGAAACCGTGTTGCAGGGCGCAGTCGCGCCAGAGTGCGACCCGCGGGTCGGTAGCGAAGTCATGGCACACGGCGGGACGGCCGGTCCGGGCGGCCACTCCGACGGGGCCCCGGCCCCGTTCGACGTCCGCCCAGGAGACTTTGAGTCCATCGGCGTATCCGGGATCGACGCCGGCCTGGGCGATCGGTCGGATGGTTTTGGCTTCATCGGCCTCAAGCTGGCCCACCCAGGTCAGCCGGTAACGGCCGTCCTGAAGGATGATGCGGCAGACGGTGGCGAGCAGTGAGGCTTCGTCGGTGGCCTGGGCGATGGCCTGGTTGGAGGCGGTGATGTTGCGCAGCGCCCGGTTGGCGCGCCGCAGTTCGTCCTCGGCCCGGCGCTGGTCGGTGATGTCGGTTTCGATGCCATCCCAGACCACGAGGCCGTCGGGGAGCCGTCGTGGTGCGGATCTCAGGAGGCGCCATCGGATCTGGCCGTCGGCTGCGCGGGCGCGGGCGATGGCCTGGAAGGGGGCCAGGGTGCGGAAGGCGACGGCTTCCGCAGCGGCGATGGAAGGGCGGTCCTCCTCCAGGAACTGGCGGTAGAGCAGATCCGAATCCCGGAGCGCGGCCTCCACGGTAATGCCGTGGAGCCGCTCGATTCCGGCGCTGACGTAGAGGAAGCGGCGGGCACCGTCCGGGGCGATGATGATCTGGTACACCATGCCGTCGGGCAGGTTGTCGCTGAGCACCCGAAGCCGGGCTTCACTGGCGACGAGGTGATCGGCGTCGGCCTTGCGTTCGGCGAGTCCGGCGGCGAGGAGGAGTCCGGTGATCGAGGCGACGGCGAGGAAAAGCTGGGACATTGCGAAATCCGCGGTGAACACCTGGGATTCGGGGCTGCCCGGGGTGGTGGGATGCGGGCTGAAGGCGATGGTGGCGAGGGCGATGATGCCGACGATGGCCGTGGAACCCCGTTGTCCGAAGCGGCTGGCGGCCCAGGCGACCAGGGCGAACAGGACATAAAGAGGCGGTTCGCTGCTGTAGTCCCGGCCGAGGGGTCCGAAGGTCAGCCAGACGGCGAGGCTGGTGATCGCGAGCAGGGCGATGGCCTCCATGCGGCGGTGTTGGAGGGAACTGGGCAACCTCTCAAGCGTGTTGCTCCAGACCACGATGAAGGGGGTGACCAGCAGGATTCCGAGTCCGTTGGTGAGCCACCAGACGACATAAAGATGCCCGTACGGCATCAGGGAGAAGGGAAGGATCAGGGCGATTCCAGGAATGCCGAGGGTGCCGACGGCCACCACCGCCACCGCGGCCAGGGCCAGGGTTTCGCCCACGCGCTGGAAACGGATCCGGGGACCGGACCAGCGGAAAAGGAGCCAGGCGGCGAGCCATGTCTGCGCGACGCCGAGCAGTGCGAAGCCAGTGGTGAGGGTGAGGAGGCGGCCGGTGAGGACTCCGGCGACCACATCGATGGCGAAGGCTCCGGCGAGAATTCCGGCCCAGAGCCGTCGGGGATTCAGGAGCAATGCGGCGAGCACGATTCCACTGGCGGGCCAGATCGCGGGAATGGTCTTCGAGGGATCGAGAAACAGGAATGCGATCGCATGGGAAAGCAGGTAGGCCAGAAGGAGCCCGGCCTGCTGGAGAAGGGCCTGACGCCGGTGGGAATCCGGGGTCGTGCTGGCGGGAGGTGTGGCGGTGGCGGACACGGGGATGGGATCAGGAGCGAGGGGGTGTGGGGGGCTGGTTTCCGGTTCCGTTCGCCTGGTTGCCGTTGTCGGTGGTCTGACTGGAGTAGGGCAGGGGAAGTCCCAGCCGGCGCGCCAGGTCGTTGACCTCACGCTTCAGCTGTTGAACCCGGTCCTCGCGGCCGAGGGTGGCGCGGTGCCAGCGCTGGAGTTCATCCAGTTGATCGCGGATCCGCTGCTCGGCCGCCCGGCGGGCGGTGACGAGCTGGGTGAAGATCACCACGCCACCGATGATGCCGCCCGCCTTTCGCCAGGGGCGCACCTCCCATTGGATCCATTCCCGGGAGCCGTCGGCGCGTTCGTAGAGGTCTTCCTCCGCCCTTTCAACGGAGCCGGCCAGGGCCCGGCGGTGGGCTTCCTTCCATCGCTTCGGGGTATCGGGGAAGACATCGTAATGGTTGCGACCGATGATGCTCTGGCCGTCGAGGTGGTAGTCCGTCGACCACCGGTCGCTGGCCTGGATGTAGCGCATCTCGAGGTCGAACATGGCGACCGCCGCCGGGGTGTGCTGGATCAGTTGACGCAGCAGCGCTTCGTTGGCGGCCAGGGTCTCCCGCGCGTTCTTGTCCTCGGTGATGTCCATGAGCACGCTCACCGCTCCGATCAGCCGGCCTGAGCTGTCGATGAGAGGATTGGCGTGGGCCTGGACGATGCGGCGGCGTCCGCCGGGTCGTTCGATGACCACCTCGGCGGTGGTGGATCGTTGTTGGGACAGGGCGTGGGCGGTCCAGCACTGGTCGTGGGGGATGGTGGCTCCGTCGAGGGACAGCAGTCGCAGGGATCCGCAGAAGCGGTCGTCGGTGTGGCCCATCCTGGGAACCCGGCCCCAGAGCAGCGCGGCGTGCCGGTTGAAGTAGGTCAGTTGTCCGAGTGGGTCGCAGGCGTAGGCGGCGGCCGGGAGGGTGTCGAGCACGCGCCGGATCTGTTCCTGGCCGGCGATGAGCTGTTCCTCGATTTCTTTTTGTTCGAGCAGGGTGCGGTCGACGGATGCCTTGAGACGTGATCGGCCGGCCTGCCAGACCGCAATCGCGGTGATGACCAGCACGATGAGGCTGAGGGAGGCGATGAACCAGTTTGTCTCCCACACGTAGGGCTCTACGGAAATGGGGAGCGTTTCATCGGCCTGGGTCCATTTCGAGCCGTTGTTGGCGGCGCGCAGTTCGAAGCGGAAGTTGGAACCCTGGGGGAGTTGAAGCGCGAGGGAACGGCTGTTCTTGAGGTCGATCCAGGGCCTCTCCTCGTCATCCACGAACAGGCGGTAGGCGAAGCGGATTTTTTCAGGGGCGGTGAAGGAAATCGCGGTCCATTCCAGATGGATCACGCGGGTCCCGTCCTTCAGGCGGATTTCCCGGCTGGAGGCGGTGGAGGGGGAGTTTTTTTTCGGCGGGACTCCGGGCTGGGGGGTTCGCAGGAGGACGAGGAGGGGCCGTTGGGGGGTGGGGGGAAAATGGGCGGGATCGAGGAGGGAGGCTCCCTTGGGAGTGGAGAACCAGAGGTGGCCACGGCTGTCGCGCAGGGTGGAGTTCTGGAACCCGGCGGTGCATTCGAGGCTGGCGAGACCTTCGGACCGGTCGAACACCGCGGCGTTGAGGACGGCATTGCTGCCGCGTGAGACGAGGTCGGCGACTTCGTTGAGCTTGGTGAAGGCCACGCGGGTGAGGCCGCGATTGGAGCCGATCCACCAGTGGCCCTCGCCGTCCTCCGTGATGGAGGCGACGTCGTGAGAGGCCAGTCCGTTTTCCTCCCCGAGCTTCGACCAGCGGTTGTCCTTCCTTCGTGCGAGACCGGACTGGCCGCCGCCCACCCAGAGGTTGCCGTTGGTTTCGAACCGGAGGCAGGAGATTTCGAGGAGGGGGGTGTCTTTGGGGCCTCGGACTTCGGTCCACTTGCTGGTCGTGAAGCGGAAGAGACCATCGGACGTTGCGGCCAAGAGTTCGTGGGTGATCGGGTCCTCGGCCAGGAGCCGGACTGCGCCTTCCACGGGCGGGGCGGGGACCGGATCACGGAGGGGTGAGTTGGTTGGAAAGGAAACCAAACCGAACTGGTCTCCCACCCAGACACGTCCGGTTCCGTCTTCGAAGATTGCCCGGATGCTGCTGGCGCCGCTGAAGCGATGGGTTGCGATGTTGGCCCAACGATCCCCTTCGCGCACCCGGAGACCGCCTTTGTCGCTTCCCAGCCAGGTCCGGCCCTGGCGGTCGATGAGCAGGCATTGCACGTAGGAGGGGAGGCCGCGCCCTTCGTGGTCCAGCACGCGGCTGAGGGAATTGTTCTCCAGCCTGGCGAGTCCGCCGCCGTAGGTCCCGAGCAGGATCCGGCCCGGGGCCTCCTCGGCGATGGCCTTGACGTTGCGTTCGGGAAGCCCCTGATCCTTGCCCCAGGTTCGAAAACTCCGTTCCTTCAGACGCATCAGCCCGCCGCCGCTGGAGCCGATCCAGAGATTGTTTTCGCGATCCTCGAAGGCGAAGCGCAGGGCGTCGTGGCTGAGTCCGTGGCTTGTCGTCAGGAGGCGGACGGTTCCGTCGGCGCGAATGTGATGCAGGCCGCGCTGGTAGGAAGTCACCCAGAAACTGCCCCGGCTGTCCTCCAGGATCTGCCAGGCTTCGCCGACGTTGCGGCTCAGGCGGAGGGTGGATTGGATCGCGCCCTGGGAGATGCGGTGGATGGCATTGGAGGAGACGAGCAGGAGGCTGCCGTCGCGTCCCGTGCCGGCGCACTGAAGCCCGGCGCTGGCGCGCGCGGCCCAGTCGGGGACCACCCATTGATTGGTGCGCCAGACCGCGCAGAGATTCTCGCGGGCGACCCAGATCGCGCCGGACTTGTCGACGTGCCCGAACCATCCGCGCTTTTGGGGGGAGTGCGGTTCCGGGTCGGGGAGCCGGGTGATCTGTTTGTCGACGACCTGAAAGATTTCCCCCTCAAAGCCGGTGAGGCAGAGAGTGCCGGCCTGTTCTGAGAAGGTGCGGACCTTGGCGCCTGTCCAGCCGTTGCTGTTGGTGGGGCAGGTCTCCCACGTGCCGTTGGTGTAGCGGACGAGTCCGCGTTCGGTGCTGATCCAGAGTTGTTGTTTCGCGTCGAGGTGGAGATTGACGATGGAGTGGCTGGGGAGTTCCGGGGTGTTGCGGGGTTCGAAGGATTCGAACTTTATGCCATCGAAGCGGACGAGGCCGTTGTAGGTTCCGAACCAGAGATAGCCTTCGGGAGATTGGGCCATCGCGGTGGCGGAGTTCTCCGGGAGGCCCTGTTCGGTCTGCCAGACATCGACCAGATAATCCTCCCACTGGAGTTCGGCGGCATCCGCGAGCAGAACGGCGAAGCCTGCGAGAAAGCAGGCGAGCAGTCGCGGGAGGATTTGGCACCGAGGCATCTCCATGCTGGTTGGATGGCGGCCCTTCGCGGTGGCGCGAACCGGGGATGATTGAGACGGGGGCCTGCCGCGTGGGTTGGGTGGGAGACACGGCGTGCCGACGACTCAAGTGGAAATCTAGGCGGCGTAGCAGGCATGGAACAAGCATCCAAGAGAACGAAAATTTCGTACGTGCCATTGCTCACGCCGGAACTCAGTAGTGAGAACAACTCTAGGTTTCGGGACCTATCTCGATCCCGTGGGCCACCGGCGTTGGGTCGCGGTGAATCCGCGTATCAATGGGCGGCGAGCCAGTGCGGGCCGGTGCCGATCTCGACCTCGATGGGCACGCCGCCAGGGAGGGGGAGCGCGTCCCGCATCCGGGATTCCGCGAGCTGCCGGAGCTCGGCTTCCTCGCCGGGTTCGAGATCGAAGAGCAGTTCGTCGTGGACCTGGAGAAGCAGGCGCGATTGCAGCCGGCGGCGTTCGAGTTCGCTCTGGATGCGTGCCATGGCGATTTTGATCATGTCGGCGGCCGTGCCCTGGATGGGTGCGTTGATGGCGTTGCGTTCGGCGGCGCCGCGGATCGTGGCGTTGGCGGAGGTGAGGTCGGGGAGATAACGGCGCCGGCCGGTGACGGTCTCGACATAGCCCAGGCGGCGGGCGCCTTCGAGGGTTTGGTCGATGTAGTGGCGGATGCCCGGGAAGCTGGTGAAGTAGTGTTCGATGATGGCGGAGGCTTCGCTGCGTGGGATGGCGAGGCGCTGGGCGAGGCCGAAGGCCGAGATGCCGTAGATGATTCCGAAGTTCACGGTCTTGGCACGGCGCCGTTGCTCGGGGGTGACGTCGTCCGCGGACACTCTGAACACGCGCGCGGCGGTGGAACGGTGGATGTCCTCTCCGCGGCGGAACGCCTCGATCATGGCGGATTCGGCACCGAGGGCGGCGATGATGCGGAGTTCGATCTGGGAGTAATCCGCCGAGAGCAGGATCCAGCCCTCGCGTGGGATGAAGGCGCGACGGATCTCCTGTCCGCGTTCCGTGCGGATGGGGATGTTCTGGAGGTTTGGATCGACGGAGCTGAGTCGTCCGGTGGCGGTGGCGGCCTGGTGGAAGGTGGTGTGGACGCGGCCGGTGGCGGTGTGGATGGCGGCGGGGAGGGCGTCGGCGTAGGTGGACTTCAGTTTCGCCGCTGCGCGGTGGTCGAGCAGGCGGCGGACGATGGGATGGGTTTCGGCGAGGTTGTGGAGGGTTTGTTCGTCGGTGGCGTACTGGCCGGTGGCGGTCTTTTTTGGTTTTTCGGCGAGCTTGAGTTCGTCGAAGAGGACGGTGCCGAGCTGGCGCGGGGAATTGACGTTGAACTCGCGGCCGGCGAGGCGGTGCACCTCGGCCTCGGCGGCGGACATTTCACGGGCCAGGGATTCGCTGAATTCGGAGAGGGCGGCGGCATCGATGCGGATGCCTTCGAATTCCATGGCGACGAGGGCGGGCAGGACCGGCATTTCCACCTCGTGCAGGACGCGTTCCTGGTGTCGTTCCTTGAGGGCGGGGAGAAGCCGTTCCTGGAGCTGCCAGGTCACATCGGCGTCCTCCGCGGCGTACTCGCAGATTTCGGTGAGTGGAACGTCCGCCATGGTTCGAAGGGGTTTCTCCTTCGGACCGATCAGCCGTTCGATGGGAATCGGGGTGTAGTCGAGCAGCGCCTCGGCGAGATAGTCCATCCCGTGCCGGAGTTCGGGCGCCACCAGGGCGTGCGCGATCATGGTGTCGAAGAAGGGTCCTTCGACCCGCACGCCGTGCCACCGCAGGATTGAGAGATCGAACTTCAGGTTGTGCCCGATCTTCAGCACGGCGGGATCCGCGAGAATTTTTCGGAAGGGTTCGAGTTCGGGAGGCGTGGGGCGGGCGCTCGCGGGATCAATGGGCACGTACCATCCGGTGCCGGCGGCGAAACTGATCGACAGGCCCACGAGCCGCGCCGTGCGTGGATCGAGGCCGTCGGTCTCGGTGTCGAAACAGAAGGCCTTGCGCCCCGAAAGTTCGCCGGCCAGGGCGCGGCGCCCGTCTTCGGTGGTCACCAGCCGATAGTCATGCGGGACATCGTTCAGGGTGCGATGCGGCCGGGCCGCCGTCTCCGGCGGCGCACCCGTCGCAGTCGCAGCCACTGCGGTTTCCGCAGCCGGGGTCGTGGCGCTTCCCCGGAAGAGGTCTCCCTGGAGGGCGTCCTCCGGGGCCGGCCGCTTTTTTCCGCGCCCCTTCTCCGCGGCGGTCGCGTCGCTGCCGGCGGCTGTTTCGGCGGCGGTTGCCGGCGCACCGGATGTGCCGCCGCGACCGGCCTTGAAGGAGTCGCCGAAGAGTCGTCGCCCGAGCGAATTGAATTCGAACTCGGTGCAGAGGGCGCCGACGGCCTGGTCGTCGCGGGGTTGGAGAGCGAGGGACTCGAGGGTTTGCGGAACGGGGCAGTCGACCAGAATGGTGGCCAGGCGTTTGCTGAGCAGGGCCTTTTCGCGATGGGCGAGGAGTGATTCGCCGAGTTTGCCCTTCACCTCCGAGGCATGGGCCAGCACGCCCTCGAGCGTGTCGAACTGGGCCAGCAGTTTCGCGGCCGTCTTCTCCCCGATGCCGGGAACACCCGGGATGTTGTCGACGGAATCCCCCATCAGCCCGAGCACATCGATGACCTGGTCGACGCGCTTGATGCCCCAGCGGGTGCAGATTTCCGTGGGACCGAGGACTTCGGGATCGTTGCCTTGTCGGCCGGGGCGCCAGAGGCGGGATTGTTCGGAGACCAGCTGGCCGAAGTCCTTGTCCGGGGTGACCATGAAGGATTCGAACCCGGCGGCCTCGGCGCGTTTGACGACGGTTCCGATGAGGTCGTCGGCTTCAAATCCGTCGATGACGAGTGTGGGAATGCGGAAGGCATCGAGCACGCGGCGGAGGTGGGGCAGTGCGGCGGAGAGTTCCTCGGGCATCTCCTCGCGTTGCGCCTTGTACTCGGGAAATTCGCGATGGCGCTGGGTGGGTGCGGAGGTGTCGAGGGCGACGGCGAGGTGGGTGGGGTGCCAGTTCTCGAGCAGATCCAGCAGGGTGTTGATGAAGCCGAAGAGCGCCGAGGTGTTCATCCCCTTGGAGGTCCGGATGGGGCGGGTCGCGAACGCGAAGTGGGCGCGGTAGACGAGGGCCATGCCATCGAGGAGGAAGAGTCGCGGTCGTGGGGCGGGGGCTGGGGCGTCGGCCATTCGGACAGCCTACAGGAGGGGGCGGGACGATCCAGCCGGGAGGCGGGCGGCCCGCGCGGGGCCATGCATGCCGAAGTGGTTGGTAGCGGTTGTCACGCTGCGACAACCCCGCCCGTGTTGAGCGGGCGGAAGCCTTTGGAGGATGCGCCTGGGCGATGCCGTTGCGCCGCTGGACGCGGCGCGACTCGTCGCAGCGCGACGAGTTCCACCACCAACAAACTCCGGATGCACCGCGTGGAGTGAGGGCCCTGACTGGCCACTGGCTGGGAGGCGGGTTAGCGTGGGACCCATGCGATGCGGTGAACGGCGTGCGGCCTGGGTTGGCTTGCGATTCGGGCTGGCGCTGCTGGCCATCCTGGGGACGGGCTGGCGCGCACGGGCGGAGGAGGTGGCGGGCCAGGTGCTTGTCAAAGTAAGGCGGCAGGACGGTGCCGGAGCCCGGCTCATGGGGCCGGGGGCCGGGCTCCAGGTGCCCGCCGGAGCGCGCGCCTTGAAGGCCCTCGCCCTGCCTGGTTGGCATCTGGTTGAACTTCCTGCCGGCATGCCCAACCGGGAGGCCGTCCGCTGGTTCCGGGACCGGCCCGAGATCCAGTCGGTCGAATCGAATCAGCGCTACCGGCTGCATGCCGTGCCCGCCGATCCGCAGTGGCAGTGGCTCCATGGTCTGGCTGAGATCGGGGCGCCGGCGGCCTGGGAAACCGGCACTGGCCACTCCAACATTGTGGTGGCCGTGCTCGACACCGGCGTGGACACCCGGCATCCGGATCTGGTGGACAATCTCTGGCGGAATCCAGGTGAGGTCCCCAACAACGGGATCGACGACGACCAGAACGGGATCATCGATGACGTGTTCGGCGCTGATTTCGCGGATGACGACGGGGATCCCGAGGATGATGCCGGGCATGGGACGCATGTAGCGGGCACCCTTGCGGCCGTGGCGAACAACGGGCGCGGTGTGGCGGGGGTGTGCTGGCAGGCGCGGGTGATGTCCGTGCGGGTTCTTCGCGCGGATGGTTCGGCGGACACCCCGGGGTTTTTGTCGGCCTTCAGCTACGTGGTTGCGATGAAGCGACGGGGGGTCGACGTCAGGGTGATCAATTGCAGCTGGGGCGGCGGTTCAGCGAGCGCGGCCTTGAAGGAGGCGATCCAGGAAGCGGGCGCGGCCGGCATTCTGGTGGTCTGTTCGGCAGGCAACGAGCGCCAGGACAACGACGTCCTCCCCACCTTTCCCGCAGGCTATGATTGCCCGGAGCTGCTGTCGGTCGCCGCCTCGGGGACCTGTGGCGAACTGGCGAACTTCAGCTGTTACGGGCGGACCACCGTGCATCTCGCGGCGCCTGGTCGGGACATTCTGAGCACGTTCCGGGGTGGCGAGCGTTACGCGGTTCTTTCCGGGACCTCCATGGCCGCGCCTCACGTGTCCGGGGCCGCGGCCCTGCTGGCGTCGCTGCGGCCCGATCTCACAGTGCTCCAGCTGCGGGAGCTTCTGCTGGCAACCGTCGATCCGCAGCCCGACTGGTCGGGAATCGTCGCCAGCGGTGGGCGGCTCGACCTGGCGGCGGCGGTGCGTCGGCTGGGTTCGGGACCGCTGCCCGAAGGTTCCCCGACGGCGGGGGCCGGCCATCGGTCGGCGCGCATCAGTTCGCCGACGCGCATGCTTTCGGGGCGCTGGGCCGACGCGAACAGTTCGGAGCCGGTGATCAGCGCCGATGGGCGGTGGGTTGCGTTCAGTTCGGCGGCCACGAATCTGGTGGCGAAGGATGGGGAGGGGTTCGTGGATGTTTTTCTGGCGGACCGTGTTTCGGGCATCGTGATCCGCGTCAGTCAGACGCCGGGCGGGACGGGAGGAAATGGGGACAGTGTGGCGCCGTCGATCAGCGCGGATGGGCGCCGGGTTGCGTTTGCCTCCGCGGCTTCGAATTTTGCGGCGGCGGACACCGACCGGGGGAGCGACATCTATGTCTGGGACCGCCAGACGCGCCAGTTGGAGTTGGTCAGTGTGCGCGCGGATGGGCTTGCCTCGGGCAATGGGGCGAGTGAAGCGCCCGCCCTGAGCGCGGATGGACGGTGGATAGCCTTCGCGTCGGAGGCCCGCGATCTGGTGGCGAACGATCGGAATGGTCAGAAGGACGTGTTTGTGCGGGATCGGGAGCTGAAGCTGACGCAGCGGGTCAGCGTGACCTCCGGGGGCGCGGAGGCGACGGGACCGAGTGAGTCGCCGTCCATGGATGCGGCCGGCCGGCGGGTGGCGTTTCATTCACTGGCGGCGAACCTGGTGTCGGGCGATCGGAACGCGGCCTGGGACGTTTTTGTGCGGGATCGGATCACCGGGATCACGGAGATGGCGAGCCTGGGGGGGGCCTCGACGCAGGGCGGGGACGACAGTGTGTTTCCGATTCTGAGCGGGGACGGCCGATACGTGTTGTTTCATTCCCTGGCGGACAACTTTGATGAGTTTGGGGGAGGTTACATTGGGGTGTTCCTGCGCGATCTGAGCGGGAAGACATTGGTGCGAGTGAACACGCGGCCTGGAGGGACGGCGGCGGGGGATGCGTTTGTGGATGGACTGAGCGCGGATGGGCGGTATGCGACGTTCACGACGGATGATCCGAACCTGGGACCGGGCGGTGCGCCGGAGCTGTATCGGGCCTGGGTTTACGATCGCTTGACGGGTGGCCTGGGGGAACTGGGGGTGAACGACGGCGGGTATTCGCCCGACGACAACACCTTCTACGGCCGGCCGAGCGCCGATGGCCGGTATGTCACTTATGCTTCCTACTCCGCGAGACCGATGCCGGGACATGGCACCGGGGTGGGGAGCATTTTTGTGGAGGACCGGGGAGTGGATCGCCCTGATCTGGCGGTGCGCCGGGCCGGGGTGGGAAGCGGGTTCGCCGGTTTGGGCACGTTGAATTCCGCGGCGCCTCAGCGGGCGGGGGCGTTGGTGGCTCGAGGCGAGGGGGCGGTTTTCGAGGTGCTTCTGGCGAATGGGGGCGGGGAGGGATCCTTCCTGCTGCGCCTGGGCTCGACCGGTCCGGCACCCGGGACCGCCTGGTCCTTCCGGGTGACCACCGGTGCGACGAACGGGGAGATCACGGCTGCCCTCACGGGTTCCGGATGGTTGACCCCGGTGCTCGCCCCAGGCTCGAACCTGGTCCTCCGTCTGGCGGTCGATCGCGCGGCCAGCGGCCTGGGGGAGGCTGTGTTTGGAATGCGGCTGGAGGCTTTCGCGGCGGGGGGCGGGGCGGTTCTCGATGCGGTCACGGCGGTTGCGGAAACGAGCGCGCTTGCCCCGGGATCCACCCTGGCCAGCCGGGCGCAGGACGGCGTTCCGGCCGGGCGCAACGCGGAGGTGGCCGCCGTGAGCGGGGATGGCCGTCGGGTGGTGTTTTCCTCCGAGTCGGATCACCTGGAGACGCGGGCGGACACGAACTTTCAGTCCGACATTTTCCTGTTCGACCGGGAGACACGGCAATTGAGCCGGATCAGTGATGCGTCGACCACGCGCCAGGCCAACGCGGACAGCCGGTATCCGTCGATCAGCGCCGATGGCAGGAGGGTGGCGTTCCAGTCCCGGGCGTCCAACCTGGTTCCCTTTGACACCAACGGCGTGGAGGATGTTTTCGTGAAGGACCTCCAGACCGGGGCGATGACCCGGGTGAGCGTGGCCCAGGACGGTCGTCAGGGAAACCGGGGCAGCGACGCGGGCCTGGTCAGCGCCGACGGCCGATTTGTGGCCTTCACGAGTCTTGCGACCAACCTGGTGGCGGGGGATACGAACCGGGCGACGGACGTCTTCCTGCGAAGCCTGGAGACGGGGTTTCTGGAGTGTGTCAGCCAGACGGGAGCGGGCCGGTTGGGCAATGCGGACAGCGACATCGGGGCGGTCAGCGGGGATGCGCGATTCGTGCTGTTTTCGTCCTATGCGGACAATTTCGGGCCGGTGGACACGAACCGGTTGGCGGATGTGTATCTGTTGGACCGCGGGGCGGGGACGATCGAACTGGTCAGCCGGAACACGAATGGGGTGGCGGCGAACGGGGCGAGCCGTCCGATTTCGATGAGCGACGACGGTCATTGGGTCACCTTCCAGTCGCTGGCCACGGATCTTTCCCCCGGCGGGGCGACGCCCGAGCGATGGGGGTATGTGCTGAATCGTTGGACCGGACAGGTGCTTCCGCAGCGGTCGGTGGTGGGGGTGGGCCCCATTGTCTCCCTGCAATCCCGCGGCGCCGTGGTCAGTGCGGATGGCAACCTGTGGGCGGTGGGGGGACGTCCCCCGCGCGGGGTGAAACCCGCGGCGTACCAGGTTTGGGTGCTGAACCAGCGGCAGGGAACGATGTCCCTGGTGAGCGGTCCCCGGGCAGGGCTGCTGGGGGTGCTGGGGGATGATCACACCTTTGCGGGGCGATTCAGTCCGGACGGGCGTTTTTTGACGCTTGAGTCGTATGCGGTGAACCTGCTGGGAGAGGTGGCCCGCGGGGCTGCACAGGTTCGGGTCGCGGATCTGCTGGTGCCCGGGCCCGGGACCCTGGCGCGACGAATGCCCGGGGGGCCATGGCGGGGGCCGGTCGGGACGGAGACCGTGGTCCTTGAAGATCGAACCATTTCCCTGACCACCCGGGGTGGCGGGGACGAGGGCAGGGATTACGGGGTGCGGTTGGTGAACCGGGGTTCGATGGCGGATCGTTTCCGGGTGCTGGCGGTCCGGCCTGGATCCGGGATCGGTTCGGTGAGGGTGGTGGCCTTTGTGGCGCCTGCGGAGGAGGTATCGGAGGCGTTGTTTGGGGCGGGTTGGACGACGCCGTTGTTGCAGCCTGGGGAGACCCTGGATCTGCAGGTGGAAACGGAGCTGGTGCCGAATCCGGCGGCGGATCTGCGTTTGGAATTCCAGGTTGTTTCCCTGGCGAATCCCTACCGGCTGGATCGGGCGGTGGTGGTGACCCTCGCGGACCGGGATGCGGACGATCTGCCGGATGCCTGGGAGACGGAGCATTTTGGGGGGCTGGAACGGGCGGGTGTGGCCACGGATTTGGATGGGGATGGGGCCACGGATTTTGCGGAGTGGGTGGCGGGCAGTGATCCCGGGGACGCCGGGGATTCGGTGCGGTTGACGATTCGGGCCGTGCCTGGGGCTGGGTCGGTGGATCTGGACTGGCGATGGCGGCCGAACCGGTATCTGCAGGTGGAGCGATCGCTGGACGGGGGGCCGTTTAAGCCGGTGGGGACGTCGACCGCAACCGCCTCGGGGTTATCGGTGCGGAGGCTGGGGGAGGGGGTGTCGGAACGGTTCCGGCTGAGGGTGGATCCGCCCTGATCGGGATTCCGACTGGCGTTCGTGTTGGTTCGTGAGCACATTGGGCCCGGAATGAAGTTCATTCTCTCCACCCATAACATCACGCTCACCAAGGCGATCGAGGACCATATTCTGGCTCGTGTCGACAAGCTGGAGCATCTGTTCCAGCACGCCATTGAAGTCCGGGTGATCATTGAACATGACCACACCCGGGGACCGGAGAAGGCGTTCAAGTGCTCTTTCCGACTCGGAGTCCGGGGTCCTGATCTCTATGCCGAAGACGTCGAGGCGGATCTCTACGCCGCGATTGATCTTGTGGCCAAGAAGCTTGAGCAGCAGGTCCGGAAGGTTCAGAGCAAGGCGAAGGCCAAGAAGCACACGGATGCCGCGGCGCTGAAGCAAAAGCGCCAGGCGCGCGGCGATTGAGCGATGCTGCTTCGTGCCAGGATGGTTTTTCCGATGGCCGCGCCGCCCCTGGAGGACGGCGCGGTTCTTGTTTCCGGGGATCGTCTCGTTGCGGTGGGCCACTGGCGGGAGTTGCGTGCCCAGGCCTCGGGACCGGTGGTGGACCTGGGGGATGTGGCCCTGCTTCCCGGGTTGATCAATGCCCATTGCCATCTGGATTACACCCACTTTGCGGGGCACATCGGGCCGCCCCGCAGCTTTAGCGCCTGGATCCAGGGGGTGCTCGCCCTGAAGGCCGGCTGGAGCTACAGCGAGTATGCCGCCTCCTGGCTCGATGGCGCGCGTCAGTTGGTGCGCTCGGGCTGCACGACGGTGGTGGACATCGAGGCGGTTCCCGAACTGCTCCCCGATGCCTGGGACGGAACACCGCTCCGGGTGATTTCAGCCCTGGAAATGACCGGCGTCCGCTCCCAGCGCAGCGCCGCCGAGATCCTGGGAGAAACCCTGGCGCGGGTCGAAGGATTGGCGCATCCCCGCTGTCGCGCGGCTCTCTCTCCGCATGCGCCTTACTCCACGCGTCCGGAGCTCCTCACCCTGTCCGCGCAGGCTGCGCGCGACCGCGGGTTGCTGGTCACCACCCATGTCGCGGAATCCGAGGAGGAGTTCGACATGTTCCGGCATGGCAAGGGGGCGATGCACCAGTGGCTGAAGTCCCAGCGGGGCGCGGAGGATTGCGGGTTGCGGACGCCGCTGGCGCATGTCGACGAGTGCGGCCTGTTGTCCCCCGGCGCCCTGGTCGTGCACGCCAATTACCTGGAGACCGCCGATGTGGAGAGGCTGGCGCGGTCGGGGGCTCACGTGGTGCATTGCCCCCAGAGCCACGACTACTTCTCGCACGCGCCGTTTCCCATGGAATCCCTGCGGAAGGCGGGGGTGAACGTGTGCCTGGGCACCGACAGCCTGATCTCGGTGCGGCGGGTGGGGCGTGCGGAGTTGAGTCTCGACCTGTTTAACGAACTTCGCCTGTTTCGGCGAAAGCAGCCCGGTTGGTCCCCGCTGGATCTTCTGTCGCTGGTGACCACCGCGGCGGCGCAGGCGGTCGGGAGGGTGGGCGAGGTTGGGATTCTTCGTCCTGGAGCCCTGGCTGATTTGATGGCGGTGCCGATCTCCGGCCGGGTGGAGGAGGCGGCCGAGGAGGTGCTGGCGCATCGCGGCCCGGTGCTGGCCTCGATGATCGGGGGCCAATGGGCGCTGGTGCCGGCCGGGGTGCCCGGGGTGGGGGTGGAGATCGCGTGAGCCTCGAACCCGAGTCCCCCGTGGTGTTGATCACCGGTGCCTCCGGGGGGTTGGGGCGGGTTTTGGTGGAGTCTTTTCGCGCCGACGGATGGCGCGTCGCAGCGGCCGGCCACACGCGCAGGCCGGTGGGCGAGGGGGAGGATTTCCTGGCCAGCCGGGTGGATGTCACCGACGGGGTGGCGGTGCGCGCCTGGGTTGCCGAGATCGTCCGATGGTGGGGCCGCATCGATCTGCTGGTGAACAACGCGGGGGTGGTCCGGGACGCTCCGCTGGCCCGTCTGGGGGATGCGGACTGGAACGAGGTGCTGGGGGTGAATCTCAAGGGACCCTTCCTGTGCGCACAGGCGGTGCTGCCGAGCATGATGGCGCAGGGAACAGGCCGGGTGCTGAACGTGGCCTCGTTCGCCGGTCGGGCGGGGGCCCGGGGGCAATCGAACTATTCCGCCGCCAAGGCGGGCCTGATCGGTCTCACACTCTCGATGGCGAGGGAATTGGGCACGGCCGGCATCCAGGTCAATGCGGTGTTGCCCGGGGTGCTTGCCACCGCGATGACCGCAGCCGTCGACGCGGAGGTCATGGAGGCGTTCGCAGCCGCCAACGCGCTGGGGC
Organism: uncultured Verrucomicrobiota bacterium; assembly: GCA_964476125.1. Lineage (GTDB taxonomy): Bacteria > Verrucomicrobiota > Verrucomicrobiia > Limisphaerales > CAIMTB01 > CAIMTB01. The sequence continues at coordinate 15,304 of CAYZAE010000041.1, read as the reverse complement.
GGATCAACGACACGGCGAGCGTGGCGCGTGCCATCGTGGCCATCGCCCGCATGCCCGACGTCTCAGGGCAGATCTTCCAGCTCGACAGCCGTGTCGGTCGATGGGTCTGAGCCGGAGCGGGCCGATCAACGACGTTCCGACATCGGTCCCGGGATGGCTCCGCGCGTCTTCGTCTGAACCCGGCACAGGTAGCTGTCGGCTGTGAGATACAGCACCGAGCCATCCCCGCCCCAGGCACAATTCGCGGTCGCCACGCCGGGATTGATGGTGCCGAGGTGGCGTCCTTCCGGGCTCAGGACCAGCACGCCCCCGGGCCCGGTGGCCCAGACGTTTCCGCGCGAGTCGACTTTCAGTCCGTCGGGAAGCCCCTTCCGTCCGGCGACCAGCGGCGTGGCGTCGAAGAAGATCCGGCCCGCGGCAAGCGTTCCGTCGTCCTTCACATCGTAAGCCATCAGGTGGGCGCGCTCCGGATCGGAGACGGCGACATAGAGGCGTTTTTCGTCGGGGGCGAAAGCGATGCCGTTGGGGCGGGTGAGTTCGCGGACGAGCAGGGTGATGCGTCCGCGTTGGGAGACCCGGTAGACGCCCTGGAGTTTGAGTTCGCGACGTGGATCCTCGGCGCCCTGGGGCAGGCCGTAGGGGGGGTCGGTGAAATAGAGATCGCCGTTGGACCGGAGCGCGAGGTCGTTGGGGCTGTTGAATCGTTTACCCTGGAAGTTGGTGGCGAGCGCTTCGAACTGCCCCTGGGTCCGGCGCTTCACGCGGGCGATCTGGCGGTTGCCATGCTGGCAGATCAGCAGATGCCCTTCGTTGTCGAGGGTGAGTCCGTTGGAGCCCTGGTCGGAATTGCCGGGATTGCTTCCGGTGCTGCCGCTCGGCTTGAGGTGTTCGGTCAATCCCTCGAACTCGCGCCATCGCCAGATCACGTTCTTCGGGACGTCCGAGAACAGCAGGTAATCGCCGCGCATGGACCAGACCGGGCCTTCGGCCCAGCTGAATCCCTCCGCGAGAATTTCAATTCGGGCGTCCTCGTTCAGCAGTTCATCCAAGGCGGGATCGAGGCGCTCGATCTTGCCGAGGAACCCATGACTGATACGGGGTGCATAGGGAGGAGCTGTTTCGGCTCCCTGGGCGAGCAGGGTTGCCACCGTCAGCCACGCCAGAAACTTCGTGAGCGATTTCATCGGAGCCACGGGGATGTGACCCCAGCGTGGGTGCGGCGTTCAGCCCCCGCAAGGGAAAGAATGGATTCATCCGAACCGATCCGGATCCAGCAGGCCGATGTCGATCGAGGGTTTTTCCCCGGACAGGATTTCGGACGTGAGCAGTCCGGTGATGGGAGCGAGGCTCAGGCCCATCATCGCGTGCCCCGTCGCGATCACGAGATTGCGGTGACGCCGGGTCCGGCCCAGGTAGGGCATGCCATCGGGTGACACCGGCCGGAGACCGCGCCAGGGCGAAATCCCCTGGAAATCCTCGGACCGGAATTCGGGGTAATACTTCGGCACGGCCTTGATGATGCCTCGGACCCGGACCGGGTTGATGTCCTCGTTGAGTCCCGCGATCTCCATGGTGCCCCCGAATCGGAGCGTGCCGGCCATCGGGGTGACGGCGATCCGGGCCTCGGTGAAGATCGAGCAGATCGCGGGCAGCTGGCGCGGTTGGGACACGGTGAGGCTGTAGCCCTTGCCGGCTTGCATGGGAAGACTGAGGCCCAGATCGCGGGCCACGGTGGGCGACCAGGAACCGCCGCAGAGCACATACTCATCCCCGCGGACGGTCCCTTTCGAAGTGCGGATCCCGGTGATGCGACCGCCTTCGGTATCCCATCCGTTGACTTCGGTGTTCCAGAGGAATTTGCCGCCATGACCCCGGATTTGCTGCTCCAGATGGGCCAGAAAACGGGCCGGAACGAGGTGGCAATCCTTGGGGAAATAGACTGAACCCAGGACGTCCATGGTGACTGCAGGATCCAGCTCGGCGGTTTTGCGGGCGTCGAGGACCTCGGCGGGAATGCCGAGTTCGCGGGCGCGCTCGGCGGTGCGCGCTTCGTCGTCGAGGGCGTGCTGAGTTTTGCAGAGCATCACCAGCCCCTTTTTCACGAGGCCGAAATCGGCTCCCGGCTGGCCGGCCATGTCCTCGAAGAGCCGTCGGCTGGCGAGGCTCAGGTCGCGGAGGAGCGGGGCCGAGCGGGCGACGTGGGCCGCATTGGCGCAGCGCATGAACCGGAGGCCCCAGGTCACCAGATCCCAGTCGAGGCGTGGCTTGATGTAGAGGGGTGATTCCGGGTTCCACATCCATTTCAGGGCCAGCGACACCGCGCCTGGAGCCGCGAGTGGAACGAAGTGGCTGGGCACCACCATGCCGGCATTGTGCAGGGAGCAGCTGTCGTGCTGTTCCGGTCCGCGCTCGACCACGGTCACCCGAAACCCTTTTCGGGCCGCCGCGTGCGCGGTGCTCAGCCCGATGACTCCACCCCCGACGATGACGACTTCACGCATGGCGTAACTCCCTCGGAACGGGCGTCGGGTTGGGCTCCAGGTTTTCCCGGAGATCCGCAGGTCCGGCGCGCGGCCCGGAGGGGAGTCTGCTTCACGGGTCGTTGCGTCTCAATGCTGCGTCCGTGAAGCGGGTCCCCTCGTTTCCTGAACCGATTCGCGCTAGCATCACCCCATGACGACGACGAACCAACGGTGGGAGGACCAATTCCGGGCTGTTTATGACCGGGCCGTGGCGGCCTACGGGAAGGGGGCGTGGGAGGTGCAGCGGTGCATCGCCGCATCGGATCTGCCCTTCCTGGCCTCGATCGGATGTTCGGCCCAGGTGCTGTTTGATTTTGTGGAGGACTGGTGCGGCAGCCGCGATCCCTCGTTCGAGGAGGTCCTGGCGGTCATCTCGATCCGTCGTGAATATTTTCTGGAAGTGCAGAAGGGCCAGCCCTCGGGTCGGGTGATGTCGGTCTCGGAATTCCCAGCGAAGACGGCGGCGGTCGATGGCATCGCCTGGCTTCCGAGACTTCTGGTGAAAGCCGAGGCCAAACTGCGCGGGGAATTGCCTGCTGAACTCATGTACGGCTGTGGCGGGGATCGGCCCTTTCTTCGCGGGGTCCGGGTTGGTCTCGCGGAGTTCCTGGCGGCGGTCCGGGATGCCAAGGGGAATCACCAGGCCGTGATCGATCTGGTGAAGACGCGGTCGGGGTCGAAAAGGTAGCCGTTCGGCGGAGCCGCAGGCGTCCCTGGGGGCGCATCTCCGAGTTGTCGGCCAGGCGATGGATCGGACGATGGAAAGGATCAGGATCGTCGGGGAAGACGTGCTTTGGAGTGCTGCGACATGTCGCAGCTTTCGATTCACCGACGCATCGCCCCCTGATCCCGGAGCGTTGCCCTGCGTCGGATCCCAGGCACGCGGCGAATCCAAAGCGGTGACATGTCCCCGCAGTCCATGCCGTCCCATCCTGCCTTCCCTTCCCGCAGCGGGTCGCGCTCGCCAATTTGTCAGAGTCGGTACTTTCCGTACTGCTGCCAGTCTTGGCGCGTGAGGTGGAGCAGTGGATGGGGGCAGCCATGGCATAGCCCGCTGCGCGGGCGGGATTGACGCAGCGCGACAATCCCTACCTCCAAGTCGGAGACACGCCCGCCTGGGACCGTGCCTCGAAATACCCGTTTTCAGGGCGCCGCTGGATCTCTACGATCGACTTGCTATCCCTTGGCAACCTGTAGAAAACCCACGCCCGCGCCCATGAAACTCCCGTCGCTGATCCGCCCCGGTCCAAGCCGTTCCGGTTTCACCCTCATCGAACTCCTGGTGGTCATCGCGATCATCGCGATTCTCGCCAGCATGCTGTTGCCGGCGCTCGCCAACGCGAAGAACAAGGCCACCGGCTCGGCCTGTCTCAACAACCAGAGGCAGCTGATCCTGGCGTGGCGGTTGTATGCCGATGACAACGACGACCGCATCCTGCCCACCAGCTACCGTGGGGAGAACGGCCAGGTGGAACTTTATGCCGGCGGTTTCTGGCTGGGGCCGCGTCCGGACATCACCGCGGGTATCAAGGCCGATGAGGCCATGCGCCGGGTTTTCAATGGACTGAGCAATTCGCCCCTGACCAAGTACGCCGCCGCGTTCGGTTCGTACCATTGCCCCGGCGATCTTCGCACCAAACGCCGCAAGCCCGGCACCGGCTGGGCCTACGACAGCTATTCGAAGGCGAATGGCATGGCGGGGTTGGAGGGTTGGGGCACCGACAACTACAGGAAGCTCACGGAAATCCTGGAACCTTCGAACGCCATGGTCTTCCTCGAGGAATCCGACCCGCGCAATTACAACCTCGGCACCTGGGTGCTTTCGGTGAATCCGCCCGGCTGGATCGATCCCTTCGCCATCTTCCACGGCAACGTCAGTACACTGGCCTTTTCAGACGGCCACGCCGAGCTGCACAAGTGGTTGGAGGGCACCACCATCAAGGCGGCGACCGATTCCGCCAACGGCCGTGAGGCCTTCGGTTGGGCTGGGGGCGGACGGAACAACCGGGATTTCCGGTGGGTCTACGAACGTTACAAACACGTCGGCTGGAAGCCGCTTCCGTAGCCCGCTTCGGTTCAGCCGTTGGCGGGAGGCGGGGTTGGCGGCGGGGGTGTTTCCGCGGAACCCTCGGCCTCGACCACGGCTTCCTCGGGGATCACCGGGGCGATGGCCTGGAGTTTGTCGGGCGACTCCAGGTCGATGAGTTTCACGCCCATCGTGTTGCGGCCTGCTTCGCGGATGTCGGCAACGCGGATGCGGACCATCTGACCGGCGGTGGTGATCAGCATCAGGTCGTCGGATTCGCGGACGGCGAGGGCGCCGACGACACGACCGGTTTTTTCGGTCGTTTTCATGGTGATGATGCCTTTGCCGGCCCGGCTCTGGATCCGGTACTCGTCGAAGGCGGTGCGCTTGCCGATGCCGTTGTCGCCGGCGACCAGCAGGGTGGCCTTGGAATCGACGATGGCGAGGGCGACCACGGCGTCCCCGGGTTCGAGGGCGATGCCATTGACGCCGTAGGCGGAGCGGCCCATGGAGCGGACCTGTTCCTCGGAGAACCGGATGCTCATGCCGTCGCGGGTGATGAGCACGACTTCATCTAGGCCGGAGGTGAGCCGGACTTCGATGAGGCGGTCGGTGGGTTCGATGCCGATGGCGATGATGCCGTCGCGGCGGACGTTCTTGAATTCCTCCAGGGCGGTCTTTTTGACGGTGCCTTGGGCGGTGGCGAAAAAGACCTGGCCGGGTTGTTTCCAGGTGAGGTCCTCCTTGACGGGGCCGAGGACGGACGCCACGCGGATGAGGGCGGCGACCTTTTCGTCGGGTTTCAGTTCGAGCAGGTTGGCGATGCTGCGTCCCTTGCCCGTGCGGGGCATGTCGGGGATTTCGTGGACCCGCTCGACGTAGACCCGGCCGGTGTTCGTGAAGAACATCAGGTAATCGTGGGTGCCGGCGGGGAACAGGTGTTCGATGAAATCGGCGTCCTCGCCTTCGACGACGGAGGTTTCGCGGGTGGCCATGCCGATGACGCCCTTGCCGCCGCGTTTCTGGGCGCGGTAGGAGGAGACGTTCGTGCGTTTGATCAGCCCGTTGTGCGTGAGCGTGATGATCACCGCCTCGTTGGCGATCAGGTCCTCGATCAGCATTTCGCCTTCGTCGGGCACGATGCTGGTGAGGCGCGGGGTGGCGTGTTTGGCGCGGACGGCGAGCAGCTCGTCCTTGATGATCCCGAGCACGCGTTCCTCACGGGCGAGAATGTCGAGCAGGTCCTTGATCCGGGCGATCAGTTCGTCGTACTCGCCCTTCACCTTGTCCCGCTCCATGCCGGTGAGCTGGTAGAGGCGCAGTTCGAGGATTGCGTCGGTCTGGGCCTCGGTGAAGGCGTAGCGGCCGTCGACGATGCGAGCTTCGCTGCGGATGAGAATCCCGAGTTTTTCGACGGTGGCGCGGGAGAACTCGTAGGCGAGCAGCCGGATCCGGGCCTCGTCGCGATTGGCGGAGGAGCGGATAATGCGGATGAAGTCGTCGAGGTGCGCGAGCGCGAGCAGGTAGGCTTCGAGCCGTTCGGCGAGCCGTTCGGCTTCGCGCAGCTGGAACCGGGTCCGGCGCAGGATCACTTCGCGCCGATGCTCGATGTAGCAGTTGAGGATTTCCTTGAGATTCAGCGTCTTGGGACGCCCGCCGTCGATGGCGAGCATGTTGACGCTGAAGGTCGTCTCCAGCTGGGTGAGCCGGAAGAGGTTGTTGATGACCACCTTCGGGATGGCATCCCGCTTGAGCTCAATGACCAGCCGGGTGTTCTCATCGGACTCGTTGCGGAGCCCGCTGATGTCGGTGAGCGTCTTCTCGTTGACCAGTTCGGCGATGCGCTTCTCGAGCTCCGCCGGGTTGACCAGGTAGGGGACGTCGGTGACGACGATCTGGGTCCGGCCGCCCTTGAGGTCTTCAACGCCGACCTTGCCGCGGAGTTTGACGGTGCCACGACCGGTGCGGAAGTAGTCCTTGATCCCTTCAAGACCGCAGACAGCGCATTGCTGGGGGAAATCGGGCCCCTGCACATAGCGCATCAGGTCGTCGATGGTGAGCGACGGATTGTCGATCAGGGCGCAGACGCCATCGATCACCTCGCCGAGATTGTGCGGCGGGATGTTGGTGGCCATGCCGACGGCGATGCCGGTGCCGCCGTTGACCAGCAGGTTCGGGAAGGCGGCGGGGAAGACGGTCGGTTCGACGCGGGTTTCGTCGTAGTTCGGGACGAAATCCACCGTGTCCTTGTCCATGTCCGTCATCAGGACGGCGCCGAGGTGGGCGAGGCGGGCTTCGGTATACCGCATGGACGCCGGGGGATCGCCCTCGACGGAGCCGAAGTTCCCCTGCCCATCGATCAGTTTCTCGCGCATGGACCAGGGTTGGGCCATGTGGACGAGGGTGGGGTAGATCGCCTGGTCGCCATGGGGGTGGTAGTTACCCATGGTTTCGCCGACGATCTTGGCGCATTTCAGGTGTTTGCGATTCGGCTGCACGCCGAGATCGTTCATCGCGAACAGAATGCGCCGCTGGGAGGGCTTGAGTCCGTCGCGTACGTCCGGGAGGGCGCGCGAGATGATGACGGACATCGAGTAGTCGAGGAACGAGTTCTTGATCTCGTCGGCGACATTGACCTTGTTGACCTTCTCGCTGGCGGCGAAAAGCGGGGTCGAGCTGACCGGGAGCTGCGGTGCGTCGGGGGAGTTGGGATCGGGCATGAGAAAGGAAGGCGTAGGGTCAGGCGGCCGGGAGGACCTCGAGTCCGACACTCAGGGCGGCTTCGCGCAATCGCCGGTCGGTGGTGCAGAACGCCTGCTCCTGGAGATTGTCCGCGGTTGCGAGATGGATGGCGTCGAGCGTGCGCAAGGGAATGGTCGGGTGGCAGCGATCGAGGAGCCGGGATGCGCGTTGGAGAATTCGTGAATCCAGAGGCGCGAGGGTGATTTCCTCGTCGCGGATCCAGCGTTGCCACTGGGCGGTGGCGCGCTGACGGTCCTTAGGTTTCAGGTCGCCCGCTCGTTCGCGCGCCAACAACGCCGAAGTGACTTCGGTGGTGGTCAGTTCTGAGGTGACCAGGGGCTGGCCGCGGACGGTAGACGCCACCGCGGTGCTATCCGGCTCCGGGACCAGCAGCTTCACGACGATGCAGGAGTCAAGGTACATGGCATTACCACCCGCGTGCATCGCGGTCGTCGCGGATGATCTGTTCTGCGGTTCGTCCGCCCTTCCAGGGGGGCATCGAGGCCAGATGCTGCTCGGCGCCTCCGAACACTTTGCGGCGGGGGGCTTGCAGGTAGCTCACGAGACGGACGGTGGGCGTTCCGTCGCGGGTTATGACGATGTCGCGACCGGTTGCGACAATCTCGATAAGTTCGGACAAGTGCGCTTTCGCCGCGCGTACCCCGATGACATCGCCGACGACCGGGTCCCGGCTCACGTGCTTCAGCTGCGCCCTTGGCCTTTTGGCAGGCCTCGAGTGAATGCCGTTGGTCTTGCGGTTCATGATCGAGGTGACTACGCGTGGTTTCGGGAGTCAATCCTGCCTAGACGTCCAGATTGCGGACGTTGAGGGCGTTGTCCTCGATGAACTGGCGGCGGGGCTCGACTTCCTCACCCATCAGGGTGGTGAACATCTGCTCGGCCTCGATGGCGTCGGTCAGGTCCACGCGGAGCAGTTTGCGCCGGGCGGGGTCCATGGTGGTGGAGAAGAGCTGCTGGGGATTCATTTCGCCCAGACCCTTGAAGCGTTTGATCTCGATGCCGCGTTTGCCGACTTCCTTCACGGCGGCGAGGATTTCCGCGATCGAGAAAATCGGGCGCACCTTCTGGTTGTCGCCTTCGCCTTCGATCAGTTCAAACAGCGGCTGATCCTGGGCGGAGTAGTGCTCAACGTTCAGGCCCTTGCGCGACAACTGGCGAAGCAGGTCGGCGACGGGTCTGGCTTCGTGCAGTTCGATATGGCGGGCGCGTCGGACGGGGCCGGTGCGGGTGGACTTCTCCTGAGGCGGAGCGTCAGGCCCGAGATCATCCCCGAACAGGCCCAGGTCGGAATTCTCCTCGCTGAATTTCCGGAGCTGTTCCTCGGTGTGGAAGTACTGCACGGACTCCTGGTTGCCGGTTCGCACCCGCACCATGTGTCGGGCCAATTCGTCCGAGTCGGGGGCGCGTTTTTCGATGTACTCGGCGAAATCCCCGCCGTGCCGCCGGATGGCCAGGGCGAACTTGTCGAGGGATTCGAGCAGTTCGAGGATTTCGGTGAGCTGGGCCGGGTTGAGGATCGAGCCGTCGGCGAGGTTCTTCAGCCGGATATCCTCGATGGCCAGCTGGATGAGGATTCGGTTCAGCTGGATATCGTCGTCGACGTATTCCTCCCGTTTGCGCCGGCTGATCAGGTAGAGCGGGGGTTGGGCGATGTAGATGTAGCCACCTTTGATCAGCTCGGGCATCTGCCGGTAGAAGAAGGTCAGCAGCAGGGTCCGGATGTGGGAGCCGTCGACGTCGGCGTCCGTCATGATGATGATCTTGTGATACCGGAGTCGGGCCAGGCTGAAGGCGCCTTCGCCTTCGCCGATGCCGATCCCGGTGCCGATGGCGGTGATCATCGTGCGGATTTCGGTGTTCTGAAGGACCTTTTCCAGCCGGGCCTTCTCCACGTTGATCAGTTTGCCGCGGATGGGGAGGATGGCCTGGAACCGTCGGTCCCGGCCCTGTTTGGCGGAGCCACCGGCGGAGTCACCCTCGACGATGTAGATCTCGGTGTTGATGGGGTCGCGATCGGAGCAGTCGGCCAGCTTGCCGGGCAGTCCGCCGCCGGTGAGGGCGGTTTTGCGGACTGCTTCGCGGGCTTTGCGCGCGGCTTCGCGGGCGCGGGCGGCGGTGAGGCCCTTGTCGATGATCTTCTTGGCGACGCCGGGGGTGGCGTCGAAGAAGGTCATCAGGCCGTCGTAAATGATGGAGGAGACGATTCCCTCGACCTCGGTGTTGACCAGTTTGACCTTGGTCTGGGATTCGAAGCGCGGGTTGGGGAGCTTGACGCTCAGGACGCAGATCAGGCCTTCGCGGACGTCATCGCCGGTGATGGCGGGGTCCTTCTCCTTGAGAATGCCGTTGGAGCGGGCGTACTGGTTGATGGCGCGGGTGAGAGCGGTGCGGAAGCCCGTCATGTGCGTACCGCCATCCGGGTTCGGAATGGAGTTCGCGAAGCAGAGGATCTGGTCGGTGTAGGAATCGTTGTACTGAAGCACGCATTCGACGAGCACCTCGTCCTTGCTGCTGGCGAGCACGACGGACTTCGGATGCAGGACTTCCTTGTTCCGGCCCAGTTGCTTGACGAACTCGGCGATGCCGTCCTTGTAGTAGAACCGCTCGACTTTGCTCTCCTCCCGTTCGTCGGTGAGGTTGATGTCGACGCCGGGATTGAGGAAGGCGAGTTCGCGAAGGCGGTTGGCGAGGCGGTCGAACTTGAACTCGGTGGTGATCGTGAAGATCTCGGCGTCGGGCTTGAAGGTGATCAGCGTGCCGGTCTGGCGCGATTTGCCGATGACTTCGAGTTTCTGGACCGTTTTGCCGCGGGCGAAGGCCATGTGGTAGACCTTGCCGTCGCGGGAGACCTCGACCTTGAACCATTCCGAGAGGGCATTGACGCATTTGGCGCCGACACCGTGCAGACCGCCGGAGTATTTGTAGGCGCCCTGGCCGAATTTACCGCCGGCGTGGAGGTTGGTGAGCACCAGTTCCACGGCGGGAATGCCCCACTTCGGATGGACATCGACGGGGATGCCACGGCCGTCGTCGCGAATGGTCACCGAACCGTCGACATGGATGAGGACGTCGATGCGCCCGCAATGACCGGCCAGATGTTCATCGATCGAGTTGTCGAGCACCTCGAACACGCAGTGATGGAGGCCGCGTTCATCGGGGTCGCCGATGTACATTCCCGGCCGTTTTCGCACGGCCTCAAGACCCTCCAGCTTGTCGATTTTCGAGGCATCGTACGGGGTCCCGCCTTCGGGGGCGGTGGAGGGCGGAACGGGCGGATCGATGGGCTCTGACATGGTGGCAAAATCAACGAGGAACACGGTGCCAATGACCGTGTCGACGAAGCCCCAAAATCCTACCAGAGCGCACCGCTGAAACAACGCCGAAATAGGGCAAAAACCCGCGTCTATTGGGGGCGTTCCGGGCGGCCTCCACTAGGGATTGGGGAAACCGCGGTTTTACCGCCCCCGAGTTTCCGCGAACCGCCCGGAAGGTGTTGGTGTGCGCTGGAACCCGAGCCCAGCCCGTGTCGGCTTTAACGCTGTAGCAAATGCCACACCCGCAATGCTTCCGTGGCGGACCAGGCCTGGGCGTCGCAGCCGCGCGGGCAGTGCGGGGCGTCGCCGTCGAGGATCTCGGGAAGGTGCCCGACGCATTCGGCATCCAGCAGCGATTCGAGGGAGCGCAGAATGGCGAGTGCGGCCCGGCGGGCCTCGGGTCGATGGTTCCAGGCGACCGCGAGCGCCTCACAGAAGATCGGCAGGAACCATCCCCAGGCGGTGCCGTTGTGATAGGAGGGTTTGCGGCGTGTGTCTTCGTCGCCTTCGTAGCGGCCCCAGTAGGGATGGTCGGGGTCGTTGAGCAGTTGCCCGTGGTGCCCCCGGATCGGAAGCGGGGGGGACGTGGGAAGGGGTGCGAGCGAGCGCAGGGCTCCGGGGACCAGGAGATGCTTCAGGGCGGCGTCAACCGTGGCTCGGGCGCAGTCGGTTGGGACGAGGTCGAAGGCGACGGCGATCAGCGCATTGCAGCGAAGAGCGGTGTCGGGGGTGCAGGATGCCGCCGGGGTGCCCGCGGGGCCGAGCAGAACGTCACTCAGCCAGCCTTGGTCCGGGAGCCAGAAGCGGCGTTCGAGCGAGCTTCGGGCGACCTGGGTCAGTTCGTTCCAGCGGGAGGCGGACGCTTTGTCGTGGCGTCCGAGGAATCGCAGGGTGCGGATCCAGAGAGCCTGAATCTCGATGGGGTAGCCCTCGCGCGGTGTTCCGGCGGGGTGGTTGGTGTCCATCCAGGTGAAATGGGAGGGACTCCAGACCAGGGCGCTGTCGGGATCGACGCGGATGCCATTGGGCGTTCCGGCGAGATACCCGTTGGCGATGGATCGCACCACTTCGAGCAACGACGGGGATCGCGGGTCGGAGCGGAGATCGAGGATGGACTGGCCGAGTCGTTCCGCCGCCTCTTCGGCGACCACGGCGAACCAGAGTGGAGCGTCGCTGGTGTCCCGGTTGGAGGCGTTCTCACCGTGGATTGAGTTGGGCAGCGTGCCGCGGTCAGCGAAACGCGCGAAGGTGGAGAGAATCCGGACCACCTCGGTTTCCCAGCCGCCGGTCAGGTAACCGCGTGCGGCGATGAAGGTGTCCCGGCCCCAATCGAGGAACCAGGGATAGCCGGCGATCACGGTGCTGCCGGACTCGCGGCGGACCAGGAATGCCGCGGCGGAGGCGTGCAGGCGTTGGGCGAGGGGGTCGGTTGGATGAGTCTGATCAGTCGGATCGGTCCGATCGGTCCGATCGGTCCGATCGGTCCGATCAGTCCGATCAGTCGGATCAGTCCGATCGGTCCGATCGGAAACTTTCTCGCCGTCCAGGGTCAGGGTGAGGGATTGACCCGGGGCGAGCGTGGATTCGAACCAGCCAGGGCTGAAGGCATCGCCTTCGGCGGGTTGACCGCGGGAGCCCTCGATGGGGTGGGGGATGTGTTCCGACCACTCCGGTTGGGGATGGTACACGCCGTGGTCGAGGGTGGCTTGGAGACCGCGATCGGCGGCGGGGGTGAACTCGAATCCGACGCCGGTGGGGAGGGGGCGGGTGTGGGATTGAAAGTGGTGGTCGGCCCCCGGGTTTCGCCGGGTTTCCGCGTGAAAGCTGCGGTCCTCCAGGTCGACCCGGAGGGTGATCGATGCGGGCAGGGGAAGATCCTCGGCCGCGCGACGGAAGGAGAAAACGGTGGTGTTCCGGTCAGAAACCATGCGGGCATCGAGGTGCACGGTGACGATCCGGCCGTTCCCGGCGTTCGCTCGGAAGGTCCAGCGTGCGGTCTCCCCGGACTGGAAATCGACCAGGTTATGGCGGTCGAGCGGGGAGATGAAGCCGTCGGCGTTGAGCCAGGCCCGCACCCGTTTCGCGAGCACATGGCGGTCGACGGGGACCTTGGGATGGAGGTTGGCGGCGAGGGCGCAGTCGTATTTGGAACGAATCGAGCCGAAGTCGATCCGGAGTCGGGCCATGCCGCCGCGGCCGTTGGTCAGCAGCGCGACGCCCTCGGGGACGGGCGGGCGGGGCGGGGCGGGATGATCGGAGAGGAATCGGATCCGACCGGTGACGGTGCGGGAGGTGGTGCCGGAGGTTTCGAGGGTCAGCCTGGCCTCGGTGGGGGAGAGCGGTGAACGCGGTGCGAACGCCGTGAAATGCGCGCCAGCGGCAGCGAAGGAACCGCGATGCTCCGGGGTCTCGGTGCCGGGAAGTTCGAGATGGGCGCGGAACTCCGAGGTGTCCATCACCACCAGCCACCAGCCCGGGGGCACCAGAACGACGCGGCGGGTGTCGGCGGTCCGCCAGATCAGGACATTGGGAAACGGATCCCCCGAGTCCCCGATTTCCGCGAGTTTCCCCAAATCCAGGCGCGCGGGTTCCGTGCCCGGGGAACGATCGGAGCCGGAGGTCTCGACGGAGGCGGACAGGCGGGCAAGCCAGGTGGTCGGGTCTCGGTCGAGGGCGGAGTCGACGATGCACGCATCGAAGGCGGCCAGTCGTTCGGCCGGCACGAGTGCGGCGGCGGCCTGAACGGCGAAGGCGATGCGCGCGTGACGAGCCCGGTAGTCAGCCCCCGAGGCGGTGGGGTTCGACACGGGCTGACCGAGACAGAACACGCTGCCCGCAGGCAAATCGAAGCGGCGCGAATCCCCCTGCTGAACGGTTCTCGGCGCGCTTTGACCGAGGAGGTCCTTGATCCATCCGTCCCCGCCCGGAAGTTTGGCCCGATCGAGCGTGATCGAAGCGGGGTGGTCGGTGGAGGGATTGACCAGCACGAGGCAGGCGGATTCTCCGGAGTCGCTGGTGCGCAGCAGGGCGAACACCGGGGCTCCGGGCGGGCTCAGGCGCTGCAGCTTCGCGCCGTCGAAGAAAGCCGGATGATTGGCGAGCAGTTGATTCAGGGAGGCGAGTTCGGCGACGAGATTATCCGGGGCATCCCAGGCGAGGCCGGTGCGCTGGTGGACCAGGATTTTTTCGGAGGCGAGCCATTCGACGCCGCACGTGAATCCGAATCCGCCATTCACGCTGGTGAGGGCGCAGAGGCGGTTGCGAAGCAGGGACCAGGTCCGGCCGCGGGCGGCGAGACGTTCGTTGTCGTGGGTCTCGCTGTAGTGAATGTAGGTGCCTGCGGTCTGGGACTGGGCGAGGGCGTAGTCGAGGTAGGACTGGATCTGTTCACCGGAGTAGTTCTGGAACAGCTCCGAATACGCCCACTGCATGCCGCCGGGGCCCAGCAGGGTTTCGGTGGCCTCCCAGGAGCCGCCCAGCCCTTCGAGGAGAAACACCGTGTCGGGGAATTCGGCGGTGACCCGGGAGGTGATGTACTGCCAGACGTGGACAGGAACCTTGTACCCGGCATCGCAACGGAATCCCTCGACGCCACGCCGACACCACGTCAGCAGCGAGTCCGCGATGCAATCCCAGAGCGCGACCTCGGCCTGTTCGAGTTCGACGAGATCCTCCCAGGTGACGCCCCAGGCGCCGGGGCAGGCGAAGCGGCCGTCGGGCTCGCGGCGGAAGTATTCGGGGTGCTGCTCGAACAGGGTCGATCCCCAGCCGGTGTGATTGATGACGATGTCGATGAAGACCCGGGCGCCGAGACCATGAGCGGCGCGGGTTAATTCCATGAATTGTTCGATGCCCGTGGTGCGCTGGTCGAATTCCACCAGGGCCGGATCGACGGCGGTGAGATCGAGCGCGGCGTAGGGACTGCCCATGCGGCCGAAGCGGGCGTGGACCGTGGGGGTGGGGTGGACGGGGAGCAGGTGGAGGATCCGGCAACCCAGTCGGGAGACGATGTGCGGCAGTTGGCGGGTGAGGTCGCGGAACGTTCCCGACGGGGGCAGTACGGCGTAGCCGTGGCGTTCGAGATCGCGGAGCAGGGGTTCCTGGGAATCCGGGAGCATTCGGCGGCTCGTGCGGCTCGGTCCGAAAAGCCGGGTGAAGGCGCAATAGATCGTGTTGGCGGTCCGGCACCAGTCGGGATGGATCGACAGGCCAAAGTCAGGACCACCCGGCCAGTGTTGGTAGCCGCGGGGATCGATGAAGTAGGCCTTGGCCGAGTGGAACCCGGGTTCAACAAGGACGAAGTCCCGGGACCAGGTCCGGGTGCGTTCGTTCCAGGCGAGCGGGACGTCGTGCCAGCTCGCGCCGAACGGGGGGATGGAATGGGTGCGGGCCTGGACGACTTCGGATCGGAGCAGGGCACCGCGTCCGAGGTTGGTGCGAAGGCGCGCCTGCCACCCGTTCCCGGGCCGTGCCTCCGGCGGGCCCTGCAGCGAGAAGGTCAGGGTGTCGCCGACGTGGCGCACCCGTCGTTGACCAGGTGCCGGAGACATCGAGAGTGGTTCCATCGCTGCCCTTGAAAGGAGACAGAGCGAAGCAGACGGTGCAAGCAAGGTCTTCGTGACCGCCGTCAGGATCGGTCCGGATCAGACCTTGCGAAGCGAGGCCAGCGCCCTGAGACC
>CAYZAE010000040.1:0-42611 GCA_964476125.1 uncultured Verrucomicrobiota bacterium | reverse complement strand
GTTGCCGGCGCGGGTTTCCTTCCTCCGGTCGAGCAAAGCGGCAGAGGGCTGCCGCTTTCCATCCCGCGCGACGTCCTTAAACCTCCGCCTTCCCTTCCCCCCCCCATTCGCAGATCCCGCTTCGGCACTTGGGGTCGGGCCGTTGCCGGCGCGGGTTTCCTTCCTCCGGTCGAGCAAAGCGGCAGAGGGCTGCCGCACTCCATAACTCCCGCGCGGCGTCGATTCGCGCTTCACCGGATCGAGCCGTCTCGGCAGTTTAGGACGACCAATGCACCGCGCCCCGTCGTCCAAACACGCACGCCGCGTTCCCCATCCGGATCCGCGTCCCGGACGAAGCCGGATCGGGGCCCTCGCCCTGGCAGCGGTCAGTTTCCTCGGATGGATTGGGGCAGGCGGCACAATCGGATTCCAGACGGCTGCCGCGAACGACTCCAGCGGCAGCCCGCGATCGGCTCCGCCTCCGCACTGGGCCTTTCAAGCCATTCGCGATCCCCGTCCCCCTACGGTCGGGAACACAGCCTGGGTGCGCACGGAAATCGATCGTTTCATCCTGGCGCCCCTGGAGGCGGCCGGAGCCGCGCCCTCGCCCGCCGCGGACCCGAGAACGCTGATCCGCCGGATGACCTTCGATCTCACGGGCCTGCCACCCTCGATCGAGGAGGTCGAACGGTTCGAACGCGAATGCGCCGCCGGACGACGCGAACCCGCGACGTCGGCCCTGATCGAAGCATTGCTCGCCCGGCCCCAGTACGGGGAACGATGGGGCCGGCACTGGCTGGATGTCGCGCGATACTCCGACACCAAGGGCTACGTGTACGGACGCGAGGAACGCCGGTTCGTCCATGCACCGACCTACCGGGACTGGGTCATTCGAGCGTTCAATGACGACCTCCCCTACGACCAGTTCCTGCTGTTGCAGATCGCGGCCGACCGTCTTGTGCCCGGCGACTCCCCGGACCTGGCGGCCATGGGCTTCCTCACCGGCGGCCGCCGGTTCATCGGAGTGACCCACGACATCATCGACGACCGGATTGATGTGGTCACCCGCGGGACCATGGGTCTCACGGTCCAGTGCGCCCGCTGCCACGATCACAAGTACGACCCCGTCCCGATCGGGGATTACTATTCCCTGTACGGGGTGTTCCATGGCTCGGACGACCGGCTCGTGCCGTTGGTGAAAAGCGACGACGCGGAATTGGCCAAACGGCAGCGCACTCTGGACGAGGCGATGTCGAAGCGTCGTGCCGAGGCCGCCGCACGACTGGCCTCCCGGGTGGGAGACTACCTCCTGGCCCAGCTGGAGCTCGGGAAATATCCGGAAGAGGGGTTCGACCAGATCCTGACCGTGGACGACATCATCCCGGCGTCGGTTCGCCGATGGAGGGACTGGCTGCACACCCACCGTGACGCCGAGGATCCCATTCTCGGGCCCTGGCACTCCCTGGCGAGATTGCCGGAGAAAGGATTCGCGGAGGCGTCGGTCCCGATTCTGGAACGCCTTAGGGCCGGCGGTCGTCTGAACCCGCGGGTGGCCGAAGCCCTGTCCACGCCCCCGCAATCGCCGCGCGAACTGGCGGAGCGCTATGGGAAGTTGTTCCAGGAAGCGATCCGCACGCCCGACGCCCCCGGGGCCGCCGCGCTCCGTGCCTTTCTCGAAACCAGCGATTCGCCCGCAACCGTTCCCAACACCGGCATCGTGAGCAACGAAGGGTTCTTTCCCCTGAGCGTCACGGAGGAACTCTGGAAACTCCAGGGAGAGGTGGATCGGCGCCTGATGGAACTCGGCGTGCCAGCCGCCCTGGTGCTCTCCGAACGTGCCCGGGAACCAGATCCCAGGGTGTTTGTGCGCGGAAGTCCCTCGCGTCTGGGCGACGAAGTCCCCCGACGGTTTCTGTCGGTCCTGGCCGGGCCCGAACGCCAACCATTCCAGGACGGCAGCGGCCGGCTGGAGATGGCCCGTGCGGTGGTGTCCACGAACAACCCGCTCACCGCCCGGGTTCTGGTGAACCGTCTTTGGCTGCACCATTTCGGAAAGGGTCTGGTGGGAACCCCGAGCGATTTCGGGCGTCGCGCCCCGCCGCCCACGCACCCGGAGCTTCTGGACTGGCTGGCCCGCCGCTTCATGGAATCGGGCTGGAGCATCAAGGCCACGCACCGACTGATCCTGCGCAGCGCGGTCTACCAGCAGGCGCCAACCCGGATCGGCCGCCCCGAGCCGGAGGAAGTTCCCGGGGGCGGCACAAAACCAGAGTCCTCGCTGGAGCCGGATGCCGCCTCCCTGGCCTCTTTCCCGATGCGCAGG
This sequence comes from uncultured Verrucomicrobiota bacterium, assembly GCA_964476125.1. Classification (GTDB taxonomy): domain Bacteria; phylum Verrucomicrobiota; class Verrucomicrobiia; order Limisphaerales; family CAIMTB01; genus CAIMTB01. Next base: position 40,309 of record CAYZAE010000040.1, on the reverse strand, counting down.
CTGGATTTCGAGCAGGTCCGCGACGCCATGCTGCGCGTCAGCGGGGAACTGGATCCCACCCTGGGCGGCCGCCCCTCCGCGCTGCTCGATGCCGCCAACCGGCGTCGCACAGTCTACGCCGAAGTGGATCGGCAGTTTCTCCCGGGCGTGCTTCGGACCTTCGACTTCGCCAATCCCGACATTCATGTCCCGGTGCGCCATGAGACGACCGTGCCCCAGCAGGCGTTGTTCTTTCTCAACGGCACCTTCGCCGCGGATCGCGCGCGAGCTCTCGCCGCGCGGCTGGGGGATCTTCCGGAACCGGAACGTGTTCGTCGCCTGCACCAGTGGCTTTACCAGCGCGAGCCCAACGAGCGGGAGATCGCGCTCGGATTGGAGTTCGTGCGCATTTCCCAGGCTGACGCGCCGCCGTCCGAGCCGCCCGTTCGGGTCACCCCCTGGCGCTATGGCACCGGCGACTACGATGGAGCCGCAAAGCGGTTGAAAGGGTTCACGCCCTTGCCCCATTTCACAGGGAAAGCCTGGCAGGGCGCGGCCGCCTGGCCGGGAGGCAGCACCGGGTGGGCCCAATTGACGGCCGAAGGCGGTCACCCGGGTGATACCCGGGCGCACGCCTGCGTGCGACGCTGGGTGGCCCCACGCGACGGCGTGGTGCGGGTCGCGGGAACGCTCAAACACGAACCCGAAGCCGGCGACGGCATCCGCGCCTTCATCGTCTCCAGCCGACTCGGCGAGTTGAAGGCGGCCACCGCGCACCACAGCCAGACCAACCTGGTCGTCGATCGCGTCGAGGTGCGTGCCGGCGACACCCTGGACTTCGTGGTCGATATCGGGGGCGTGCTGAACTCGGACCAGTTCCTCTGGGCACCGACGGTGGGCCCCGCCGACGACACCGAGCTGGCCCGGTCCATGGCAGTCTCGGAGGCGGCCCGGGAGTTTGACGGACCGAAGTCCGGGCCGAAGCTGCTTCAGCCCTGGGAGCAATACGCCCAGGTCCTTCTCCTCTCGAACGAGTTCGCGTTCGTCGACTGACCCGGACTCGACGAACGCCGGGGAACAGGATTCCATCCGACATGATTCCGAGGGACCCGATGGCAGCGGGCTCGAGCCGGCGCGATTTCCTGAAGCGCTGCGGCATGGGTCTGGGCGCCCTGGCACTCGGCCCCATGGTGGCGGCCTCCGAATCCCCGCTGTCAGCGAGGGCACCGCATTTCGCGCCCCGGGCGAAGCGCATCATTCACTTCTTCCTCAATGGCGGGCCGTCGCACGTCGACACCTTCGATCCGAAGCCTGCCCTGGCGCGGCACGCGGGCCAGCCGCTCCCCGGCGATTACCTCCGCACCGAGCGCAAGACCGGCGCCGCGTTCCCCTCCCCCTTCGCCTTCCGTCGGTACGGCCGGAGCGGACTGGAGATCAGCGACGCCTTCGCGAAGACGGCGGCGCACGCGGACGATATCGCAGTGATCCGTTCCATGTACGCCCAGGTCCCGAACCATGAGCCTTCCCTGATGCTCATGAACTGCGGGGACAGCGTCCAGGCCCGGCCCAGCCTGGGAGCCTGGGTGCTTTACGGACTCGGCGTGGAGAACCAGAACCTGCCGGGATTCGTGACCATGTGTCCGGGCGGCCTGCCCATCAAGGATTCCGAGAACTGGCAGGCGGGTTTTCTTCCCGGCGTCTTCCAGGGAACTTTCGTCGATCCCCAGCACCGCGAAGTGGACCGGCTGGTGGAGAACATCCGAAGCCCGCACGCCACCGCGGCCGTCCAACGCCGGCAGCTCGACCTGCTGCGAAGGCTCAATGCCGGTCATCAGGCACGGCATGCACCGGATTCCCGCCTCGAAGCGCGCCTGCAATCCTTTGAACTCGCCTTCGGCATGCAGGTGGAGGCCTCCGACGCCTTCGATCTCGGGCGCGAACCCGAGTCCATCCGCGCAATGTACGGCGACCACGTCCATGGCCGTCAGACCCTGATCGCCCGTCGGCTCCTCGAACGCGGCGTGCGGGTGGTGCAGCTCTGGCACGGAGCCGGCCAGCCCTGGGACCATCACGACAGCATCGAATCCAATCTGCGAAAGCACGCGTCCGAGATCGACGGCCCCATCGCGGCCCTCATGACGGATTTGAAACAGCGCGGAATGTTCGAGGACACCCTGATCCTCTGGGGCGGAGAGTTCGGACGCACCCCCACGGTGGAGCTCGGCGACAGCGGGAAATCCAAGCTGGGCCGCGACCACAACCACTACGGGTTCAGCGTCTGGCTGGCCGGCGGCGGCATCCGCGGCGGTCAGGCCTACGGGGCGACAGACGAGTTTGGATTCAAGGCCGTGGAGAACCGGACCAGCGTCCACGATCTCCACGCCACCATGCTCCACTGTCTTGGCTTCGACCACGAACGGCTCACCTACCGCAACGCGGGGCGGGATTTCCGACTGACGGATGTTTCCGGGGAAGTCCTGCGGCCCCTCGTCTGACCGCGGGCACCCCGGTCAATCGTCCTGCGCGAGAAGGAATCGCAGGCTTTCCCGCGCGGCTTCGAGGGGGTCGGTGGCGCATTCGTCCAACTCCACGACGCCCGTCACGCCAGGATCGGTGGCACGGAGGATGGCCGGGATGTCGACCCCGCCCTGCCCCAGCGCCGTCATCGGTTGGCCATGGACGGCCGGACCATCCTTGAGGTGCAGCATCGTGATCCGGGGCCCGAGCTCGCGAACCATGTCCACCGGATCCTTCCCCGCCGTTCGAACCCAGTAGACATCGAGTTCGAAGAAGATCTCCGGAGGCAGGGTGTCGTGGAGAAACCGATAGGGGAGCACCTCCTCCAGGGGTTCGTATTCCCACCAGTGATTATGCAGGCCGAAGGAGAGCCCGTTCGCCTTCGCCACCGCCGCAGCTTCCGTGTACCGGTCGGCCAATCGACGAAAGCCCTCGAGCGATGCGCATTCAGGATCCCTGGGCCAGCCGTGCCAGATCAGGCGAGTGGCGCCCAACTCCGCCAGGGTGTGCAACACCTCCGACCGGCATTCGCCCAACGGCAGGTCGGCATGGGCAGCCGTCACCGTGAGTCCGAAACTCCGCAGCAACTCCCCCATGCGTCGCACGGGGATCTCCGGAGGCAACGGCGCGGTTTCCACGGCGCGATAACCGGCCTCGCAAACGCCGCGGAGGGTTCCCTCCGGATCCCGCGCGAGGGCGTGGCGCACGGTGTACAGCTGGAGTGCGAAGGTTCTCATGGGACCCACGCACCCTGCCCGGCTTTCCTTCCGCGGCGCAATCGTCCTTGCCCACGGCATGCGCGGAGCGTTCGCACCAGCCCGGGGACCCTTCACGCTCCACCCCCTGAAAAATGCGGCTCGCTTCCCCGGGGTCTGTGACGGACAACGGCGGCAGTGAAATCCCTGGTCGCCGCCGCCCTCTCCCTGGCCGTGGTCGTCGATGTCCCGCGCGCACGCGCGGAATCCATCTACCCTTCGCACGCCCAAATCACCGAACGCCTCGGCCTCCTCGCGGCCCAGCGGCCGGATCTTGCCCGCATCGAATCCTTCGGGCCCGGGCTCCAGCAGCATTCTCTGACGCTCACCCGCCGTCTGAGCGGAGAAGCCCGAACCCAACAACCCGCATTGCTGGTGGTCTCCGGACTCGAACCGAACGACCTCGCCGGACCGGTTGCCGTCGTCACCGCCGCCGAAACGCTGGCCGCCCAATCCCTCACCAATGAAGCCACCCGGCGCGTGCTCGAATCCGTGTCAGTGATCTTCCTGCCCCTCGCGATCCCCGGGGAATCCCCATGGCTCCGTCGGCCCCGCGACGAACGATCCACCCTGAACACTCCGGCCGTGGACGAAGATCACGACGGTCGACTGGACGAGGACGGCCCCGAGGACTTGAACGGGGATGGTCTGATCACGTCGATGCGGGTCGAGGATCCGGCGGGAGAATTCATTCTCGATCCGACCGACGACCGGTTGTTGATCAAGGCCGACCGGACCCGGGGCGAGGTGGGAGCCTGGCGCCTGCTGGAGGAGGGGCGTGACAGCGACGGCGATGAAGCCTGGAACGAGGACGGTCCGGGCGGCGTGAACCCGAACCGCAATTTCCCCGCCAATTTCCGCTTCTTCGCCACCGACGCCGGAACCCACCCCATGAGCGAAGCCGCCACCCGGGCGCTCGCCGACCTCGTTATCGCTCTCCCCAACATCGCCGCCGTGCTGACCCTGGGCGCCGCAGACAATCTCAGCCAGGCGCCCAAGGGCGAACCCGGCGGGAAACGTCCGGCCACCACCGTGCATGAGACCGATCTCCCCTGGATCACGGAACTCGGCAAAGCCTGGCGCAAGGCGCTCGGACTGGAGAAGGAATCCCCCGGCAGCTCGCCCCCGGGCACATTCTCCGACTGGGTTTACTTCCACCGCGGCCGACTTTCGCTGGCCGCGCGCCCCTGGTTCCCCGCCCTGGCCGCCGACTTCACCCGAAGCCTCGCCGCCACCAACACCAACTCCCCCGGAACGAACACGGCCCAGGCGACCAACGCGACCACCACGACCAACGCCACGACTTCCTCGGTCTCAGGCCCGGTAAAGTCCGAAGCCGCGACAACCAATGCGGTCAGCGCCCCCACCCCGGAATCCCCTAAGAAACCGGATCCCAAACCCGAGCCGGAAAAACGGAACGAGGAGGACCGCGCCTATCTTCGCTGGCTCGACACCAACGCGCCGAGTGGCTTCGTCCGCTGGCAACGCGTGGACCATCCGGATTTTCCGGGGCGCCGGGTGGAAGTCGGAGGATTCGCCCCCTGGTCGAAGACCAATCCCCCGGAGAGTCTCGTGGAATCCCTCGCGCGCCGACAGGCGGCCTTCGTGGTGGATCTGGCGGGAAAACTGCCGCGAATCGGCATCCGGCGCACGGAAGCAAAAGCCCGCGGCAAGGGTGTCTTTGAGATCCGGGCGGAGGTGGAGAACCTCGGCTGGCTTCCCACCGTCCTGGCTCACGGGGAAACCACCCGCGAGGTGAATCCCACGCGGGTCACCCTCGGCCTGGAAGACTCAAAGATTCTCTCCGGCACCCGCACCCAGCGTCTGGGCCCCATCCCCGGCAGCGGAGGCATGCGGGAAGTGCGCTGGGTGGTGCTCGCCGGCGACACCCGGGAACTGGAAATCGAAGTCGTCACCACCCTCGCCGGCCGCGCCAAGACCCGTGTCTCCCTTCCGGAGGAAGTCCAATGAACCGCCGCAATCGCCCGCTGCTCCCCCTGCTCCCCCTGCTCGGCCTGTTCCTGGCTCTGTTCACCTCCACCCCCGGCCGCGCGGCGGTCTCCGACATCCGCCCGCCCGCGGACGATCCGGCCGACCACGCCTTCCCGGCATTGGGCATGGTGGCGGACCGTAAGGTCGAGGTGGCGTGGAACCGCTTCTACGACACCCAGGGGCTGGCCTCGATCCTGGCCCGGTTGCATGCCGCCTTCCCCGACCGCACCAAGCTCTACTCGATTGGGAAATCCGTCGGCGGCCGGGACCTCTGGTGCCTCGAGATCACCGCCCCGGGCACCACCAATGCCCTGCGCAAACCGGCGTTCTACATCGATGGCAACATCCACGGGAATGAAGTGCAGGCCGGGGAGGTCGTGGCCTACACCGCCTGGTACCTCTGCCATCAGTACGGACGCCTGCCGAAAGTCACCGAGATCCTTGATCGCTGCGTCTTTTATCTGATTCCCACCATCAACCCCGACGGCCGCGACCACTGGTTCGCCTCCGCCCATTCGGCGCATTCCTCACGCACCGGAATCCGGCCAAACGACGATGACCACGACGGGGCCACGGACGAGGACGGGTACGACGATCTCGACGGCGACGGGTCCATCACCCAGATGCGCGTGCGCGATCCCGCGGGCCGATGGAAACCGCACCCGCGCCATCCGCGCTTCCTCATGGTGCCGGCCGCCCCGGACGAACACGGCGAATTCACCCTGCTCGGACAGGAGGGGCTGGACAACGACGACGACGGCCAGGTGAACGAGGATCCGCCGGGCGGCTACGACATGAACCGCAACTGGGGTTACGACTGGCAGCCACGGTACGTGCAGGGCGGCGCCCACGACTACCCCTTCTCCCTGCCCGAAACCCGTGCGATCGCCGAATTCGTCGCCACCCGCCCCCACATCGCCGGAGCGCAGTCCTATCACAACGCCGGCGGCATGATCCTTCGCCCCCCGGGCCGGGAAGGCGGCGCCAGCCAGCACCAGGACGACCGAATCGCCCGGGAAATCGCCGCCCGCGGAGAAAAGATGCTCCCGTTCTACCGCTCCATGATCATCTGGAAGGACCTCTACACGACGTGGGGCGGCGAACTCGACTGGTTCTATGGCGCCCGGGGAATCCTGGGGTTCACCACCGAACTCTGGACCCCACGCAACCTCGACCGCGGCGGCGACCCGTCTTCCGAGGACCAGCTGGACTTCGCCAAGCACGTCCTGCTCGGCGATGGCGCCGTCGCCTGGAAGACGTACCAACACCCCCTGTACGGGCTGATCGAGATCGGCGGGATGAAGAAGAACTGGGGCCGGGTGCCCCCCTCGTTCCTGCTCGAGGAGGAATGCCACCGGAACATGGCCTTCACCCTCTTCCATGCCGAACACCTCCCCCTCATCACCCTCCAGGCTCCCGTCCGTGAGCCGCTTCCGGGCGGACTGAGCCGCATCACCGTGACTCTCCGCAACGATCGACTGCTCCCGACCCGACTCGACCAGGATACCCTCAACCACATTACCCGTCCCGACATCCTCTCGCTGACCGGCAACGGCCTCAAGGTCCACACCTCCGGGGAGGTCACCGACCGCTACCGCAACCGGATCGAAGCCGCCCGTCGTCAACCCGAGCGCGTGGAACTCCAAACCATTCCCGGCATGGCCGAGGTGCGGGTTCAGTTCGTCGTTTCCGGCAGCGGAACCGCCCTCATCACCTTCGATTCCGTCAAAGGCGGTCTGCGTTCCGCCACGCTGACCGTTCCGTAGCGCGGGATCCGAAAGTCTGTCCCCCGGTCAGCGCCCGGGATCCTTCTCCCTCAGGGCCTTGTCAGTCTCGAAGACGGCGGGTGGGGACTGGCATCCTGAGTGCCCTCGTCACCGAGCAATCCGATCGAGCAGCTGAATCCGTCCCTGGAGTCCCGGGACGGAACTAGCCCTGGGGGACATTCGAACCCAGACGTTCCCGTCGGCCAAGGCTGCCACCCAGGCTTTCCCCGTGGTGACGGCAAGGTTCAAGTCTCCTCGAATCAAGTTCCCGCCGGAGGAACCTGGGTCAAAGGACGAAAGCCGGAGGACCCCGTCTGATCCGTTCGAAGCCACCGCGAGAACCAGGTCCCACGTTCCGTGCGGAAGCCGGTTCACCTCAAAGGTCCACGAGAGACTTTCGCCATCGAGGTCCATGCGGCCCACCGCTTCGGACGTTGCAACAACCGGTTCCGGGCCGCCCACGGGAGCCGGGGACAGGAAGGCACCGAATCGCATCCGGTCCATGATCCGGTAGGCTGTGCCCGACCCTGAGACGGTCACGATGCGCTCGGAACGATCAAACAAGGTCGCGAGATCGACCCACCCCGACGCGCCGCCCCAGGAACCGCCAAGGGAATGCCTCTGCAGCGTGTAAGGGCCCAGGCCACCCTCCCAATTCAAAAGGACATCCGAGTCCGCCCTGACCGCCGTCAGGCGGATGGGATGCGGCGAAGGTGGAACGAGCAATCCTTCCAATCGCCGAACCAAATGCGGTCCTGGAGAATCCAGGGGTTCCGACACCCGGACACCCCCGACCCAGGACTCACCTCCAACCGAATCGACACGCAGCGTCGAACCCAGCGCGGTCTCGTAGTCACCGGTTGGAAGAAGAGGATCCACGGGCTTCCGAAGAAGCAGGTGATGGGAGAACCAACGGGACCGGACTTCGGGATGCATCAGCAGTGCCCGCACGAACTCCTTGCCCGCCGCACCCAGTGCGCTCTCCGAGGGGAGCAGCATCGTGAACCCCGGCCCCTTGGTTCCCGCGTATTCAAGCAGCGCATCCGCGAAACGCTGTGCAAGCGAATCGGAACAACAGCCGGGACCGCCCGTGGACGTGACGTACCGGACGCGCAGCTCCGGCCGAAGTCCGGTGGCGACGCTTTCGCGGCTCAGAATCCGGCGCGCCGTCTGATCCCGTTGCTCGTTGCCGAGAAGTATCCAACCGAAGTTCGAACCCGGACGCTCGATCCAGCCCTGAACATCCGCGACAAGACCTGGTGTCGTGGAAAAAGTCAGAACTCCCTTGGACGGCAGTTCCGCGATCGCGGATGAGACGGGAGCGAAAGTTCCGCCCTCGGCCCGCCAGGGGACTCCGGGCACCGTTTGAGCCGCACCGCCAAGAGATCGCCAGACCCAGGTCGTGTCACCCGCCTCTCCGGGTGTGCCGGCACCTCCCGTTCCCCCGTCAGCGCTTCCTTCGCTCCAGGACTCCGTCAGACGATGGAGGTAGGCGAGATCGGTGTTGCTTGAGGCGATGCCGGCCCGATCGACATAAAGTGTCAGGGAAGCTTCAAGAACTGTTACGTCCGCTGGAAGTGAGGACACATCGAAGCGGAGGAGCGACCGGCGTGGCGCCCCGCTGGCGATGTTCCCGATGAAAAGCCCCGAACCAGCGCCATGGGCGTGGTTCGGGGCGTCGGCAAAAAGGGTGGTATCCGCAGAGGCCACCCACCTCACTTCGATCGGGTTGGTCGGCGCTGCCGCCATCCAAGCGAGCATCGACAGCAGCATCGCGACAAACAGTGGAGAGAGGGTCGATCAACCCCGCCGCCGGTTGGCCAAGCGCAGCAACAGGCCGCCGGCCAACGCCAACAACACTGCATTCGGCTCCGGCACCACCACCGTGAGGTTGTCGGCCACCACGAACGGACCCCGGACCTCCAGACGCGCGATGTCGGCGATCTCGCGGTTGATCCCGTAGAACAATCCGGCGTTCAACGCGCCGGGAGTGAACAACGGAACCTCATGCTCCTCGAGCAGGTTTCCGGCGACACCAAATGCCGCGAGGTACAACGGATACGGCAGCCCCCCGCCGTAAGTGATATCGGGCAGATAGTTGAACATGCCCCCCATGCCGGACACGGGCGCCCCACCCACATCAAACCTCATTCCCGCCACGCTGCCGTCGGCGGCGATACCGGCATCAACGCCGGCGAAGGTCTTCGTTCCGGCCCAGTCGCCGTTGGAGCCAAGACTCCATGCGCCCGATGGGGCAACCCCGAGGGAAACAGGGCCACCCTGCCCCGTCAGACTCACGGTGTAACGCTCGGTCAAACGCCACTCCGTGACCGATGTGATCCCTGACCGGGAGGGTGAATCGAAATCCACCGTGGCAACCGGACCCTTCAGGTCCGACGGACTCACGGCAAGTTCACCCGAGGCGGTAAGCGTCGCGGCAACAGAGGCCGCGAGCAGAATGCTCCGAACACGATAAGCTTTCATGGCCATCAAGAAATTCGGTTCCGAGGACCTCAGGCTCCAATGACGCCGCCATCCTCGCGCGTGATGACAAGGACCGTGGATCGGGGACGACGAGCCGCGCCATTCGGGATGGGTTCCAGGGCGCTGTTGACGGAGAACTGACTTCCCGGCCAGGCGCTGTTCTGGTCCGGATCAGCCGCCAGGGAGTCCTCTCCCGGATGCTGAATCCCAACAAACATGGTGCGCCCGTCCGGCGTGTTGACCACCCCGGTGACTTCGGAGTTGGGGGGACTGGTCATGAACCGACGGATCTCCTTGGTGTTGGGATCCGCCCAGCACATCACATTCGCCCCGATGTTCACCCAATCGCCCCTGCCGTCCCCCTGTTGGTCCGTCTGGATCCAGAGCCGGCCAAACTGATCGAACCACAAACCATCCGGCGCGCCAAAGTCGGCGCTTCCAGGCGGGATGTCACCGATCGTCCCACGATACACGTCCGGAAGAGCCACCGCCGGATGGGCAATGGCCGGGTCGTAGACAGGTGCGGGCTCGGTCACATCCAGTGACTTGGTCGCAACGCTGTCACCACAGAGGACAAAGATGTCCCACTCAAATCCCATCGCGGTGACATAGTTACCGTCCTCACGCCAGCGGATGATGTGGCCGTAGTCGTTGTCCGGGCGGGGATTGGCCGCATCGACAGCCGGGCGCGCCGCGCCCGCGCCGGTGGTTCCGTCGGGCTTGTTGGAGGAGGTGGCCGCAGTGCTGCCGCCACCGCCGCGACGATTGTTGTTCGTCAGCGTGCAGTAGATCTCCAGCGGCCGGCTGGCGCTGTAGGTGGGATAGCCGTTGATCAGAGCCTGAGGATCGTTGTAAGTCCGAAGCGCGGTCCATTCAGGCCGATCCATCATGGTGGCTCCGACGGCATCGGCAGCCTGGCGGGTCTGCACAAGAATGCGCGCCAGGACCTCGGCGTCATTTCCCGTCGCGGATTGGAAGAGAGTCAGCTCCCGGAGCTTCAGCTTTCGACCGGGCAGCGCGGGATCATTGATGACGGAGTCCGTGCTGGGCAGCAACGGAACCCAGGCACCCCGGAAACTCCCGGGCCTGCTTCCCTGATTGCCGTTGAACTTCGCGACGTAGAGCACGCCGTCGTCGAGAAGATTCATGTTCGCCGTGCGATCCTTCGGATCGAAGGCGCGCGCGCAGACGAACTTGTAGATGTACTCGTTGCGTTCGTCGTCCCCCATGTAGAAGGCCACCCGGTTGGCAACGCCGGCGGCATCGGAGCTCAACGCCAGCTGCGCGCTCTCGTGCTTGAAACGGCCAAGGCCGGTTCGCTTCACCGGCACGCTGGTGGGGTTGAACGGATCGACTTCCACCACCCAGCCGTACAGATGGGGTTCGAGCGGATTGGTGTCGGCATTGAACCGGGGATCCACCTCGTGCCAACGGTAACCAAAGCCATTGGTGCTGATGCCGTACCGGTTGGCATTGGTCAGAATGAGGGGCTTCTGGTCGAACAGAGCCGGGTCGATCTGGGCACCGTTGGTCGGGGCGCCAAAATAGCCGTTCCAGTTCTCCTCGCAGGTCAGATAGGTGCCCCACGGCGTGTACCCGTGGGCACAGTTGTTGAGAGTTCCGAACGCGGTCAGCCCATCATTCACGCCGTTCTCGTGCGAGCCATCGGCAGCAATTCGAAACTGCTTCGACTGCAGCAGGGGACTTCCCGCCGCCGGACCGGAGACGCGCATGGGCGTGTTGCCGGTGATGCGGCGTCCGAAGGGCGAGTTGCGGACAACCGTCCAACGACCCTGAATTTTTCGGATCTCCATGACGGAGATGCCATGGGCCGCCTGGGATTTCCGGGCCTTCGCCAGGGTCATCACCGCGGGAGGCAGAAGACCTTCCGAACCATGGAGAATCTCGTCGTGCGTGTATTCGTGGTTCACACACAGCAGACCCCGTTCACTCGAGAGTCCGCCCGCTCCACCGCCGCGGGTCGGGAACGGGAAGAAATGCATGCCATCGTTGTGCATTCCAAACTGCATCGCCTGAGCCTCCGCATCCTGGGTGGCATCCTCCATCCAGGCGGGAGCCCCCGGCATGACCGGATCACCCCACGCCGCCAGAACCTCCACCTTGTAACCCGGCGGAACCGCAACCCTGTCGGCAACCGGGGCAAGGCTCGGAGCAATGCTCTCGAATCCAATCCCGGCAAACCCGTTTCCGGGAGGAATGGGAGCCGCTTCGACCGAGGCGATGATGCCTTTCATCGTCAGACCTCCGAGCGCGGCAAGCACGGGCGTCGCCACCGCCGACTGCAGGAAGGTGCGGCGCGTTTGCTCGGTGGCGGCGATGATCTCGCGGATCGTCGGATTGCCCGAGGGGTTGATCGTGGCGTCGTTCGATGGATGTTGGTTGCCCTTCATGGGTTAGTGGCAGGTAGGAGACTGGACTTGGTTGCTTGAGATGGGTGACATCGCGGAAACGCTCCGCTGAAGTCCGCCCGGTTCGCCGGACAAGTCCATCTAGGCAGCCGTCTAACTCCAGGCAAGCGTCCGGGCAGGCCGGAGCACAAAGTCACCCGCCCGTCGCTTTCGTCACCAATTCAGAACCGAACCGCCACCTGTACACCCGCAAACTGTAACCAAACCAACACACAATTCTTACACTGAAGGCAGTGGGACACCCTGCTGGCGCTCCCCATGGCCAGGCGCTGGGCGATCCATTGGAGCGTCATCGTCGTCTCCTTGTCCCTGCCGATCCGGGACTCCCCCAGCAACCGGCCCTTCCGCAGTCTCCGGGCGCTACAAGTCGCTGGTCGTGGACAGGTCGGACAGCGGCTATCTCAAGACCGCGTGCGATTACGTGCGTCTGAATCCGGCGCGGGCCAGGCTCGTGGAGACGGATGCGCCCTGGAAAGTTTTTGCGTGGAGCAGTTGGCCGTCGTATTGGCTGGCCCCGTCGCGCAGGCCGGACTGGCTGCCGGCGGAGCGGTTGCTGGGGGAGTATCGGATTCCGAAGGACAGCCCGGCGGGGCGGCAAGAGTTGGAGCGGGCGTTGGACGCGCGGCCCCCTGAACCACCTGCTGTATCGCGGGCGAAAGTCCGAAGGCGCATGGCCATTCTCAAGAACTGACCCCTTTATGACCTTCGAAGCGGGTCGTTCAGCGCCCGAGAGCGCGTTCCGTCCTGACGCCCGCGAGGAGCAAGGCGCAGCGCCGTTGCTGTAGGGCGGCCTCGGCTTGTAGCTGGGCGAGTCGGGTTTGCAACACGGCGGGGCGGCTGTGCACACCAGCGGCGCGCATCGCGTCGGCGTCGGTGTGGTCGGCGAGCATGCGCGCAAACTGTCCTTCCGCGAGCTCTACCCGCTCGTGTTCGGCGTGCAGGTCCGAGAGCGCTGTTTCGACCTCGGCGAGCGCCTCCAGCACCACCTTGCGATACCGCGCATGGGCCTCTCGAAACGCAGCCTCCGCTTCGCGCGAGCGGGCGCGGTGGCGACCGCCGTCGAGCAAGGGGCTTTGGAGTGCCGCTTGCGCCAGCCAGCCGAATGCGTCGCCGGTGAACCAGTGTCTGAATGCTTCGCTGACGAAGCCGCCGGCGCCGGTCAAGGTGAGCGTGGGATAGCGTTCAAGCTGCACGAGGCGGGTGCCGGCAGCCGCGGCTTCAACGCGTCGCCAGGCGGCCGAAACATCTGCGCGGCGGACGATCACCGAGGCCGGCGTGTCTGGGAGGATGGCACCGGAGATCTTCCGTCGCGCCAGCCACTCCGCGTCGGGCGGCAACGAATCCTTGGTGGGCATTCGCCCAAGCAGGACGGCGAGGCGGGCGAGCAGCGCGTGGCGTCGGGCCGCGAGCTCGGACTGTTCGTCGCGATTGTCCGCGCGCCTCGCCTCGGTCCGGCGCAGGGCGTCGCGCGCGGCGATTCCCGCGCGGAAGCGTGCGAGCTCGGCGCGGTGCAACTCCTCCAGCAGCGCCGCGCCGGAGGCGGCAACCGCGCTGTGGTGCTCGACAAGACGCAGTTCTCCATAGGTCACAACGATCTCAGCCGCGAGCCACTGGCGCAGCGCCCGCAAGTCGTCCTCTCCCGCCGAGACGCCGGCCTGCGCGGCACGTTGCCTCAGAGCCAAGCGGCCCAGAAGATCGACCTCGTAGCGGCCACCGATCTGCGCACCCAGGCGGGAGCGCGTATTCGCCGGGATGGCGACAGGGCTGCCCTCGGCGTCGGGCAGGAGGGAACGTGGCTCGCGTTCGCGCGCCGCCGAGAGCCTGAAGTCGAGCTGGGGCCGCCGCTCAGCCTGCGCCGCATCGACGGCCGCGTGGGCCTGTTCCAGGCGGGCGATCAGCACCTGCACGTCGCCGCTCTCGCTCCAGGCCGTCTCGATGGCCCCGTCGAGCCAGTCGTCGGAGAGGCGTTTCCAATAGGCATCCTCCGGTTCGGCGGGCGGCGCAACACAGGGAACGGGCGCCACCCAGGCGGGCGGAGAGCCCAAGGGCCTGGGCGTCGGAAAGGAGCCGGGGGTGCATCCGGCGAGGAGCGCCAACACGAACAGCATCCAACAACGCGTGCTCAGGGTGCCTCCGTTCCGCCGAGAAAACGCACGATCACGCGCTGCCCGATGAGCAGCGCTTCGGCATCGAGCGCGATCACGACTTCGACCACCGGGGCGTCCTGCCGCTCCTTCGGGTCGTTGCTCGGCGTGCGCTCGCCGACCAGGCGACCGACACGCACCACCTTGCCGGCCCAGGTGCGGTCGGGTTGCGCCTCCAGAATGGTCTGCACCGGCTGGCCCACGCGGACCGCGGCAAGATACTGCTCCTCGAGTTCGGCGCGCACGATGCGCGGGCCGTCGGGTGCGAACAGGAACAGCGGCGTGACGTTGAGGGTGCTCACCCCGTTGCCGGGCCGCGCCTGCCGCTGGATGATCTGTCCGTTCGTGGGGGCGACGATCTGTCGCTCGATGAGTTCACGTGCCGCCACCGCCTGCCGCGCCCGAGCAGTTGCGACGGTGGCGGTGGCGGTTTGCACCGCAACCTCCGCCAGATCGCGCGCATCCCGCGCCCGATCGAGGTCCTGGCCCGGAACGGTCTCCCTGGCGGCGAGCGGTTCGAGGCGCTTCACCTCTCGGTCCGCCGCCGCGCGCTCAAGGCGCGTCCGCCGGACCATGATCTCCAGCTCTTCGACCTCACGTTCCGCGAGCGATAGATTTCGCCGGGCAAGATCGTCATCAAGGGTGGCCAGCACCTGCCCGGTTCGCACGCGGTCGCCTCCCTCGACCAACACGCTGGCGATGACGCCGTCGCGGCGCGCGGCGAGGCGGACGATGCCACCCTCGATGTCGACCCTGCCGCGTGCGACGGCCGCGATCTCGCCGAAGACCGGCGCCCTGGAAGAGTGAACGGAAGCGGTGCCGGCCGGAGGTGACGGGACCGGTCGGCAGCCCGCCGCGAAACCCATGAGGAAGATCACAAGCACACCGCCAAGGGAGTGCCGCAGGACCATGGCCCGCCGGGAGCTTGGATTATCGGTTGATGACATGCTCGGAACGGGACGAAGAGGGAGCGGGCGAGGAGGTGCGCTCGTCCCGCACGACGACGCCGTCCTCGAGGTGGATCACGCGGTCGGCATGCGAGAGAAGGCGGGGGTCATGCGTGACTCCGAGCACCGTCGCGCCGTGGCCGGTGGCGATGCGGCGCAGCAGATCGACGACGATCTGTCCGTTGGTCTTGTCCAGCGCGGAAGTCGGCTCGTCGGCGAAGACCAGCGCGGGCTCCTTGACGAGTGCGCGAGCGATCGCGACGCGCTGTTTTTCGCCGCCGGAGAGCTCCGCCGGACGGAGGTGGCTTCGGCTGCTTAATCCGACTTCGTCGAGCGCCCGCTGCGCGCGTCGCTCCGCTTCGCGTCCACGCACACCGAGATGCTGCAACGGGAGAATCACATTCCCCAGTGCCGTGAGCGCGTTGAACAGGTTGAAGCCTTGGAAGACGAAACCGCAGTGGAGAAGACGGAAACGGTCGAGTTCGCGCTCGGTCAGGGTCCAAAGATCCGTCTTCAGCGCGTGGACCTTGCCGGTGTCGGGTCGCAAGAGGCCCGACAACATCGACAGCATCGTGCTCTTGCCCGATCCGGAAGGTCCGACCACGAGCGTCAACTCGCCCGGCCAGACGCTCATCGAGCTGTCTCGGACGACCTGGCTGCGCACCTTGCCGGTTGTGAAGGCCTTCGAGATGCCGCAGCTCTGGAGGGTTGGTTCATGCATGAGGAGAGGCTCAGCGCAACAACAACGCTGGGTCGGCGTTCGACAGTGGGCGCAACGACACCAGGCCCGACAGCACCGCGACGCCCATCATGGTGACGCCGGTGGCGGCCAGCATCCACCACGGGAACGACATCGGGATCCGCAGGTGATCGCCCAGCAGCGCGATCGCGACGGTGAGAAGGGCGGTGATGGTCAACCCGGCCGCGCCCACCCACAGCGATTGCTCGACAACCACGGCACGCAGGGCGCCGAGTGAAACGCCCAGGCTGCGAAGGGCCGCGAACTCCTTGATCGACGAAAGGATCGCCCCCGAGAGTGTCTGGCTCGTGATGACAACCCCAACGGCAAGCGCCAGAAGCGCGGCAAATCCGGAGCCTATCCCCACGCCCGATTCCAGCAGCCAATAGATCTGCGATTGCGCCGAAAAACGGCGCGCCGGCCAGACGTCGTAGCGAGGAAAGGGAGCGGTGTCACGGATCTCGCGGGCAACGCGTTCCGGATCGCAGCCGGACGACAACCCAACCAGAAAAAACATGACCGCATCCGCAGTCTCCGGGGCGAACACTCGCGCCGTGGCCTGAGAGGCCAGCACATTGACGCCGCCCACCGCACGGATGCCTTCGACCAGGGCCGCGACATGGGCCCGGCACCCATTGATCTCGACCGCCGTGCCGACGTTGGCGCGGAGTTTGCCGGCGTCCGCGGAATCGATCAGAACGGCGCCCGGTTCCCTCAACAGGGCCCGCTGTTGTGGCGTCAGGAGTCGGCCGAAAGCCAGCGCTCGATCCGAGACGTCGATGGCGTTCACGACCACCGCCACCGCCACGCCATCGGACCGGCGCAGGTCGCCGTAGGCGTAGCTGTAGCGCTCGATCCGTGTGACTCCGGGATGGCGCCAGGCGGCGGCATCGCTGCCGCTGGAAATCGGCCGCCCCATGTCGACGCTCTGCGTGCCCGGGAATCCAATCCACAGGTCGGCAACGGACCGGTCGATCACCACGGAAACGGTGCCGAACAGACCGAGCAGGAGCGCGAATTGGATCACCACCAGCAATCCGGCGAAAGTGACCGCGAGCACGGCGGTTGCGTAGCGGCGCCGTTCAAACCAAAGGCTGGAGCGTGCGAGAGAGACCATGGCTGTTTACCCGTTTCGCAAAGACCGTGCGGCCGGGCCCGAAGGGCGCCGACACTCGATCGCGGCACCGTCCGAAACATCCCGCCGCCGCGACACCGTTTTGGAGAGCAACACAGCGAGGAAAAGCCGTCGCACAACAAAGACGGAGTAGTCCGTCCGTTTATGTCGTATGGGAACGGTCGCCTTCATGTTCAGGACAGAATGAAGCGGCGAACGAGGTCCCCCATCGCCCGCGCTGCCGAGGTGGCGTCCGGGGCAAGACCAAGTTCGCTCTCGGTCGTCAGCCCTCCGAACATCGCGAGCATGAGCGAAGCCGCGCCATCGCAATCGAGCGCTTTCCGCACCCACCCCTCGTTTTGCCCGCTCTTCAACCTCTGGCTGAGGTGGTCCCGCAGTTCCTGGTTGGCCGTCCGCAGACGGCGCCGCGTCTCGGGATCGCGGGACAATTCCAACCAACTATCCACGCCGAGTTCGTAGACCTTGGGCTTGAGCAGCTCCACAAGCGCTTCCGGACTGAGCTTCCCCAGACGCTCGATGCCGTCTCGTGTGGCCAGAGACTCGACGTCGGATCGATATCCTGCGAACTCGCGCTCGGCGATCGCCATGATGATCGCCTGCTTGTCTGGGAAATGTCGGAACAGGCTTCCAGGGCTGATGCCCGCCTCGACGCAGATGTCTTCCGTGCGCGAACGGTGAAACCCGCGTGTTTTGAAAAGCCGAGCCGCCGCGAGCAGGATACCCTCGCGGCGCTTGGCGTGTTGAGCTTCGTCCCTCGTACGTGCCATACAATAACGGACTAGTCCGTCGCAGAATCATTCCGTCCCTGATCGAAGTCAAGATTCGGGTGGAGCGGCGACATGTCTCCGCAGTCCACGCCGTTCAGTCGGTCTTCCCTTCCCACGGCGTGTCTCGCCCGCCGACACGTCGGAGATGCCCCCCCGGACACCCCGCACGCAAACCCACTGGACAATTCATTCATACGTTCGTATGAATTGAACGTGCGTTCGAGAACCTCCTCTCCGGATCGTGCGGCCGACACCGCCACCCGCCTCCTCGATGCCGCCGAGGATCTCTTCGGGCGTCATGGCTTCGACGGCGTGGGCATGCGGGCCCTGGCCGACGCCGCCGGGGTCAACCTCGGGGCGGCCACCTACCACTTCGGATCCAAGGAAGCGCTCTACCTCGAAACCTTCCTCCGCCGGTTTCACGGGGTCGCCGCCGCCCAGGCAAGGGCGCTCACCGAAGCCGAGGCCGGAGCCCAGGGACACCCCCTTCCGGTCGAGACGATCGTCCGCTGCATGGCCGAGCCGCCGTTTCTCGTGGTCCGGGACCAGCCCGCCTTCGCCCTCCTGCTGGCGCGCAATCTCGTCCAACCGCCGCCCTTCATGGTGCGGGCCCTGCAAGAGCACCTGGATCCCTCGCTTGCCCCCTTCCTCACCGCCCTCGCCCGCGCCCTGCCCCACGTGCCCCCCGAAATTCTCCGGCTGCGGATCGGCTTTGCGGGCGGGGTCCTCCACACCTACAGCCTCCCCGGCCCCCGGATGCAGGCGGCCGAAGGCGCTGCCCCCCCCGCCCCGCACCCCATGCTGTTCGAGGAGGTGGTGCGGTTCATCTCGGCCGGGCTTTCCAGCGCGGTCCCCGGCAACACGTCCCGGACCCGCGCCACGCCGCGCAAATCCCCGCCACCCCAATGATCGGCATCGCCCTCCGCATGCTGTTCGGCGACGGCGCCCGCTACGCGACCCTCGTGGGCGGGATCTGCTTCGCCACCGTCCTCATGACCCAGGGCATGGCGCTGTTTTTCGGGCTCATGACCTTCCACTACTCGATCGCCACCAACATCCGCGCCCCGATCTGGGTGGTCGATCCGCTCGTCCAGCACGTCTCCGACTTCCAGCCTCTCCGCGATGTCGAAGTCCACCGCGTCCGGTCCGTCCCCGGCGTCGCCTGGGCCGCCCCGCTCCACATCGGCAACACCCAGGCCCGGCTCGGCCCCGTGGCCCGGCCCGTCACCCTGGTCGGTCTCGATGCCACCACCCTCGCCGGAGCCCCCAACCACTTTCTCTCCGGCACCATCCATGACCTCCGCCGCAACGAGGCGGTCGTGGTCGAACAGCGTCTCCTCGCCACCCTCGCCCCCGATGGCGCCCCGCCGCTCACACTCGGGGACGCCTTCGAGATGAACGACCGCCGGGCCGTGATCGTTGGCGTGGTCGACGTCGCGCCCGGGATCGGCGGCGGCAGCTACGTGTTCACCACCTTCGACCGCGTCCGGGAATACGTCCCCGCCCAACGGAAAATGCTGACCCACGTGCTCGCCGCCCCGGAACCGCAACACGACCCGGCGGAAATCGCCTCCCGCATCACCGCCGGTACCGGCCTCAACGCCATGACCGAGGGGGAGTTCAAACGGCGAACCGAACGTTGGATGCTGGTCAACAGCCCGATCCCGTTCGTCGTGGGCGTGATCGTCGGCATCGGCTTCCTGGTCGGCGCCGGGATCTCCGGACAGACCTACTACAGCTTCATCCTCGATAACTCCCGGCACCTCGGCGCGCTCAAGGCCATGGGCGCCACCGACACACGTCTCGCCGGAATGGTGATCGCCCAGGCCGCCGTCGTCGGCTTCACCGGCTTCGGACTCGGTCTCGGCCTGCTGAGCTCACTGCTCTCCCTCCTGCCCGCCGGAAAGGTGCCGCTCGTGCTCCTCTGGCCCGTGCCGGTGGTTGTGCTCGCCGCCGTGCTCCTCATTTGCACCGGCGCCGCCCTCGCCGGGGTCTGGCGCATCCAGCGCATCGAACCCGCCCTCGTGTTCCGTGCCTGACCCCCGAACCCACCCCCCATGAGCACCCCGGTCCTCCAGCTCCGCGACATCCACAAGGGCTTCCGCCAGGGCGCCCAGTTCAGCCCCGTCCTCCACGGGGTCGACCTCGACCTCTACCCAAGCGAGATGCTGTTCCTCGCCGGCCCCTCCGGCTGCGGCAAAACCACGCTCCTCTCCGTCCTCTGCGGCACGCTCCACGCCGACACCGGCGAGATCCACGCCTTCGGACACGCCCTCCACTCCCTGTCCCCCTCCAGCATCGCCCGGTTCCGCGCCAGTCACCTGGGCTTCGTCTTTCAGCAGTTCAACCTGATCCCCACCCTCACCGCCGGGGAAAACGTCGCCGTTCCGCTCCACATCCAGGGCGTCCCACCCCGGGAAGCCCGCCAGCGGGCGCACGCAATGCTCGAACGGGTCGGCATCCCCGACAAGGCCGGCGAACGCCCGGCCCGCCTCTCCGGTGGACAGCAGCAACGCGTCGCCATCGCCCGCGCCCTCGTCCACCAACCGCGCCTCGTGGTCTGCGACGAACCAACCTCCGCCCTCGACTCCGCCACCGGCCACAAGGTCATGACGCTCCTGCAGGAACTCACCCGCGACGACGGCCGGTCGGCCATCGTCGTCACCCACGACGCCCGCATCTACCCCTTCGCTGATCGCATGGGGGAAATGGAGGACGGCCGCATCCGCCGGATCCTTCCCACCCCCGACGCCATCGCCGCCGCCCACCCCCACTGCGCCCCATGAACTCCCACCTCGCCCGCAAGGCCTCCCTCTGGCTCGCCCTCCTCGGCGTCCTCTCCGGTGCCGCCATGGTCCACCGGACCACCCGCACCGAACCGATGCCCTCGCCCCCGACACCCCCCGTCCAGCGGCCCGCCCCTGACAGCCTCGGTGCCGCCGGGATCGTCGAGTCACTCCGGGAAAACACCAGCGTCGGCGTCCCCGTCGCCGCCCTGGTCAAGGCGGTCCATGTCCAGGTCTGGGACCGCGTGGAACCCGGCGCCCTCCTGCTTGAACTCGACGACCGCGAACTCCGCGCCCGCCTGCCCACCGAGGAGGCGGAGCTCCGCGTCCAGGAAACCG
Organism: uncultured Verrucomicrobiota bacterium; assembly: GCA_964476125.1. Taxonomy (GTDB): domain Bacteria; phylum Verrucomicrobiota; class Verrucomicrobiia; order Limisphaerales; family CAIMTB01; genus CAIMTB01. The sequence goes on along the minus strand of CAYZAE010000040.1, from coordinate 19,530 downwards.
AACTGCGCCGGCTCCGCCGGCTCGCCGATCGCACCCAGGCTCTCCACGGACACCGTCTCGTTTCCGACGAAGACGCCGATGCCGCCGCCGACGCCCTCGCGGTGCAGGAAGCCCGGACCGACGTGGCCCGCGGCACCCTCGCCGCCACGCGCGCCATGCTGGAGCGACTCGTCATCCGCGCCCCCGTCGGGGGAACCGTGCTGCAGCTCAACACCCGCCCGGGCGAACACGTCGCACCGGGCTCCGCCACCCCTCCCCTGCTCCTCGGCTCGGTCAGTGAGTTCCAGGTCCGCGCCGAAGTGGACGAGCAACTCGCCTCGCAGGTCCGCCCTGAACGCCCCGCTGTCGGCTACCTCAAGGGGGATGCCTCCCAGCCCATCGACCTGACCTTCCTTCGGATCGAGCCCTTCGTCGTCCCCAAGCGCAACCTCACCGGCGCCAGCGCCGAACGCGTCGACACCCGGGTCCTCCGGGTCGTCTACCGCTTCGCCAACGCCCAGACCCGCCCCATCTACGTCGGACAACAGATGGACCTCTTCCTCCCCCGCCAGTAACGCCACCGCGTACTCCAGCGCGAGCCGCTCCCGGACGGTGTTCCCCGGCGCCGACGGTCCCGCAGCGGGGCTATGACGCACTGCTTCCGTCGTTTCCCATCGCTCCTCAAGGGGTCAGCGTGATCGAGACGCCCCGGCCGAATTTGGTCGCCGGGATGAAGTGGTTGCTGGGCGAGTATCGGATTCCGAAGGACAGCCCGGCAGAGCGGCAAGAGTTGGAGCGGACGTTGGACGCGCGGCCCCCTGAACCACCTGCTGTATCGCGGGCGAAAGTCCGAAGGCTTGTAGCCATTATCGAAAACTGACCCCTTTACACTCTTTCATCGCGGCGTGAATTCCCTTGGCACCCCAGCCCCTTCCTGTTAGCAGCATTAATTCTTGCAGGAAGCTAAAGCTATATCCCTCGTGCTCGAAGCCATCGATGCCGGCAGGGCGTCGGCGGCGGAGGACCTGCTTCCCCTGGTGTATGCCGACCTGCGACGGGTGGCTGCAGCCAAAATGGCGTCCCAACCCGCCGATCACACCCTCCAACCCACCGAACTGCTGCACGGCGCGTGGCTGCGCATCTCCGGGGGGCGCCAAGGGCATTTCGCCAGCCGCACGCACTTCTTCGCCACCGCCGCGGAGGCCATGCGCCAGATCCTGGTGGACCACGCCAGGCGAAAAAAGGCAGTCCGCCACGGCGGCCAGTTGAATCGGACGGACTATCACGAAGCCAGCCTCCAGCGACCTGAAGACGAGGATCACCTGCTCGCCGTCCACGAGGCTCTCCACGAACTGGCGCTCGAGCACCCACTCGGCGCCGATCTGGTCAAACTGCGGTTCTTCGGCGGCTTGACGCTCGACGAAGCCGCTGGGGTGCTCGGCGTCTCGTCACGCACGGCCGACAGTTACTGGGCGTTCTCCAAATCCTGGCTCTATCGCAAACTCCAATCCAGGCAGGTCTGATCTCCCGCGAACTTGGATTGCGCATCGGACGGCAATTTCTCGTTTCTCCTTCGGGAAGGGGTGCCACGCAAACCGCCACCCGCCCACAGATCCGAGATGAGCCAATTGTCCGATAGGAAGGTAAGACTCTTCGACGCTGCACGAAGACTGCCCGGGGACCAGCGTCACGCCTACCTGCGCGGGGAATGTCAGGGCGATGAGGCCCTGCTCCTCGACCTCCTGGAACTGGTGTCCGTCTTCGATCAGGCCACCGATTACCTTGAGCAACCCGCCCCCGGCCTCCGCGATGCCGTGGAGGCTGGGATGCTACCTGGGGACCTGGGCGACCCGCCCACGGGCCAGGGCACCCCGCCGGAAGGTCCGGGAGCACGGATCGGTCGCTACAGGCTGCTTCACCCCCTCGGCGAAGGGGGTTGCGGCACAGTGTTCCTGGCGGAACAGGATGAACCGGTGCGCCGCCAGGTCGCGCTCAAGTTGATCAAGGCGGGCATGGACACCAAAGCGGTCATCGCACGGTTCGAGGCCGAGCGCCAGGCGCTCGCCCTGATGGATCATCCCAACATCGCCAGGATCTTCGATGCCGGCGCCACCGACTCCGGACGCCCCTTCTTCGTGATGGAACTGGTCCACGGCACCTCCATCACCCGCTTCTGCGACGAGCACCGACTCACGACACGGCAGCGCCTCGAACTCTTCGTCCCCGTCTGCCAGGCCATCCAGCACGCCCATCAAAAGGGCGTCATCCATCGGGACATCAAACCGTCCAACATCCTGATCAGCCTCCACGAGGGCCTCGCCGTCCCCAGGGTGATCGACTTCGGCATCGCCAAAGCAACCGCAGGCCAGATCACCGCCCCCACCTCCCTCACCGCCTTCGATCAGTTCATCGGCACCCCGGCCTACATGAGTCCCGAACAGGCCGGATCCTCCAGCCCGGACGTCGACACCCGCAGCGACATCTACAGCCTCGGCGTGCTCCTCTACGAACTGCTGACGGGCCGGACACCGTTCGATCCCGACGACCTCCGCATGCTTGGGCTTGAGGCGATTCGCAAAACCATCCGCGAAGTCGAACCGCCCCTTCCAAGCCGGCGCCTCAGCTCCCTGGAAGCCAATCAACTCACCGCCACCGCCCACTCCCAGGGAACGGCCGGCCCCAAGTTGCTCGGCCTGGTGCGCGGGGATCTCGACTGGATCGTCATGAAGTGCCTGGAGAAGGAACGCACCCGGCGCTACGAAACAGCCAACGGCCTCGCCGCCGACCTGCGACGGCACCTGGAAAACGAGCCTGTCGCAGCTCGTCCCACGAGCCGAACCTACCGGATCTCCCGGGCGTTCCGCCGAAACCGAATGGCCTTCGCCGCTGGGTCAGCGGTGGTCGCCGCCCTGCTGCTCGGAATCCTCTTCACCACCTGGCAGGCCACCGCCGCAATCCGCGCCAGGGCCCAACTTTCGGAGGCCAATGCACGGCTCCGCCTCCAAATCGCGGAAACCAGCCGGGCCCGGACCGCCGCTGAAGACGCGACCCGCGACAAAGCCCAACTCCTGAACGAGGCCGAAGGGTCGTTGCAGCGAAGCCAGATCCAAAGAGCCGAGGACCTCCTCACCGCCAACGAACCGTCTCTGGCCGTCTCCGAGTTCTGTCGCGTGCTCCGGCAGAACCCCTCCAACCAGGTCGCTGCCACCCGTCTCGCCTCCACCATCCCCTTCGCCTTCCGTCGCGAGCTGACCCCGGACTTCCACCACGAGGGCCTCGTGTTCTGCGCCCAGTTCAGCCCCGACGGCTCCCGCGTAGTCACCGCTTCGGCAGATCACACGGCGCGGCTCTGGGACTCACGCTCCGGCCAGCCACTCGCCGAACCCCTCTGCCATGATGGCAGAGTGGACTATGCCGAATTCAGTCCGGACGGCAGCCGCATCGTCACCGCCTCCGACGATCACTCCGCCCGAGTCTGGCACGCCGGAACCGGCCACCCCCTCACCGAACCCCTGCGCCATGGGGATGCTGTCGTCGGTGCCCACTTCAGCTCCGATGGATCCCTTGTGGTCAGCGCCTCCCATGACCAAACGGCCCGGGTGTGGAATGCGCGCTCCGGAGAACCCCTCACCGACCCGCTGTGGCACGAGGGCCAGGTGGTTTCCGCACGATTCAACCACGACGCCTCGTGCGTGGTGACCGCATCCATGGACCGCACCGCGCGAGTCTGGAACACGCGGTCCGGAGAACTTCGCATGCCACCGCTGCTCCACGAGGGAATCGTCACCCATGCGGAATTCAGTCCCGACGGCTCCCGCGTCGTCACGGCCTGCTCGGATGGAACCGCCCGCCTGTGGGACGCCGACACTGGCCAGTCGCTGACCCCTGCTCTTCGGCACGACATGGAAGTCCGCTTCGCCGGGTTCAGTCCGAACGGCGAAACCGTGGTCACCACTTCCCTTGATCGCACCGCCCGACTTTGGCGCGTGGCGGACGGACAGCCACTCGCTCAACCCCTCTGGCATAACCAAATGGTTTCCTTCGCCAGTTTCAGCCCTGATGGCCGGCGGATCGTGACCGCATCCCGCGACCACACGGCACGGGTCTGGGATGCGGCCACCGGAAAACCCCTTTCCCAACCTTTTCGGCACCTGGACTGCATTCTGGGCCAGGCCCGGTTCAGCCCCGACGGACGACGGGTTCTGACCTCCTCGTTCGGCAACTCCGCCCGGCTCTGGGATGCGGGCCCCGGCGACCCACCCCTCGCGCCTTCCTTGCCCAAAGGCAAAGCGACCATCGCCCGGTTCAGCCCGGACGGTCTCTCGGTGCTGACCGGATCCGCCGATGGCACCGCGCAACTCTGGGATGCGCGCAGCGGGCGACCGACCTCCGCAGTCTTCCGTCACCCCGAACGAATCCTCTTTGTGCAGTTCAGCCCCGACGGACTCCAACTCGTGACGGCTTCGGCCGATCGAACGGCGCAGGTCTGGGACGTCCGCACCGGAAAGGCCCTCGGACGGCCCCTGGCTCACCGGAACGTCGTTTCCACCGCGCAGTTCAGCCCCGACGGCACCCGTCTCCTCACGACCGCGGACGGCGATTCCACCAGGGTCTGGAATGCATACACGGGCCAGGTCCTCTCGACGCTCAACGAATCCGGTGGCGTGCTCGCCGCTGCCTTCAGCCCGGACGGACTCCGGGTCGTTACCGGCATCAAGGACAGGACCGCCTCCCTCTGGAACGCGCAGACCGGAGAACGGATCGGCCCACCCCTCCTTCACGGTGGGGCTGTCGTTTCGGTGCTCTTCACGGCCGATGGACTTGAACTGGTGACGGCCTCCTCGAATCGCCGGGTCCACCGCTGGAACCTTCTCACCGGCGAAGCGGTGTCCGATTTCCCGCTGGAAGGCCGTAACGACCATAACCGCCATTCCGCCCTGCCACTCAGCCCCGATGGAAGGCAGGTGGTCACAACCCACGAAAACTCCGCCCGCGTCTGGGACACCCACACCGGGGAACCCACCACCGATCGCCTCGCCCACGAAGCCGAAGTTGTATCGGCCGACTTCAACACCAACGGCCAAAAGGTCGTAACTGCTTCCATCGACGGCACCGCCCGGGTTTGGGATGCCCGTTCCGGCGAACCCCTCACCGAACCCTTGCGGCATCCACGGGGCGTGATCCTCGCCCATTTCAGCCCCGACGGGCAGCGCCTTGTCACCGTCTCCGAAGACGGGATCGCCCGCGTCTGGGAAGTGTTCTCGGCACCCCCACCCACGCCGGCTTGGTTCCTGGACTGGGCTGAAGCGCGCGTGGGCCACCGGGCCGGCCCATCAACCTCCGAGACCGAGATCTCCGTGGCCGAAACCCTCCGACAACGTGCCTCGGTGTCCGCCCGGATCGATGACTCCTTCTACAGCCGCGTCGCTCAGTGGAGTGAAACGGATCCCGAAACACGCACCCTCTCGGCGTTCACCACGCCATCGGTGAAGGAATACGCCCAGCAGGGACTCCTCGGTGGATACAGACCGAGGTCACGGCAACCCATCGTGCTCGTCCACTTCACGGGTGAGACCCAGTGATAGCCGGTACCCCGCCGGAATCGGCAGCCGGTGGAACCCCGTGTCCTGCCCCCTGCCCGGTGCGTCCCGGGAGGAATCTTCCGATCCGTTGCGCTTTTGAGTCCCGAATCTCGTTGGGACCAATGCAGGACGGAAATCCCGACCTCCCCCATCAAGGGAGTGCCCGGACTCCCGTTCGACCCAAAAGACGAACACCGGCCACCGGCCCAAACCTTTTCGACCCTTCCTGCACTGCATGAACCCAAATCCCACGAACTCTTCCCCCCTGCGGCCGCCAGAAGTCCTCTCTCGATCCCAAACCTGCCAGATCGAACCCGTGATTCGGAAATGGGCTCCGCGACCCATCCTGTGGATCGCGCTCGCCTACCTCCTGACCTCCACAACGGGCCGGACACAATCCGTCCAAGAGTTCCGTCATGTGACCAATGCCAATCAAACCATCACCCTCTTCAGCTTGGTCAACTGGCTCAATGTCACCGAAGTTGTGATCCCCGACACAATTGCCGGTCTGCCTGTCACCGCCATCGGAGCCGGTGCGTTCCAGGCCTTGCCCATCCAGCACGTCCGGATCCCGGGCAGTGTCACCCATATCGGACGCGCTGCGTTCGCCCGATGCGAACGACTGCTCACCGCAAAGATCTCCCGGGGCGTCACGCATATCGACGACTACGCCTTCGCTTCCTGTTCCAGCCTCGTCGCTGCCCCCATCCCCGACAGCGTCACCCATCTTGGCGAGGAGGCATTCAGTGGGTGCCATTCACTGACCCACATCAACCTCCCCGGAGGGGTCGCCCACCTCGGCACCGGGGCATTCGCCGGATGTTCCTCGGCGAAGGAAATCACCGTCGATCCCCTCAACGCCTTCTTCCGAAACGTCGATGGAGTCCTGTTCGACCGGAACCATACGACCCTGCTCCAGTGCATGGCCGGACGAGTCGGAACCTACCAAATTCCCGATACGATCTCCCACATCCAGGCCATGGCATTCACGGGCTGCGCGCGTCTCACGCACATTGCCATCCCTGAAGGCATCACCCGCATCGAGGACTACGCCTTCAGTCAATGTGAAAGACTCAACACCCTGAAGATTCCAGAGAGTGTCACCCACATCGGGCAAAACGCCTTCTCCGGCTGCAGAAATCTCCCCGCTATCAGGATTCCCAGCGGCGTCACGACGATCGGTTATAACGCCTTCGCCTACCTCCCACAGCTGGCCAGCATCACGATCCCCCGCAGCGTGACCTTCCTGGCAACGGACGTCTTCGAGGCCTGCCGAAACCTGACCACGGTCTACTTCGAAGGAAATGCTCCCACTCCAGAACCCTGGTGGCTCTCCGACAACAGCACCGCCCTTTATCTCCCGGGAACCACAGGCTGGAAATCCACCTTCGCAGGGCGCCCGACGGCGGCCTGGAAACTGCCGCACCCCATGATTCTACCCCTCGCACCGCAACCCGGCCTGGGGGCCGCCGCACAGGAGTTCGGTTTCGTCATCTCGTGGGCCACCAACGCCGCCGTCGTCGTGGAGGCAGCCGAATCCCCGACGTCATCCCATTGGGTCCCTATCAGCACGCACTCCCTCCGCTACTCCTCCTGCAGCACCAACAAGTCCAACGGATGGATTTCGTTCACGGATCCCGAAGCCACCCGCCCCGCCGCCCGGTTCTACCGTTTGCGCAGCGAGCCTGATGCCGTGGAAGGCGGAACCAACCCGCGCATCACCATTCGTGACCTCCTTGGTACTTACCGGCGGCTCCCGGTCCAGAACGGCTTTCACACCGGCACGATTGCAGCCAAATCAGACCAGCCCGGCGACGATCGCCTCTACTGGCTCAACGAGGACCGCGTCGGTTGGGACTTATGCCCACGCCTGGCGGAGGGCGATCTCGCCACCTCCGGCACTCCCTATTCATCACTGCCCGACAGCGACCGGTTCATCCTGAATATCCAGGATGACCAGGTCATCGGCTTCTATTTTCTCGGGGAACTCTACGTGCGGGAGGTCCTCGACCCGCAGGAATCCTGGGAATGAACGCCCTCGCCGGGAGCACCGATCAGGTTCTCCGTGTGGTTTCGCCTTAAACGCCTCGCCGGTCTCTGCCCTCGAAAGCCATCGGCATTCCTGCAGTAACTCTGAGTTTTTCATCTTCCGACCCCCATGGACTCATCAATCGACAGGTCTCCGAAACCCCAAGTCCGGCGGATGCTATCCACCCAGCATCGCCGTTGCATGGAGAGCGTCCTCCCGTGCGCTCTCCTTCTGCTTCTTGGGCGTCTGAACGCTCAGGCACTCGTTTTCGAAGAGTTCACGTACACCGTGACCAACAACTCGATCACGATCACGGAAGTCGACTGCTTCAAGGCAAAATCCGTTCTCGATATTCCCGCCGTGATCGCAGGCCTGCCGGTGACCACCATCGCGGCCCGCGGCCCCAGGATTCTAGAGGGCGGCGCAGGGAGCTCCGGCTTCCTCGCCTGCTCCAGCGTCACCCGCGTCACCATCCCCAACTGTGTTACCAACATTGGAGTCGGAGCCTTTTCCAGCTCGCAAGGACTCACCGCCATCAACGTGGATGCCTCCAATCCAGCCTACAGCAGTGAGGATGGCGTCTTGTTCGACAAGGACCGCTCCACGTTGCTCCAATACCCGCGGGGCCGATTCGGCGACTACACCCTCCCCGACAGCGTCACCCTCGTTGGGGCTTCCGCGTTCGAGGAGGCCTACGGCCTGACCGGCGTCACCTTACCCGACCGTCTCACCACCATTGGGGAGGGAGGGTTCTACAGCTGCAACCGCCTGACCGGCGTCACGATCGGCGACCGCGTCACCAGCATCGGGAAAGAGGCGTTCACCCACAGCAGCCTGACCAGCGTCTACCTCCCCCATGGGGTCACCCACCTTGGGGAGGGAGTGTTCAGCTACTGCGCCAGCCTGACCGACATCGGCGTCGATGCGGCGAATCCCGCCTACAGCAGCCTGGAGGGCGTATTGTTCAACAAGGAACAATCCATCCTCCTCCAATTCCCTTTGCGCCGAACCAACGGCTACACCATCCCCGACAGCGTCACCGCCCTTGGGGACGCAGCGTTTCAGTACTCCCAAATGACCGGCCTGACCATCCCCGACAGTTTCACGACCATTCCATCCAACTCGTTTGCCTCCTGCGGCAAGCTTGTAACTGTCCGTATTCCCAGCAGCGTCAAATCGATCGGAAACAAGGCGTTCCGTGACTGTAACCAACTGACTAGCGTTGCCATCCCCGACAGCGTCACATCCATCGGGGACAATGCGTTCCATTTCTGTGGACTGACCAGCGTCAGCCTCCCCGACGGCCTCATCTCCATCGGGGACGCCGCGTACGATCAATGCAGGCAGCTCACCAACGTCACCCTCCCCAGCAGTGTCACGAGCATTGGGGCCAGAGCGTTCGGTGGCTGCTTCCGGCTGAAGGCCATAGAGGTAGACACCTCAAACCCCGCCTACAGCAGCCTCGAAGGTGTTTTGTTTAACAAGGCACGGTCCACACTCATCCAACACCCGATAAACCGATCAGGCGCCTACACGATCCCCGACAGCGTCACCGCCATTGGGGACGGGGCGTTCGGTGGGTGCGAGGGCCTGACCAGCGTTACCATTCCCGACGGCGTGACGACCCTTGGGGAGGGCGCGTTCGGTGGGTGCAATGGCCTAAGGAACATAGCCCTCCCCAATAGCCTCGCCTCGATTGGGGACTGGGCGTTGGCTCAGTGCCAAGGCCTGACCAGCGTTAACATCCCCGACGGCGTCACCTCCCTTGGGGACGGGGCGTTGGCTGGGTGCCCCCGCCTGACCACCATAACCCTCCCCAGCAGCATCACCCGGATTGGGGACTATGCGTTCAACGGGGGGACCTTAAGGCTCACCGGCGTCTATTTCCGGGGAAACGCCCCTGGAGCAGGTCCTGAGAGTCAGATCTTCAACGACCGAACCAAGGTCTATTACCTGCCAGGCACGGCCGGCTGGGGAGCAACTTTCGCCGGGGCTTCCACCATCCCGTGGTTTCTTCCCAACCCTCTGATTCTAACCCGAAGTGCCGGGCCGGTCCCAGGCAACAACCCTTTCCAGTTCACCATGTCGTGGGCGACCAACGCCACCCTCGTGGTCGAAGCCTGCACCGACCTGGCCCATCCGGTCTGGGCGCCGGTGGGCACCAACACCCTGATCGGCGGCTCGGCCCACTTCAGCGATTCCCAGTCGGCCGATGCTCCCGCGCGCTACTACCGGCTGCGAGGCGAGTAGGCGGGCACGGAAACAACGCCACCGCCCACGCATCAGAAATACCGTTCCTCATTCCGCAAAACCTCCGCACCCCCAATGAACCAACCTACTCCGCCACCTCCAACCTGCCCTGCGCCGCATCGGCCCGGGCGTCCCTCAGCGTGGCCGCTCTTCCGGGTCACCCTGTTCCTGCTGCTGGGCCTCGCCGTCGTCCCGGCGCCGGTGCGGGGGGCCGAATACGCGCTCGCAACCACCAACCTGCTGGTAGGTCCGGCGGCGGGCGCCGACAGCGTGGTGGTGGCAGCGGGTGCCTGGACGACGGACCTCGTTGACAACTGGTCACAGGCGCTCGCAACGGGTGCCTTGACGGCCACGGCGAATGATCCCTGGCTGCACTTGGACACCCGCAATGCCGGTGCCGCGGGCAGCCCCAACGTCCTCTTCACCTTCGACGGCAACCCGGGCGCCACACGCACCGGCACGCTGACCATCGCAGGCCAGACACTGACCGTCACTCAGGCCGGTATCCATGTTGTCCCCGCCGCTCCGATCACCCTCCTCGGGAACGTCCTCCCTTCCGAATTCTATTACAGCAACCTCGTCGCCGATCGCGGCGGGAATCTCTATTTCCCGGGGCACGATCTTGACGGGACGCCGGTGATCAAAAAGTGGTCCGCCGCCACCGGCGTGGCCAGCCCGCTCGTTACCGTGAAATCCGACCTCTACTACGCCATGGCGGTGGATGGGACCGGCAATTTCTATTTCTACGACGGCGAGGGTTCCATCAAGATGCGGAAGGAGTCCGACGGATCACTTTCCACATTGGTCTCCGGTTTGGATGACGTTTACTCCCTGGGCGCGGATGACTCTGGCAACCTCTACTTTAATGACATGGGTGTGATTAGGCGCCGTGCGGCGGACGGCACTCTCATCAAGGTGGACCAGGGGTCTCGGAACAACCAGCTTGCGGTGGACAGCGCGGGCTTTGTCAGTTTCCAGTACGCACACCGTGGAACTAGCCCTTGCGACAATTGTCCATTTTTGCACGTCGGAAGGCTCGAGCCGGTTCGCTACTACTCCATGCGCCTCGTGAGCGGCGAACCCAGTGCCCTTGAATTGGTCGCGTTGGCTGTGGACTCAGGAGGGGGCCTCTATTACTCCGAATCCGACTCTATCAAGAGGTGGACTCCCGATCTCTATGTAGGCCGCGTCCGCTATCCGCCCGCCCCGATCTTGGTCCCCTACGAAGGCTCGAGATCCATCGCAGTCGATGCCCAGCGCAACGTGTATTGGACCTCCTTCGGCGTGTACGGTTCTCCCGGGCGAATCCGGGTCCTGCCGCGAGCGTTTGTGGATGCTACCTCCGCAGCGCATGAGGCCGCCGCGGGCAGCGGCTCCGTACCGGTCGTGATGCCCGCCGGCGGGAGTCCCCGGAGTCCCTTCACCCCTACCAGCGACCAACCCTGGCTCTCGGCCGGTAGCATCCTCAACGGCGCCGCTGAGTACTCGTTCACCGCCAATATCACCGGCGCCGCGCGCACGGCCCGCCTGACCGTGCTTGGCGTGCCCGTCACCATCACCCAGGCCGCCGGGCCGGAACCGGTCCTGACCGTCCCGGTCCGGTTGGCGAACGGCGATTTCCGGTTCGAGTTCAGTGGGAATCCAACGAACTCCTACTCCGTGTGGTTCAGCCCCACCGTGGAACGCGCCTTCAGCAGGTGGACTCTGCTGGGACCTGCGACGGTCACCTCACCGGGTCAGTTCCAGTTCATCTACACCCCGGCACAAGACTTGCGGGCCGGGTTCTACCGCGTAGGCACTCCCTGAGCGCCTCGCGGACGGTCGCCCCCGCGGCTCGTGGGCTCGACGGCGCCGTCAGCCTTCGCTCCACGCGGGCGTGGGGAATTCGCCGACCGACCGGGATTCGGGACGCTGTGTGTGGCTGACCACTTCTGCCTCGAACCAACAGGGCCGCCCGCTGCCGTATCATCGCCGAATTCGACTTCCAGTCGCCCGGCGACGGGAGTTGCGCCCTGGCTGTGTTCCTGACTCCGGCGCTCCGCAACCGCCTGCGACCATCGTTGTCCGGCGATTCACCCCATGATACCAGCCGCCGGCCACGACCACTGGAGCTTCCTCGCCATCAGGCCGGGCTCCCGATGGACTGCTCAGAAGTAACTATGGTGACTTGATCCCATTGGAACACTTCCCGGGTGGGTGCGGCGGCGGCCGGTGTGAGGGCACCGGGACTTCAAGGAACCTCCGGGAAGTCGAAGCTCCAGCGAACGCGAACGGAGGCGGAGGGTCCAGGCTTTGGTCACCGAGCCATCGGCGGCGACGACACAACCCACCACCGCGAAGCCCCGGTAGATCGGCTTGTCCCGGAGCTCCGCCGGGTAGGTGGGAAGCGGTGCCTCGAGCAATGGAATGCGCGCGGGTTCAACAGGGTTGGCTTCGGCGATCAGGCCGGACAGCAGGAGTGCGCCGAGGAGGATCAGACGAGGCCGGAATCGCATGGCGGGTTCGGGTGAGATGGGATCGGGCAGGTCGGGGAATCACGTTGCCGTATCCGTCGGTGAAAGTCCGGGAGTTGTGTCCTGGAAGAACAGGAGAGACTGACATGGCCGGCCACCTCGGGATGCCGGAACGTTGGTGGAGTCAGTAGGTGATCGATTCGCCCGGGAGAGCCGGGGTGAGCGAGGGTGCCTTGCGATGGCCCGTGGCGGCCTCGTAGCCACCGGCGAGGCGGATCAGGGTGGGCTCGGTGAAGTTGCGCCCCAGGAATTGCACGCCAAACGGCATCCCATCGTTGGGGAAGAACCCGCCGGGAACGATGATCGTCGGCAGCCCGGTGTAGGAGCTGAGACTGTTGCGCGTCTCGGCGGTCATGCCTCCACCGCCTTCGCCCCCGCTTCCGACCGCCTGGATCTGCGCGGTGCGAAAGGGAAGCACGAGGGCGTCGAGCTGGTTCCGTTCCATCAGGTCCACGAGGGAGGCCCGCAGGACGTCCTGCTGCCGGTAGGCGGCGATGAGCGACGGGTTCCGCTCCAGGTGAGTGAGTTTCGAGGAGTCGATGATGTTGGTTTTCACCAGCTTCCCGCCCTTCGCAATCATCTCCTCCACGTTGCGAATCGGGGCGTTGGCAGGAAGAGCCGCGAGGTACTTGTTGATCGCCGTCGCCCGCTCGAAATTGGCGGCGGCGGCGTCGGTCTGCGCCTGAACGATGTCGAAAGCCACCGTGACCGGGTCGACGACGATCGCTCCCGCCTTGCGCATGTCGGACACGGCATTTTCGAACAGAGCCCGTCCCTCCGCGTGGATCGGTCCGGCGCGGACCATCTGGCGCAGAACTCCGACCCGCGCACCCTTGAGTCCGTTGGTATGGACAAAGCTGGTGTAGGGGCGTCCGGGGTGGCGACCGATGCTGGCTTCGGTGGCGAGGTCGGCGGCGTCATAGCCGGCGATGACATCGAGAACGGCGGCGCAATCGTAGACGCTGCGTCCCATCGGCCCGCCGTTTTCCTGTCGTGGAGAGCTCCACATCATGCCCGTGCGGGAAACCAGTCCGTGGGTGCAGGCAAAGCCAACCAGTCCGCTGTTGGCGCTTGGAATGGTGATCGAGCCACCGGTGTCGGAGCCGAGTCCGATGGTTCCGAACCAGGCGGCCATCGAGGCGCCGGTGCCCGAACTGGAGAAGCCCGTGACTTTGTTGGTGTTGTACGGACTGAGCACCTGGCCCTTCAGGGTGCTGGCTCCCTGGTTGGCGATGCCGTACCAGTCGGACTGGTTGAGTTTTGCGAGGATGATCGCGCCGGCGGCGCGGAGGCGGTCGATGACGAAGGAATCGTAACGCGGCTGGGAGGTGGCCATCGGGGCGAAGCCACCGGTGGTTGGCATGTCCTTGGTATCGAAGACGTCCTTGGCCAGAACGACGATTCCATGGATAGGGCTCCTGACCTTTCCGGCCTTCCTTTCGGCGTCCAGGGCCCGGGCTTCGGCGAGGGCGACGGCCCGGTCCTTGAGCGTGATGATGGTGTTCAGCCGGGGCCCCTTCTGGTCGTAGGCATCAATGCGGGCGAGGTGCAGCTCGACCAGCTTTTCGGAGGTGAGGGCCCCCTTCTCCATGGCGGCCTGCAGCTCCGCGATGGTGGCGGTGGCGAGTCGTAGCTCGGCGGCGCGGGCCCCGACAGGGCTCAGTCCGAGGAAACCGACCGCGAGGATCAGTGCGGGGTGGAGGCGGGGGAAGGTGTGGCGCTTCATAAGGGTAGGGATCAGCAAGTCAGTAGGAGATGGTTTCACCGGGGAGTCTGGGAGTCGTCGGGGGAAGAACCCGAACCGGACCGGCGACAGCCTCATAGCCGCTGGCCAGCCGAATAAGGGTGGCACGGTATTCCCGGTTCCGGTTGAGGTCGGGCGGATTCTCCAGCGACTCCCGTGTCGCGGGACGGGAGGGAACGCCGGAGTTGCAGCCCGGAAGCCGCAGTCCGGTCTCGAGAGCGGGTCACTGGGTGGAACATGGGAGGTTGGCGGGGTCAGTAAATGACGGCGTCGCTCGGGAGAGCGGGAGTGTGCTTGGGCAGCACCCGTGCCTTGGTCGCTTGTTCGAAGTCGTAGCCGTAGGCGAGGAGTTTGGGTTCGCTCCACGCGGGGCCGAAGAAGCTGAGGGTCACCGGCAGCCCATCCTTCGTCATGCCCGCGGGCACGATGACGTCGGGATAGCCGGTGAAATTGGCGTAGCTGGTGGGGGAATCGCCCCTGGGGGTGTCCTCGGGCGGGTCGATCAGCGTGGCCGGCTTGGGAGAGGTGGGATAGACGATGGCGTCGAGTCCGTGTTTGGCCATGATGGCGTCGATCGTGGCCCGGACGGCAGGAAGGACGTGGTTCCTGGTCGCGAGATAGACCGGATCATCGATGGCAAAGCTGACTTCGGGGGATGCCGACCACTTCAATCCGGCGGCCTTGCCCGGACTCCGGTAATGGGTCCGGGGATCGTTGGAGAGAGCCACCACGTCGTCGAAACTCTTGGGGTAACCCGCCCGCGTTGTTTTCAGGTAGGTCGTCAGGTCGGATTTGAACTCGGCGCGGACGACGAGATTGTAGATGTCCTGCCGACCCTTCCGGAGGAAGTCCGGGTACCGGACCGGATCGACCAGCACGGCACCCAGGCGTTGGAGTGTGGCGATGGATTCCTCGATGACGTGGTCCGTCTCGGGATCCTGGCCCATGAAGTCCCGGGCGATCCCGATGCGGGCGCCCTTGAGGGAGCCGATTTTGAGGAATTGGGTGTAGTCGGTCTTGAACTTGCCTTCGCTCGGCGCCGTTGCGGTATCGGCGCTGTCGACGCCGGTCATTGCGCCGAGGGCCGCGGCCACGTCGTAGACGCTTCGAGCCATCGGACCTGCGGTGTCGTAGGAGAGGCCCAGTGGGATCACGCCATCGCGGCTCATCAGCCCGCGGGTGGGTTTCAGTCCCGCGATCCCGTTGGCCGAGGATGGCCCACGGATCGAGCCGCCGGTGTCGGTGCCAAGCCCGAACTGGGCGAACCCGGCCGCCAATGCGGCACCGGTGCCACCCGAGGAACCCGCCGGGCCGCGGGTGGGATCGTGCGGGTTGCGGGTCTGCCCGCCTGCAGAGCTGAAGCCATTGGGGACGCGCGCGGCTTTGACGATGTTGGTCGGGGCGCCGGTGGCGCTGCCGCCTGAGCCGGCCCATTCGGAAAGGTTGACCTTGGCGACGATGACGGCGCCCGCAGCGCGGAGCTTTTTGACGATGAACGCGTCGTCGGGAGGGATCGATCCCTCCAGCAGCTGAGATCCGCCCGTGGTTGGGAGGTCGAGGGTGTCGATGTTGTCCTTCAGCACCACGGCGATGCCATGGAGTGGGCCGAACGCGGTTCCGGTCCTGCGTTCCGCATCGCGCGCGCGCGCCTCGTCGAGGGCCTTCGGATTGAGAGTGATCACCGAGTTGATCTGGGGTCCCTGCTTGTCGTAGGCGGCGATTCGAGCGAGGTAGGCGGCCGTGAGCTTCTCGCTGGTCAGACCGGCTTTGAATGCGGCCTGGACGTCGGCGATGGTGGCGGTGGTCAGATCGAGGGACGCGGCGCGGGCGGTAGGAACCAGCGCGACCGAGATCAGGAACAGTTTGAGAAGGTGGGGTTTCACGGGTGGAAGGAGGGAGGCGGGTGGCGCTGGCGGTTCGGTTGGGGTTTCGGGAGGGGCGGCGTGGAGTGCTGCGGCAGGGAGTGGTCGATCAGGGAATGCGCGTCCACACGAAGACGGACTGGCTTTCGGTGGTTTCGCCCTCGCGCCGTCGGGGTGGCGTGGTCAGCGCCAGGTGTCCTTCGGAGTCGAACGTGTAGAATCGTTTGGCGGCCTGGCCCGTCTGGGCGGAGTTCAGGTTGGCGTCCTGTTGATGAATGACGCAGCGCTCGGCCGGCAGGAGTCGCCAGGTTCCGAAATAGCTTGAGAACCCGTCGGCGCTCCCGACCGGAGCCTTTTCCCTTCCTTCGCGGACGATCTGGACCGAAAGGCGTCCGTTGGCGGCGTAGATGATCTGGCCGTCGATCCCTGGGCGCGCCGCGGGTTTTTCCTCGCCGGTCGCCGGATCGCGATCGCGGATGGAGTGCAGCTTCCAGGTTCCGACGAAACGCGCGGCCAGACCCTCGGCAAGGGGCGGTACGGACGAGGGCGAGACCCGGTGTCGGGTCGCCTGTTCGTAGGCGAAGGCGTAGCCGATGATTCGAGCTTCCTCCCAGGCGCGTCCCAGGATTTGCAGTCCCTGAGGCAGACCTTCGCCGAGGTAGCCGGAGGGGACGGACAGCGCGGGCCATTGGAGGGTGCTGCCGACGAAGGTGAGACTGCTGCTGAGGGCTGTGACACCGCCCTTGGGATCGGGGTCGCGGGCCATGAGTTGGGTGTTCCGGTCGCCGTTCAGCGCGGGGAGTTGCGCCCAGACCGGAAAGACCACCGCATCCACCCTCTCCGCATCCATGGCCTTGGTGAACGCCGCTCGGTAAGCCTCCTCCGTCGCCAGGCCTTTGAGGGTCGCTTCGTCGGTGTCTACCGGGCCAGCCGCAGCGTCGGCTTCCAGTCCAGCCTGATGCAGCGGATGCGCGAGTTTGGATTCCGCGATGGCCTTGGGCGAAGGGAATGGGATGCCGGGATGCGCCGCGAGGAACCGGATCATGTCCGCGTTCCTCCGTGCCGATGTTTGGGGGGCCCGCGGCAGAGATTCGATCGCCGGGACGGCGAAGTCTTCGATGACCACGGCACCGGCGGACCGAAGTTCCGAGAGTGTCTTCTCGAAATGCGCGAGGATGCGGGGGTCGGTGACTTTGCGGTTGAACACCTGGCGCAGGACACCGAGGCGCGCTCCCTGAAGCGCGTTGGTGCGCAGGGACGAGGTGTAGGTCGGCGGGATGTGCCCCGCGGCGCGTGCGGTGGCCGGGTCCTCGGGATCAGGACCGGCCATGGCATCGAGCATCACGGCGAGATCGGTCACCGTCCGGGTCATCGGACCCGCGGTGTCGCGGATTGAATTGTTCGGAACGATGCCGGTTCGGGAGATGAGTCCGACCGTGGGGCGAAGCCCGACAAGGGCGTTGTGCGCGGAGGGCATCCGGACGGAACCCCCGGTGTCCGTGCCGACCCCTAGGACTGCGAAATGAGCGGCGATCGCAGCCGCGGTCCCGCCGGAGGAGCCTCCGGTCGCGTACGCGGTATTGTAGGGATTCCGGGAGAATCCGGAGAGCACCGAGTTGATGTTGTCCCCCCCTCCGCGGGTGAACTCGGACAGGGAAGTCTTGCCCAGGATGATCCCGCCGGCCGCCTTGAGCCGGGCCACGAGAGGAGCGTCGCCCGGTGGGAGATAGTTCTTCCACCCCTGGAAACCGGCAGTAGCCGGCATGCCCTTGGCATCGATGCAATCCTTCACCAGGACGGGGATCCCGTGGAGCGGACCCACCAGCATGCCGGAGGACTTGAGCTTCGTGTCGAGGGCCTCGGCGTCGGCCAGTGCCGAGGGATTGAGGCTGATGATCGAGTTGATCCTCGGGCCCTGCTGGTCGTAGGCCTCGATGCGTGCCAGCGAGGCGGCCACCAACTCGCGACTGGTAAGGGTCCCTTTGAGGAAGGCCGCGTGGAGGCCCGCCACAGTGGCTTCCTCGACCGGAGGGGTTTGGGTCCTGGCGGTCCCGATCAGCGCGGCCATCAAGCCGGCGCGAGCCAGGAGAGGGACGAGGAAGTGATGACGGAGGAGCCTCATGGAAGACGGCAGATGTCCCGCTGTGGTCAGTAGACGATGTGTTCTCTGGGGAGGGGCGGGGTCGAGGCCGGAGCCTTTCGGTGGCCGGTGACCGCTTCAAATCCGCTGGCGACCCGGATCAGGGTAGGTTCGGTGAAAGGGCGCCCCAGGAACTGCACACCGAAGGGCATGCCGTCCGAGGGGAAGAACCCTCCGGGCACCACGAGGGTCGGGAGGCCCGTGTAGGAACTCAGGTTGTTCCTGGCATCGACCGTAGAGCTTCGGCCCCTTCGGGTCGTAAGCATCGATTCGAGCGAGATAGAGCTCGACCAGCCGTTCCGAAGTGAGTGCGCCCTTGTCCATGGCGGCCTGAAGCTCGGCTAGGGTGGCGGTGGAGAGATCCAGTTCGGCGGCCCCTGAGCGGGCGGAACAAGCGATCGAAGCGAGGACGACCAGGGATAGGAGAATACAAAGGATCACGGGGGTGGCTTTTTGAGGGTTGAATGCGACGGACAGCCAACCGGCGCATGAGACTCGCACGGTGCGACGGACCATTTTGCGGGACCACCCTCGTCGGGGGCTCCCCTGGCTCGCCTGTGGAATCCCCGCACCGCGCAGGACGCACGGTCTGGGGTTGGTTTAGCAACGCCTATGCCAAGTGTTCGGGGAAATCGGGCCTGCTGGTGTCGGTCCCAATGCATCTCCTTGCTTCATGGAATACAGATCCACCGTGGCATGATCGGAGTCCGGCGATGAGGTCCAAGCGTGGAAGTGCATGGCACCCGGGGCCGCGCCCGACCGAGGAGGCGATCCATTCCAAGGGGTCATCGATCGGATACGCACCATCGATAGTGCCCAGTGAGCGATCCTCGACAGCGTTGCGACTTATTGATCCCGGTGCCGAAATGTTGACAGGGCCAGGGTGACACCGTGCCAGAATCGCCTTTGCTCACCACGTTGGCCTCGTGACCTCGTCGGCGGCATGCTGAATGCGGCCCTCGACGCCGGGGCGCTGGCCGAGGCCTCGATCGACATCACCCTCACCGGCGACGACTGGGACCTGGAGAAAACCACCCTCGAAGAGGCGACCACGACGCAGCCCCTCCAGGTCTTCGTCGGGAATGAGATCCTCGTAGGCTATGACGCGCAGCTGACCGGGCCGAATCGGTACACGTTGAAGGTCCTCCGGGAGTGGTTCGGGACCCGGGCGCAGACGCACGCTGCCGGGGCAATCGCCTACGTCCTCCAGCTGGGCCTTGAAAAGCCCGTGACGTGGACCGCCGACCTCCCGGAGGGCACCGCTGCCTTCAAGGAGCAGCCGTACCTGCTGGCGCAGGAACTCGACCTTGCGACCTGCCCGGAGATCGCCGTGACGATCCAGAAGCGGGCGCAACGGCCGGCCGTTCTCGCTACGGAAGCGGTAGGGCGCGATCTCCGAGCGCGCTGCCCTCGGAGAGGTCAATCCAACCA
>CAYZAE010000039.1:0-42932 GCA_964476125.1 uncultured Verrucomicrobiota bacterium | reverse complement strand
TCGGAGATCGGAGTTCGGGGTTCGGAGCGTGGAGAGTGGAGAGCGGGATTAGAGATGGCTCGGGTGGGCGCGGGAGATGATTTCGGAGAAGGTGGCGAGCACTTCGGCGCGGGGGAGGGAGCCGACGAGGCGCATTTCGGGGAGGGAACTGACGACGGGGATGTTTTGGTGTTCGCTTTTGAGCACGGTATCGAGGGCGTCGGTGAGGGATTGGGAGGGGGTGAGGCAGGGGGGAGGGGGGCGCATCACGTCGTAGGCGATGATCGCGCGGAGTTCGTCGCCGGCGCCGAGGAATTCCTTGAGGTCATGGAGGGCGAGCATGCCGATGAGGCGCTGGTCGCGGTTGACGACGGGGAGGAAGTTGTTGGTGCTGGAGAGGAAGCGGTCGGCGATTTCGCGCAGGGTGGCGGTTTCGGGCAATGGGGGGATGGGTTCGCGCATGAATTCGCCGACCGTCTGGTCGGTGGCGGTGGCGGGGATGGGGTTTTCGCGGTCCTGGGCGATTTGTCGGAGGCGGGCGGTTTCGGTGTAGATGGAGAAGGGGTGGAGACGCCGGGCGACGAGGGAGGAGAGGACGCAACCGATCATGAGGGCGGGCATGAGGGAGTAATTCAGGGAGATCTCGAAGACGAGGATCATGGCCAGCAGGGGGGAGTGGGTGGTGGCGGCGAGCACGCTTCCCATGCCGACGAGGGCGAAGGCGGGGGTGGGGACGGGGAGGGCGAGGCCGGCGAGGTGGGCGAGTTCGCCGCAGAGACTTCCGAGGGCGGTGCCGAGGAAGAGGGTGGGGGTGAAGACGCCGCCGACGGCGCCGGAGCCGACGGTGGCGAGGGTGGCGACGAGTTTGGCGGCGAGCAGTCCGAGCAGGAGGAGGAGGATTCGGTTGCTGGGGAGACCGCCGAGGATCTGGTTGGCGGCGACGGCGCCGTTGCCCCAGACCTCGGGGTAGAACAGGGCGATGGTGCCGACGACGAGGCCGCCCAGGGCCATGCGGAGGTGGAGTGGGAAGGGCAGACGTTCGAAGAGTGCGGTGGTGGTGTGGAGCAGTTTCAGGAACCCGGCGCCGAGCGCGCCGGAGAGGATTCCGACGACGAGGAAGAGTGGCAATTGGGCGAGGTGAGTGAACTCGAAGTCGGGAGCGCTGTAGGTGGCGTGGATGCCGAAGAGACTGCGGGAGACCACGCAGGCGACGACGGAGGCGAGCACGAGGGGGGCGAAGACCGTCATCGAGAAGTTCCCGAGCACGATGAGCGAGGCGAAGACGGCGCCGCTGATGGGGGCGTTGTAGGGAGCGGCGATGCCGGCAGCGGCGCCACAGGCGGCGAGCATGCGGAGCCGGTAGGGGGGCCAGCGGACCAGTTGTCCCAGTTTGGACGCCAGCATGGCGGTCAGCTGGGTGATGGCTCCTTCGCGGCCCAGGGATCCCCCGGTGGCGATGGAGAGCAGGGAGGAGAGCGCCTTGACCAGGCTGGAGCGGAAGGGGAGCCGGCCGTCGCCGACGGCCACGGCCTCAAGCAGGTTGCCGGGCCGCTGTTTTCCAATCAGACGCAGGCCGTAGGTCAGGACGAAGCCGGCGATCAATCCGCCGAAGGTGGGGGCGAGCAGCCTTTCCCAGCGGGGGACCAGACGGGCGACGAGGGCGGGATCCCCCACGTTGCGAAGGAGAAGCCGCATGAACAGGTCGGTGCCGTGGAGGAAGGCGAGGTTGACGAGGGCGCCGAGAAACCCGACGCCGCCGGCGAGGAGCAGATCGATGGCCTCTTCGCTGAAGCGCAGCCGTTCCCGCAACCGGAGGGAACGCCGCCAGTTCCGGCCGAGGGTGTTCCGGAGGTTCTGTCGAAGCCGCGCGAGCGTGGAGGGAGCCGTCGGCACGCGGGCAGCGTCGGGGCAAAGCCCTTGCCTGACGAGGCGCAAGTGGGGGGGGCGGCTCGTCCGGTGCCTCCCGAAGTTGGGGGTAGCGGTTGTCGCGCGGCGACAACCCTGCCCGCGTTGAGCGGGCGGCAGCCTTGGGGGTGTTGCGCCGTGGCCATGCCGTTGCGCCGCTGAACGCGGCGCCACTCGTCGCAGCGCGACGAGTGCCACCCCCAACAAACGGCGGAGGCACCGGGGCTCTTCTTTTGTGGATGTGGCAGCAAGAAACGGCCAGTGGTGGCCAAGAAGTGATTAGCAGTCATGCGCCCTGGACCGGGTAGGTTAGGCCCCGTTACGCGCGGGACGCGGAGAAGGCGTGAGGCGATGGGCCCAGGGCAGGTTTGGGACCAGAGCGGCGCCGGATGGAGAAGGATCCCATCTTTTCGCGGTATTGCCGGGGAAGGCTCCGGGGTGCCGGCCGCCGATTGTTGCCGATGCGGAGCGGGGTACGCCGTCCGACGGCGAGCGAAACGAGTCGAATTAAATCGAAGCGAGTCCAAACGAAACAAGACGATGCCTGAAATCCTCCAACCGACCGCGCTTTCCGGCCTGACGCCGGGTGGCGCCGGGATTTTTTCCGGGGCTGCGGGGGCGGGATTGGAGACGACGGGTCCGGGGTTGGGGCATGGGGGAGGGCCGAAGCCCAAGGAGTCCTGCCACCATTGCGGGGAGCCGTGCGACCGGGGTGGGTTTCAGACCGAGGGCCATTTGTTCTGCTGTCTGGGTTGTCAGACCGTGTTCTCCCTGCTGCACGACACCGGGTTGGGGGACTACTACCGGATGGGGGAGAGGCCGGGGTCGAAGGTTCGGGAGGCTGGGCGGCAGGATCGCTGGGCGTATTTGGACGAGCCGGCGGTGGCGGTGCGGCTGCTGGAGTTCCAGGACGAGCGCGTGGCGCGGGTCACCCTGCATCTGCCGGCGATCCATTGCGTTGCCTGCATCTGGCTGCTGGAAAACCTGTTCCGGCTGAACGAGGGGATCGGGAAGTCGCGGGTGAACTTTGCGCGACGGGAGGTTTCGATCACCTACACCAAGGACCGCGTGCGCCTGAGCGAAGTGGCGGCGCTATTGTCGGGGCTGGGCTACGAGCCTGAACTCACCCTGGCGGAGTTGGACCGGCCGGCGGCGGCGCCGGCGCGCATGCTGGGGTTGCGCATTGCGGTGGCGGGGTTCGCCTTCGGGAACATCATGATGTTCAGCCTGCCGCAGTATTTCGGGTTGGACCTGTTCAGCGGGCCGACCTTCCGGGCGTTGTTCGGCTGGCTGAGCCTGCTGATTGCGCTGCCGGCGGTGATTTTCAGCGCGGCGGATTACTGGCGGTCGGCGTTTGCGAGTCTTCGCCAGAAGGCGTTGACCCTGGATGTGCCGATCGCGGCCGGGTTGGCGGCGATTTATGGGCAGAGCGTCTGGGAGATCGTGACGCGCAGTGGCGAGGGTTACTTTGATTCGCTGGCCGGATTGATTTTCTTCCTGCTTTGCGGCCGGGCGTTCCAGCAGAAGACCCATGACCGCATCGGCTTCGACCGTGACTACAAGGGATTCTTCCCGCTGGCGGTGGTGCGGCGGGGGCGGAAGGGCGAGGAGACCGTTTCCATTTCGAGTCTGGAGGTCGGGGATCGGCTGGTGGTGCGCCATGGGGAGCTGGTTCCGGCGGACGCGGTGTTGATGTCGGGCGAGGGTTTGATCGACTACAGCTTTGTCACCGGGGAATCCGAGCCGGTGGTGCGGGTGGCCGGGGAGCGGTTGTATGCGGGCGGCCGGCAGGCGGGTGGGGCGATCGAGGTGGAGACCGTGAAGCCGGTGTCGCAGAGCTATCTGACTTCGCTGTGGAACGACGAAGCTTTCCGGAAGCAGCGGGACGACACTTTTGCGACCCTGACGAACCGGTATTCGCGCCGGTTCACGCCCCTGGTCCTGGCGGTTTCCCTGCTGGCGGCCGCTGGATGGGCGATCGCGGGCGATCCGGCGCGGGGGCTGAAGGCTTTTGTATCGGTGCTGATCGTGGCGTGTCCGTGTGCGCTGGCGCTGGCGGCGCCGTTCGCGCTGGGAACCGCCCAGCGCCTGCTCGGTCGACGCGGGGTGTTCGTGCGCAATTCGCAGGTGGTGGAAACCCTGGCGACGATCGACACGGTGGTTTTCGACAAGACGGGGACCCTGACGGCGGCGGGGGCGAGCGAGTCCACGTTTCACGGCGAGCCGCTGAGTGCGGCGGAGACTTCGGTGGTGTCCGCCATCTGCCGCCAGTCGGCGCATCCCTATTCCCGCCGCCTTGCGTCGGGACTTGGCGGGGAGTCCTCGGGGCTGGCGGTGGAGGATTTCGTGGAGACGCCGGGATCCGGTGTGGCGGGAAAGGTGACGGGTTGCGCGGTGGTGGTTGGTTCGCGGGCCTGGCTGGAATCGAACGGTGTCGAGGTGGGTTCGATGGAGCTTCCCGCGGGTGGAACGGTGTACGTGGCGCTGGAGGGGCGGTTCCGCGGGGTTTTTGTGCTGGCGAACGGGTTGCGGCGGGACGTCGAGGGATTGCTGCGGCGGCTGGGGGAGCGGTTCGAGCTGGCGTTGTTGAGCGGGGACAATGCGCGGGAGCGGGATCGTTTCGGGGCGTTGTTTGGGGATGCGGCGAAGCTTCATTTCAATCAGAGCCCGCGTGAGAAGTTGGGATTCATCCGTGGACTTCAGGAGCGGGGCCGGCAGGTCATGATGGTGGGGGATGGGTTGAATGATGCGGGGGCGTTGCGTCAGAGCGACGTGGGGGTGGCGGTGGTGGAGGGTGTGGGGAAGTTCTCGCCGGCCAGCGACGTGATCATGGATGCGGCGGTGGTGCCGGGAGTGGAGCGGGTGCTTGAGTTTGGCCGGCGCACGGCGCGGGTGGTGCGGGCGGGCTTTTATGTTTCGGCGGCCTACAACGTGGTGGGCGTGGCCATTGCGGCGGCGGGGTTGCTGGCGCCGATTGTGTGCGCCGTCCTGATGCCGCTGAGTTCGGTGACGGTGGTGCTTTTTGTTGTCGGTGCGACCCGAGCTGCGGCGCGCCGGGCGGGATTGAACGGGATCGATTTCTGGAAGAACACAGTGAACGCGTCTACCCCCCAACCCACGGAGGCCCCATGGAAGTGATCGTCATCCTGATTCTGGCGAGTCTTGCGCTGGCCGGATTGTTTCTCCTGATTTTCGTCTGGGCGACCCGGTCCGGCCAGTTTGAGGACACCACCACCCCTGCGATGCGCATCCTGACTGATGATGCGCCGCCCGCCATCCGCGCTGTCAGTGCGGTTTCAGCCACTTCGAATCCTACCCGAACCCACACTCATCCATGAACGTCGAGACATTCCGATACGACAACAAGATCATCCGGGCATTTGCGATAGCCACGGTGATCTGGGCGATCGTCGGCATGGTTGCCGGCCTGCTGGCGGCGATCCAGCTGTTCTATCCGGCCGCCAACCTGAATCTTCAGTACACGACGTTTGGGCGGCTGCGTCCGCTGCACACCAACGCGGTGATTTTCGCGTTCGTGGGCAACGGCATGTTCATGGGGGTTTATTATTCCCTGCAGCGGCTGTGCAAGGCGCGGTTGTTCAGTGATGCGCTGAGTTGGATCCATTTCTGGGGATGGAATCTGATCATTGTATTGGCGGCGGTGACGTTGCCGCTGGGCCTCACGACCTCGAAGGAGTACGCGGAGCTGGAATGGCCGATTGACATTCTCATCGCCGTGATCTGGGTGGTGTTTTCGATCAACCTTTTCGGGACGATCGCGAAGCGGCGTGAGAAGCACATGTACGTGGCGATCTGGTTTTACATTTCCACGGCGATCACGGTGGCGGTGCTGCATATCTTCAATTCGCTGGAGATGCCGGCGGGTCCGTTCAAGAGCTATTCGATTTATGCGGGCGTGCAGGACGCCCTGGTGCAGTGGTGGTACGGGCACAACGCGGTGGCGTTCTTCCTGACCACGCCGTACCTCGGCATGATGTACTACTTCCTTCCCAAGGCGGCGAACCGCCCGGTCTTTTCCTACCGCCTGTCGATCATCCATTTCTGGGGCCTGATCTTCCTCTACATCTGGGCGGGTCCCCATCACCTCCTTTACACCGCGCTGCCGGATTGGGCGCAGTCGCTGGGCATGGTGTTCTCGGTGATGCTGGTGGCGCCCTCCTGGGGTGGCATGCTGAACGGACTCCTGACCCTGCGCGGGGCGTGGGACAAGGTCCGGCAGGATCCCATGTTGAAGTTCATGGTGGTGGCGGTGACGGCCTACGGCATGGCGACCCTTGAGGGGCCGACCCTCTCGATCAAGAGTGTCAATTCCCTGTCGCATTACACCGACTGGACCATCGCCCATGTGCATACCGGGGCGCTGGGGTGGAATGGTTTTCTGACCTTCAGTCTTTTGTACTGGCTGTTTCCGCGCCTGTACCGGACGCCGCTCTATTCGATCAAGCTGGCCAACTACCATTTCTGGATCGGGCTGCTGGGCATGATGTTCTACGTGGTGCCGATGTATTTCAGCGGCGTGACGCAGGGCCTGATGTGGAAGCAGTTCAATGCCGATGGATTCCTTCAATACCCGAGCTTTTTGGAGGCGGTCATCCGGCTTCTTCCGATGCATCGCCTGCGGGCGGTGGGCGGGACCCTGTTCATCGTGGGCGTCCTGATCATGGCCTACAACCTGTGGAAGACGGCCAGGAGCGGGAAGCCGGTGGAGGACGAAGAAGTGCAGGTGCCGGTGTCGGCGCATGCGCATGATGCGGGCAAGGGACATCGCTGGCTGGAGGCGAAGCCGCTGTTGTTCACGGTGCTGGCGACGCTGGCGATCCTGGTGGGCGGCTTGATCGAGATTGTGCCCCTTTACCTGATCAAGGAGAACGTCCCGACCATTGCCTCGGTGAAGCCGTACACGCCGTTGGAGGTGCTTGGACGCGATATTTACATCCGCGAAGGGTGTGTCGGATGCCACTCGCAGATGGTGCGGCCCTTCCGATCAGAGACCGAGCGGTATGGCGAGTACTCGAAGGCGGGTGAGTATGTGAACGATCATCCGTTCCTGTGGGGTTCGAAGCGCACGGGGCCTGATTTGCACCGTGTGGGTGGGAAGTATCCCCATGCGTGGCACTACAACCACATGGAGAATCCGAACACGACGTCGCCTGGATCGATCATGCCGCCGTATCCGTGGCTGTTGAGCCAGAAGCTGGACACCAGTTCCCTGCAGGCGCGGATCAGGGCCCTGCGCAAAGTGGGTGTCCCGTATCCGGAAGGCTTTGAGGCGACGGCGCTGGCGGATCTGGAGAAGCAGGCGAAGTCCGTCGTCGACGGCTTGAAGACGGGCATGATCACGGCGCAACCCGACCGGGAGATCATTGCGATGATTGCGTATCTCCAGCGGTTGGGGACCGACATCAAGGCCCCGGCGGTGGCGGCCGCGGCGGCGCCCCAACCTTAACCCCAGGAAGTTCAAAACCTATGATTCGCAACGTGCTCAGTCACATCGGAGGCGTGGAGGTCTATGGCATTGTTTCCATCCTGCTGTTCTTCACGTTCTTCGTCGGGATGCTCATCTGGGCGTTCTGCCTGAATTCCTCGCATCTCGAGGCCATGCGACAGCTCCCGCTTGGGGAGGGTCAAGGAACCCCGGACCACGAGTCCGGGGACGAACATCTGACTGCCAACTCCGGTTCCGGTTCCCGTTCCCACCATGAACTCGAATGATCCCCAAGACCCCCTGCTGCTCGATCACGAGGCCGATGGCATTCGTGAGCTCGACAACAACCTGCCGCGCTGGTGGGTGTGGCTGTTCAACCTCTGCATCGTGTACGCGGTCATCTACATGGTTTACTACCATGTGATGGACGCGGGCGATCTGCAGGCGGCGGAGTACAAGAAGGAGGCCGAGGCGGGTGAACGCCTCAAGTCGGTGGCCCTGGCCCGGTTCGAGCAGGAACTTGGGCAGATGAAGCCGCTCACCGATCAGGCCTCGCTGGACCAGGGGTTGGCCACCTTCAAGACCCTTTGTGCGCCCTGCCACCGCGACGACGGCGGCGGCCTGGTGGGTCCGAACCTGACCGACGACTACTGGATTCACGGGTCCAACTTTGTGGACAACCTGAAGACGGTCTGGAACGGGATTCCGGACAAGGGTATGGTGACGTGGAAGGGGGTTCTTCCGCCGAAAGACATCCATAATGTCGCGAGCTACGTTTACACCCTGCGAGGGACGAAGCCGCCGAACCCGAAGCCGGCCGAGAACACGGTTCAGGCGCCGACGGGTCCGAGTGAGTTCGAGTAGTGGAGGGAAGACCCTGCGAGTCGAGACATCCGGGGAGTGAAAGAGTCGTCGTGTGAACGCCGAGCCGCCAGCCGCAGCAGCCAAGAACGCGCCCAAACCTCCGGGAAAGCCGGGGGAGAGCGCGGTCCTGAAGGACGTCAACTGGGGTGATTTCCGGGATCACCTGGCGACGGCGGACAAGCAGGGGCACCGGATGTGGCTTTACCCGAAGCTGCCGCAGGGCCGGTACACGAATGCGCGGACGTGGGTGAACCTGATCCTGATTGCGATCATGTTCACCGGTCCGTTCATCCGGATCGATGGCAACCCGCTGTTGATGATGAACATCATCGAGCGGCGGTTTGTGATCCTGGGGCAGGTGTTCTGGCCGCAGGACTTTCCGATCTTCGCCACGGCGATGCTCATCTTTCTGACCGGCATCGCGATTTTCACGGCGGCGTTCGGGCGGTTGTGGTGTGGCTGGACGTGTCCCCAGACGGTGATGATGGAGGGGGTGTTCCGGCGGATCGAGACGTGGATCGAGGGCGATCACCATCAGCGCCGGGCGCTCGACAAGGCGCCGTGGACGGCGGGGAAGGCGGCCCGGAAGTTCTCGAAGCACGCGATCTTCCTGGCGTTGTCGTTCATCATCGGGAACACGCTCCTGGCCTACATCATCGGGATCGAGGAGCTGTACCGGATCGTCTCCGACAATCCGGCCAATCACGTGAAGGGGCTCACCTTCATGATCCTGTTCACGCTCCTGTTCTATGGAATCTTCGCCCGGTTCCGGGAGCAGGCCTGCACCTTCATCTGCCCCTACGGCCGGTTCATGTCCACGCTCCTCGACGAAAACACCATTGTGGTGGCGTACGACAAGAAGCGGGGTGAGAAGCGGGGCATTCTCCATCGCGACCAGCCCGCGGCGGTGCGGCAGGAGGCGGGGGGCGGGGATTGCATCGACTGCAAGCAGTGCGTGGTGGTGTGTCCGACGGGCATTGATATCCGGGACGGCACCCAGATGGAGTGCGTCAATTGCACGGCCTGCATCGACGCCTGTGACGGTGTGATGGACAAGATCAAGCGTCCACGCGGCTTGATCCGGTATGCCTCATTGAACGGGATCGAGCGGGGTGAGCGCCTCAAGGTGACGCCGCGACTGATCGGGTATTCGGTCGTTCTGACGGCCCTGATCAGCCTGTTCCTGTACTTGCTATTCACGCGGACGGCGGTGCAGAGCACCCTGCTGCGGGCCCGATCGAACACGTTGTTCCAGCAGATGCCGAACGGGAAGATCTCGAACCTTTACCTGTTGAAGCTGGTGAACAAGACCCATCACGACATCCCGGTCTCCCTCAAGCTTGAGAGCGGCCGGGGAACGGTGCGGGTGTTGGGCCAGCAATTGATGGTGCCCAAGGAAAAGCAGATGGAGACCTCGGTGCTGATCGAGATGGATCCCGGGGATCTCGCGAACGGTCCGACTCCCATTTCCCTGGGTGTTTACCGGGAAGACCAGCCGGGCAAGCGGCTGGAGGTTCTGAAGACCTTTTTCATCGGACCCAGGAACTGACCTGAAGCGGAGCGGGTGCCGGTGCCGGTGCCCGAGGCCTTCGAGATGTTCCCGTTCATCCCATTTTTTTCCAACCTATGAATCCCCTCCCCACCTCCACGCCAGCTCCCGCCGCGACCGCGTCGGTGGCCCGTTTCAACCCGTGGCCCTACGCCCTGATCGCCTTTTTCGCGGTGGCGATTCTTGGGACCGCCACCTTGGTGTACATCTCGGTCACGAACAGTTCGGATCTGGTGGCCAAGGACTATTACGATCAGGAGATGCGGTATCAGGGGAGGCTCGACCAATTGCACCGGACCCAGCCGCTGGAGGATCGGATCGGCGTGGAACATGCCGGGGGTGTGGTGCGATTGCGCCTGCCGAAGGAGCACGCCGCGGGCGGCGCGGCGGGAACCGTGTCGCTTTACCGCCCGTCGGCGGCGGGCGCGGACAAGTCCTATCCGCTGGCGCTGGATGGGGAGGGCCGCCAGGCGTTGTCGGTGTCGGATCTGGGCACCGGATTGTGGAAGGTCCGCATCCAGTGGAAGGTGGGGGTGGAGGAATACTATACGGAGCGCAACCTGGTGTTGGTGTCGGCGGTCCGACCGGCTGCGGGCGGGGTGAGGCGGTGAATCCCGGGCATTTCTGACACCGCCATGGAACTCTGGCCCGCCTTTCTGTTGGGAATATTCGGAGGTCTGCACTGCGCGGGGATGTGTGGGCCGCTGATGCTGGCGCTGCCGGTGACGGGGAGCACGCCGCTGCGGTTTGCGGCCGGGCGGTGTGTTTATCATGCGGGGCGGCTGGCGACGTATTGTGGGCTGGGGCTGGTTTTCGGGGCGGTGGGGCGCACCTTGTTGATGGCGGGGGTGCAGCAGTGGGTGTCGATCATGCTGGGCCTGCTGCTGCTCATCGGACTGATCGTGTCGCCGCGATTTCTGGAGATGCCCTGGATGGTTCGCTGGGTCGGAGTCCTGAAGTCGACCATGGGCGGGTTTCTTCGAACCCGGACGATGCCGTCGCTGGCGGTTCTGGGCGGGTTGAACGGGCTGCTTCCCTGCGGGTTGGTTTATGCGGCCTGTGCGGGGGCGGCGGCGGCGGGGAGTTGGGCGGGGGGCAGTGCCTTCATGCTGGCTTTTGGGGTGGGGACGTTGCCTGTGATGATGGCGGTGAGCCTGTCGGGCCGGCTGATGCCCCCGGCGATCCGGCTGCGGTTGCGTTATCTGATGCCGATCAGCGTGGGGGTGCTGGGATGCCTGCTGGTGCTTCGCGGGCTTTCGCTGGGAATTCCCTATCTCAGTCCCGATCTCGGGGCGGGAGGGGGCGGGTGTTGTTCCGGGGCGGCGGCTCACTGAGCCGGGCCGGTGCCGGAGGGACCAGACGTCCATGGATACGGCCAGTGCGGCTGCGGGAGGAAGGATGCGCCGGTCGGCGCGGCATGGGGATTGCCGCGGGGGTGGGATTCGGTACCGTGACTTCATGCGACCGAGGTTAACCCCGACACTGCTTGTCGGGGTCCTGATGTTGCTGGGGTTTGGGAAGGTCGTGGAATGCGCCGGGGCGGACGGTGGTGGGGCGGGAGGCCCGTTGCCGGCGGTGCTGACCGGGATTTCGCAGGTGCGTCGGCTGACGGCGGCGGAGGCGGAGCGTCGGCTGCCGGTTCGGGTGCGGGGCGTGGTCACGTTTGCGCATCGTGGGGATGAGGGGGGCTACGGGCTGTTTGTGCAGGACGAGAGCGCCGGGATTTTCGTGAATGACCGTCGGCCGGAATCGGAGACCTGCCAGGCGGGGGATTGGGTGGAGGTCGAGGGGGTTTCCGGTCCGGGATTTTATGCTCCGTTGATCGAGTTGAAGGGGATGCGGGTGGTTGGGAAGGCGGCGATGCCGGAGCCGTTAAAGGTTTCGGCGGATGAATTGATGACGGGCCGGATGGACAGCCAGAGGGTGCGGGTGCGGGGGACGATCACGCGGCTTACGGCGGGGCGGCGGACGGTGCGGATGGGAATGCTGACCGGGGAGGCTCTGGTGGATGTGACGATCCCGTCGGATTCGGGTTTGGTGGATGCGGATCGATGGGTGGATGCGGAGGTTTGGCTGACGGGGGTTTGCGGCAGTTCCTTCAATGCCAAGCGCCAGTTGGTGGGGGTGAACCTGTCGGTCCGGGGGAAGGAGGACGTGGAGGTGATTCGGGCCGCGCCTGGCGATCCCTTCGCGGTCCCGCAGCGGACGATTCGGAGTCTGTTTCAGTTCGATCCCGGGGAGCAGTCCAGGCACCGGGTGCGTGTGCCCGGAGTGGTGACCCTTCATGTTCCCGGGTTGGGGGTGTTTCTTCAGGATGAGCAGGACGGGCTGTTCGTGCCGACGCACGATGCCGGGGAGCTGCGTTCCGGGGACCGGGTGGAAGTGGCGGGATTCCTGCAGGCGAGGCTGTTGAATTCCGAACTGCTGGAGACCCGATTCAGACGATTGGGCGAGGGGCCGCCGGTGGAGCCGGCGAGCGTGACGATGGAGTCGCTGACGACGGGGGATTTCGACAACCGGCTGGTCACTGTCGATACCAAGATCCTGGAGCGGCGCGGTGCGGCGGAGCGCCCGACGCTCCATTGCCGGTCCGGGCTCTGGGTGTTCGAGATTCGAGGGCATACGGCGGAGCTGGACGAATTGTTCCGGTCGGTGGAGCCCGAAAGCCGGGTGCGGGTGACGGGGGTTTGGGTGAGACAGCGTGATTCCGTTTCGGGATTCAGTCCGATGCGGCTGCTGTTGCGTGAGCCCGGGGATTTGGCGGTGGTTGAAGCGCCGATCTGGTGGAGTTCGAGAAGAACCGCGACCGCGGTGGGGGGGTTGTTCGCGGCCATTCTGGCGATTCTTGCCTGGGCCATGATTCTGAGGCGCCAGGTGGCGATGAGGACGGAGCAGACGCGGGAGGCGCTGGCGTTTCTGGAGGCGTCCGTGGAGCAGTCTCCGTCGGGGATCATGATCGTGGAGGCTCCCGGGCTGGCGGTTCGGCAGATGAACGCGGCCGCGCTGGCCATGCGGGGCACGCCGAAGCAGCCCTTGACCGGGCTGGGGATGGGGCGCGATCCAGGGCGGTGGCAGGTCCTTCGACCCGACGGTTCGGTCTATCCCTCGGACGAACTGCCGTTGGTCCGGGCGGTGCGGGGCGGGGAGGTGACCCGGGGGGAGGAACTGTTGATCCGGGACACGACGGGTGCGGATCGCTGGGTGGTGGTCAACGCGGCGCCGGTCCGGGGTTCGGATGGCAGCATCGCGGCCGGGATTCTGGTTTTCCACGACATCTCGGACCGAAAGCGGGCGGAGGAGGAGCGGGCGCGCCTTCAGGAGCAGCTGTTGCAGTCGCAGAAGATGGAGTCGGTGGGGCGGCTGGCCGGCGGGGTGGCGCATGATTTCAACAACATGCTGCAGACGATCCTGGGGAACACCGACCTGGCGATGGACGAGGTTCCGGCGTCCTCGCCGGTGCGCGAGAATCTTCTGGAGATCCGAAACGCGGCGCAGCGGTCGGCGGAGCTGACCCGGCAGCTGCTGGCCTTTGCCCGGAAGCAGGCGGTGAGTCCGCGGGTGATCGATCTGAACGCGACGGTTGGCGGTTTGCTGAAGATGCTGCACCGGTTGATCGGGGAGGACATCCGGCTCATCTGGGTGCCCGGGGAGGGGGTTTGGCCCGTGCGGATCGATCCTTCGCAGCTGGATCAGGTCCTGGCGAATCTCGCGGTGAATGCGAGGGACGCGATCCGCGGGACGGGGCGCACCACGATCACGACTTCGAATTCGACGCTGGATGAAACGGCGGCGCGGGCGGTTTCGGAATGCGAGCCCGGGGAGTACGTCCGGCTGACGGTGAGGGATTCGGGTGTGGGGATGAGCCCGGAGGTGTTGTGCCATCTGTTCGAGCCGTTTTTCACGACGAAGGAGGTCGGGCGTGGCACGGGCCTTGGGCTGGCGACGGTGTACGGCATCGTGCGCCAGAATGGCGGGTCGATCTCGGTGGAGAGCACTCCGGGATCGGGAACGGCCTTTGCCATCTACCTTCCGCGGTCCCCCGGCGTTCCGGAGACCGGGCCTGCGATGCGCGATTCCGCGATTCGCCGGGGCACGGAAACCATCCTGTTGGTGGAGGATGAGGAGGTGGTGCTCAGCTATTGCCGGCGTGTCCTGGAGCGCCAGGGGTACAGCGTGATCGCGATGAAGGATCCCAGGCAGGCGCTGGAGGCGGTCCGGCGCCGTGAGGGGTCCCTGGATCTGCTGATCACCGATGTTGTGATGCCGGAGATGAACGGTCGGGAGCTGCGGGACCGGTTGCGGGAGATGCGGCCGGGACTGCGCTGCCTGTTTATGTCGGGGTATCCGGCCGACGCGATGGCGCCGGCGGGCATTCTTGGGGAGGGTGACGAGTTGCTGGAGAAGCCCTTCACCCTCGAGGCGTTCTCAAGGCGGATCGCGAAGGTTCTGGGGACGGCTCCGGCCGAGGGCGGTTGAGGACCGGGGTTGCGGGGAAATGGGTGGGTGCGGGTGCGGGGATTGGTGAGGCGGGCGAGATCGTGTTGAGAAAGATTAACGGCCCCGGGGCACGATTGCCGGACCGGGGCCGTCTGGGAGCTGAGGGGACGCGGTGGGGGATCCAGCTGAAGCAAGGAGCCCCGACTTCGAGGGGTGATCAGGCGTTGCGACGCCGAGCCACGGCCAACAGGCCCAGGGCAATGCCGGTCATGCCGAGCATGGATCCGGAATCAGGAACCGAAGGACGCAGGACAATTCCGGCAATCTCCATCTTGAAATTGCTTTGGGTCAGATGCCGCTCGGCGAAGAAGAGGTCAAATTTGTAGTCATTCCCAGGGGTCAGGCCGAGGGTGTCGAGGTTGACGGAACCGCTGGCGGCGCTGTGGATTCCCCCGATGTCGACGACGAGACTGTTGTTGATGAAGAGCCAAAGATCGTCGTCGCCGGTGAAGTTGAAAGTCTGACCGGGCTGGTAGGTGAAGACGCTGTGGAGTTCGAGGGTGAAGTGATAGTTGTGCGCATTCCCTTGGTTTCCGAGCAGGGCGTTGTCGATGGGGAAGAACGAACTGCTGCTGAACCCGTAGACTCCCGGGGCGCCTTCGGTGAGCACCAGCGGGTAGGACGTCGACATATTGACGCCAGGGGTGTTGTTGTACCACTGGTTGAAGTTTGCGGCATTGCTGAACGACGCCCCGCCGGCGGCGAACACGGGCTTTCCATCGAGGCCGAGCGTGGATGAGACAGCTCCGGTTTCGACTCCAGCGATGGTGGCTTCGAAATCCGGATGTGCGGAGTAGCCGGGGAGAGCCGGCTGGGCGAAGTCGCGGATGACGGTGGGGATGGTGATAGTGCCGGCCGTGAGGCTCTGGGTGAGCAGCGCGGCGGTACCAATCGTGAGTAGGGTTGATTTAGCTGACATGGTCGAACCTTGTAAGCATAAGAAATGCCAGGGCAGTGGCGCTTCTCGGGTTGGCTCGGTCAATGGATCTATCCTTCACATTATTAATGACCTGCGACTGTGGATGGGGGGTGGCGTCAAAAACAGAGCCTCGGGGAAGTTTTGTCGGGAATCTTTACACTGACGATGCGTTTACGGTGATGATATAGTGCAGTCCCTTACGCAAAACACAGTAACTATACCTAGATACCGTTGTGTAAGTAAATTTATCAGATGCGCATTTGAATGTGTTAAGAATTCCGACAAGCGGGAGGCCGATCGGGTTCCGAAATGGAAAACCCGCGGCCCCTGGGAGGGAGCTGCGGGTGGTGTGGATCCGTGGGTTGGGATCAGACGCTGACGCCGCTGAGGGCGGGTTCGGCTGGGATCGCGGGGCGGTCCGGCGCGCGGTTCGAGTTGTCCGTGGAGGCTTCGCCCGTTGCGCAGATGTCCTGTCCGCCGGATTTGCTGAACAGGTCCTTGGCGCGGGTGATTTCCTCGGAGTTCTCGGTATGGACGGAGATGAGGATGTTGCCGGCCTTGATTTTTCCCTCGTAGCGTTTGGCTTCGATTTCGGGAATGCCCATGCCGACGAGGGCGCCGGCGATACCCCCGAGGGCGGCGCCGACGGCGGCACCGCTCAGGGCGGCCAGGATGGGGCCGGCGGCGATGAAGGGGCCGACGCCGGGGATGGCGAGGGCGCCGATGCCGGCGATCCAGCCGAGGGCACCGCCGAGAACGCCACCGGTGCCGGCGCCTGCGACGGCTCCCTCCGGGGCCTTGGAGTTGGTTTCGTGGGCGAAGTCCCGGGTGGTCTTCTTGTCAGG
Source organism: uncultured Verrucomicrobiota bacterium (assembly GCA_964476125.1). Lineage (GTDB taxonomy): Bacteria > Verrucomicrobiota > Verrucomicrobiia > Limisphaerales > CAIMTB01 > CAIMTB01. Next base: position 26,928 of record CAYZAE010000039.1, on the reverse strand, counting down.
GAAGAGCACGGAGATGTCGTTGTTGGAGAAGTTCGCGGCCTTCAGGCGGTCAACGATGCGATCGGCGTGGCCGCGGGAGGCTGCGATGCAGAATACGGATTTTTTGGACATGGTTGGGATGGGTTAGACGGGGATTTTCCGGGTGTGAGTTGGGTGAGTCTGACGACAAGGCTTGTGAGTCACTGGACCACGAGTTGGTTGTCCACGTTCGCCAGGAGGGCGATGTCGATGGCAATGACTCCGATCAGGCGCTTCTCCTCGTCGTTGTCGACGGGGCCGCGCAGGGTGACATAACCCTTCTGGGTGATGACTTTGACGTTCCGCGCGTTCAGGGACATGTCCTTGCCATCAAGGATGCCCTGGCGGATGCGGCGGGTGATGTTGACGTCGCTGGTGCTGGTGCCCTGGTCGAGGGGAGTCGGCAGGCTGACGGTCGGGTCCGGGGAGGCGAGGGTTGTGGTGCCGGGTTCAACCACATTGTTCGTGGTGAAGTAGGGTTCCAGGCGGTAGGCCCGGTAGAGCGAGTGGGAGTAGGCGGGTTGGGCGAAGTCCGGCCACTGGTCGTTCCGGAAATGAGGCGCGTTCGCGAGCGATTCCTTGGAGACGTCGAGCACCAGGGATTCACGGTCCGCGGCGAAGGCGAGCGCGGTGGGGGGGACGGCGCTCAGTTCGTCGCCAATTCCGAGGAAGCCTCCGGAGGAGACGATGACGGCGACGATGCGTCCGGCGGGGAGGTCGAGCAGGAGGTTCTCCACCTGGCCGAGTTTTTCCTGCTGCACGTTACGGACGGTGGCGCCCATGAGTGCGCTGACCTTCTTGGCGTGCTTCAGTCGTGCGGTGGGAATGAGGTTGCGGCCGCCGTCGACCGTCGTGGTGACCCCGGCGTTCCGGTCGGGGACCACCGCGTTGCCGTGATGGACGAAGTAACCGGTATTGGACTCTCCGTAGTGCCGGTAGACGCGGGTCAGATGGGTCTCATCGCAGCATTCGGCCCATTTCGACATCTCGAATTCCGGGGCGTTCCTGAGCTTTTCCTTGTCGGCGTCGAGGTGGACCACCTTGGCGTTGGCCACGTGGCGGAGGGCTCCGGGAGGGACGGCGTGCAGCGTGTCGCCGAATCCGGCGAAACCGCCGGTCGAGAGGATGACCTGGATGATCCGGCCGGATTCGACATCGACGGCGATGTTGTTCACCTTGCCGATCTTTTCGTCCTGGTTGTTGTTGACCGTCATGCCGAGGAGTTCGCTGGCCCTGACGGCGCCGTTGAGGCGGTCCGCGCGCTGGGACATCGTGGTTTGTTGATGGAGCGAGGAGCGTGCGGGACTGGCCGGGGAGGTGTCCTCGGCGAGTGCGGCCGGGGACAGCAGCGGGAGCGCGAGGCTTGCCGCGAGATGGGTGAGGATCCTGGGTGTGAACCGACCTGAGTGAGTTTTAATGGTCATAGGGAAACTTCCGAATACAGAACCGAACCTGTACTTCCGATGACATCATCGTGTGGTGATGGGGCGGGTGCCATGGGGTCTAATGCTACCGGGAGGCGCGGGGGTGGCCGCGGGGTGAAGGGAGTGCTGGGCGGCTGGGCGGCGATCTGCGAGGGTGTCGTCAGAGTCGAGCCATGAACAGGAACCCTGCCGTACCCCGAGGAACCCGTCCCGTGTCCGCCACTGCCGCCGCCTCCGCCGGTGAGGCGAATCCACCCACCGGAACTTCACGCCGGGCATTCGCGAAAAGGTCCGCGTCCCTGATGGCCTCGGCTTTCGCGTTTACGATCGTGCCGCGGCACGTGTTGGGCGGGCCGAGGTTTGTGCCGCCGAGCGAGAAGGTGAATGTGGCGCTGGTGGGGGCCGGGGGGCAGGGCCGAATGAATCTCCAGTCCCTGTTCACGCTGCCGGACGTGCAGGTGATCGCGGTGGCGGATGCGGCGGAGACGTTCAGTCTCGAGGATTTCTATTACCGCGGCCACGGGGGGCGGGCTCCGACGAAGGCGCTGGTTGAGAAGACGTACGGTGAGCGGACACCGAATTTCCAGTGTGCGGCTTACGAGGATTTCAGGGTTCTGTTGGAGAAGGAGAAGGCGGTGGATGCGATCCTTTGCGCGACGCCGGATCATCTGCACGCGTACATCTCGGTGTTGTCGATGCGCTCGGGGCGGCACGTGTATTGCGAGAAGCCGTTGACGCACAACGTCTGGGAGGCGCGGCGGGTGGCGCAGGTGGCGCGGGAGACCGGGGTGGCGACGCAGATGGGGAACATCGGACACTCACTGGATGGCATGCGCCTCACGTGTGAGTACCTGGCGGCCGGGGCGATCGGGAACGTGCGGGAGGTGCATGCGTGGGTCGGGGCGACGCGGTGGAACAAGGATTTGACCGGGCGACCGGAGGGAAGTCCGCCGGTGCCCGCGGGGTTGAACTGGGATCTGTGGCTGGGGCCCCGCCAGCCGCGACCGTATCATCCGGCGTATTTTCCGGTGCGCTGGCGTGATTTCTGGGATTTCGGTGGCGGCGCGATTGGTGATTTCGTCTGCCACGATCTGGATGCGGCGTGCTGGGCGCTGGATCTGAAGGATCCGCACATGATCCATGCGCGGCCGGGCAGTCAGACCAATGCCGAGATCACGCCGCACAGCGAGATGGTGTACTGGGATTTTGCGGCGCGCGGGGAGGGTCCCCACCGGTCGCCGGTGCGGGCGATGTGGTACGACGGGGGGCTTCGGCCGCCGGTGCCGGAGGGGTGGCCGGAGGATCAGGAGATGCCGGGTCGCGGCTGCCTGTTTGTGGGCGACAAGGGCAGCATCCTGTGCGCGGGACTGGGTGGGCGCCCGATGCTTCTGCCCGAGGAAAAAAACGAGGGGTACAAGGCCCCGCCCCAGACTATTGCCCGTTCGAAGGGCCATCACCGCGACTGGATTGACGCCTGCAAGGGCGGGCCGGCGGCGAGCAGCCATTTCGAGTATGGCGCGAAGCTGACCGAGCTTTTGCTGCTCGGCGTGCTGTCGTTGCGAACGGGCAAGCCGATCCGATGGGATTCGGCCGCGATGAAGGCAAAGAACGCCCCGGAGGCGGAAGCCATCGTCAAGGAGTCCTACCGGCCCGGCTGGGAGATCGCCTAGCTCAGAGGCCGAAGGCCTTCTGCATCTGTTCCCGCACGCGGGTCAGTCGCTTGAGGCCGCCGCCTCCCACTTCGGCGGTGGCCCAGCCGGTGAAACCGGTGTCCGCGAGAGCCTGTCGGACCTTGTCCCAGGGCAGGTCGTCCTCGGCGTCGGTGATGTCGACGAACTTGTTCTTGGCCCGTGAAAAGCCCTTCACGTCGAGCTTGACGCAGCGATGGCCGAAGGCGCGGATCCATTCGTCCGGCTGGCCGTATTTCCAGTGGTTGCCGATGTCGTAGTACATCCCCACCCAGGGACTCTTGAAGCTGTCGACAAAACGGATGAACTCCCCGGGTCCCTGTTCGGGCGGGGCGTCGTGCTGGTAGAACATCCGGTTCCAGACGTTTTCGATCAGGATGGGCTGCCCGAGGGAGGCGGCGAGCGGGAGCATTTTGCGGATTTCCTCCCGGGCCCGTTCCTCGATGACCTCGGGGGCGCCGTCGCCGCCCTGACCGATAACGATGAGCACGCCGCTGCCGCCGGCAGCGTGGGAGACCCGGAGACAGTGTTCGATGTTGGCGCGGCTTTGGTTGCGCTCCTCGGGCTTGGGGCTGGTGAGACGCTGACCCCAGTGGGCGTGGTTGATGGCGTTGTGCACGAACACCCCCGATTCACGCACCGCGTCGCGCGCCTGTTCCGCGGTGAATTCGCCGGCCTGATCAAAATCGACGCCGTCGAAGCCCGCGTCACCGGCCAATTTGAGGCGCTGCGCGAGGGTCAGTTTCCGGCCGTCGGTCTCCTGGGTGATCATGCCCAGTTTGCAGGAGAGCAGGAGGCGTTTGCCGGCGGGTGGGCGAATGATGCCGGCAGTGGTGCCGGTGGTCGCAGAAGGGGCGTCGGCGGCGTGCCCGACGGGGGAGTGCACGGCCAGCGCGGCCCCGAGAGTGGCGGTTGCGGTCGACAGAAACTGGCGGCGGTTCGGGATGGTGGATGCGTGGTTCATGGACGTGAGGGTTGGGATTTGCAGGGATCGTCCCCGAGCGGGACAAATCCCGCAATTCGGGAGGCGGGAAAAGCGGAAGTTGAATGGGATGTCCTCGGTGCGGGCTCCGGTCCGCGCGGGAGGAGGCGCCTGGCGTTGGCTTGGATCGGTCCTGCGCCGTAACGCGGCTGCCGGGATTCAAATGTCAACAATTTAGACGCGACCCCATTGCCTTCTTTTCTTTCATGGCGACCGTGACCTGGGCGGTCGGGTCGGGCGGGGTGGAGGCGTCCGCAGGGTGTGGGGATGCCGGGGATGGCTGAAGCAACGGCGGGTGCGAGAGACGAGGAGTTGAGGCCCATGGATATTCGCGGATTCGTTGAGGGGAGTGACGGGAGCGGAGGGTGTGGCGGGCGAGAGGAGGCAGGGCGGCGGGTTGGGGGGCTGTGTTTTCGCGGGGAGCGGCTGGAGGGAGCGGAGAACGCGTCCTTGTTCTCTGCATTAGAAGTATGCTGGACAGTCGGTTCGGCGTTTTGCTTGAATCCGTCGCCCTCACATCGTCAGGTGAAGAATCTGTCCGGGGCGGAGCTTGGCTCGAGATCGTCCTGGATGGGTGATGCGTCCTGCGCGGGGACGGGGGAGGCGGCGCGACGGAGAACCATCAAACAACGAGGACGAGAAGTATGCAGACGAAGAGATTGCTCTTATTGACGGCAGCGGTTGCGGCGGTCAGTTCCCAGTTTGCTGCGCAGACTCACGCGGGTTTGTTCAAGATCGATTTCGGTCATACCGAGAATGAACGGATTCCCGTCGACGCCGATGGCAACGAGACGGGGCCTGCGCCGGATCCGTTGAAGGACTGGACGGTCCTTCCCACGTTCACCTTTGCCGATCCGAACGCGAATGTGACCGTTGGATCCGCGAGTGCGATGGGCACGGCGAACGCTGACGGCACGGAAGTCACCTACAAGCTGACCGACGCGTCGACCTCAGGTGACAACGACGTGACGCTGACCATCCTGGACAACAAGTCCCTGGCGGAGTCCCTGAATGCGGAAGCGCCGCCGTACATGCTCGGCATGACCGCGAACAACCCGACGAAGGAGGCCCTGGACGTGGTGTACGACGGCGTGCTGGTGCCGCGCATCGTGAAGGACGATTACCTGTACCGGAATCCGGATTCCGCCGGTTCGGAGACCCTGATGCGGTTCGCGAACCTCAATCCTGGATTCTACAACGTCACGGTTTTCGAGGGTCGGACGACGGACAACAACGGTCGTTTTGGCAAGGTCTGGGTGGACGACGTCAACGGCAAGAACGCGCCTGCCTCGCAGAACACCGGAAATTACGCCGGGGTGAATGCGGCGGGTGTTCCGATTCCGCTGGGGCAGCCGCGGACCGTCACGGTGGAGGTGAAGGCGGGTCAGTATCTCTGGTTCGCGGAGATGGAGGACAATTCCGGCGGCATCAGCGGCATGATCGTGCGATCGACGACGGCGCCGCCTCCGCCGATTGACCTTTCGACGGCGAAGGGCCTGTACAAGATCGATTTCGGTCACATTGAGAATGAGCGGGTTCCGACGGGTGCGGATGGCAATCCGACCGGTGATGCGCCGGCGCCGCTGGCGGACTGGAACGTGATCCCGACGTGGACCTTTGCGGATCCGAACGCGAACGTGACCCCGGGTTCGGCGAGTTTGACGGGCACGGCGAATGCCGAGGGCACGGAGGTGATGTGGAAGCTGTCCGACTTCTCCAAGGAGGGGAACAAGAACGTCACCATGACCATCATGGACAACGCGGATCTGACGGCTTCGCTGGGTCTTGAGCCGCCGACGGGGCAGACGGCGAACAACCCGACCAAGGATCTGTACGAGGCCATTTATGATGGCGTGGTGGTTCCGGCGGTGGTGAAGGACGACTATTCGTACCGGGTTCCGGACACGGCGGGCACCGAGTTGCTGATGCGTTTCGCGGGACTGAGCGCGGGCACCTACAACGTGACTCTGTTCGAAGGTCGCACCACGGATAGCAATGGTCGGTTCGGCAAGGTTTGGGTGGATGACATCACCGGGAAGAAGATTCCGGCCGCGCAGAACACCGGGAACTACTCCGGCGTGAGCCTGGATGTGGGCGGCGTGGCGACCCCGACGGGGAATCCCAAGACGGTCACGGTGACCCTCAAGGCGGGAGAGTACCTGTGGTTCGCGGAGATGGAGGACAACTCGGGCGGCATCAGCGGCATGATCATCCGCGGTCTGCCGGCGACCACCGGTTCTTCGGTGAAGCTGTTTGCCTCCGCGACCGTGAATGGCACGTACACCGAGGTTTCGACGGCCCAGGTGGATGCTGCGGGCAAGAGCATCAAGGTTGCGGCCGGAACGGGTGCCCGGTTCTTCCGGGTGCAGGGCAGTGAAAAGATCACCAGCGCGGCCCTCGCGGGCAGCGACGTGGTGATCAAGTACCAGTAACCCTCCGCGGGTAGCGTCGGACAGCGACGGCGTGAGTTTTCAAGGCGGGCGGACTTCGATTTCGAGGTCCGCCCGCTTCGTTGTTGGGGGGGGGGCTGGAGGGCTGCCAGCCTGGGTGAACAGCGTTCGGGATTTCGCTTTGCGAAATATCTCTAAATTATTTCTCTAATGAATTGACTTGGTTGGGTATCCGGGTAGGACACGCGCTGCCATGGAGATCTCCGCCAAGTTTCAGTCGCGCGCCTGGGGCTCCCCGCTCCCGGTGGTCAGGTTCATGACGTTGTTGGGAGCCCTGGTGGCTGCCTCCGCCTCGGGGAATGTGGTGGGGTCGTACGTCATCAACAGCGACGGGACCGTCACCTACTCGTATGTAGTGGACAACACGGGTGGCTCGTTCGACATCGCGGCTTGGTCGCTGGAGTTTGATTTTGCGACACCGGACTGGGATCCGCTGAGCGCGACCTCCGGCGGGGGGGTGGTTGTCCCCAACTCCAACTGGGACGCCTCCCAGGCGGTGGCCATCGCGGGATTGTCGGCGCAGGACTTTCTCTCGCTCGATTCCTCGACTGATGTCGTGGTGGGGGCGAAGCAGTCCGGGTTTTCGTTCACCAGCCGGTTTCTTCCCGGGACGATCCGATTCAATGAGTTCTCGGCGGACGGCAGCGGGTTCAACAGCGGCAGCACGGTGGGTCCGTTGGTGGTCGCGATTCCGGACGGAGGGGCGGTGGGATGGATGGGGTTGGCGGCGGGGGTGGCGTTGGGTTGTTGGCGTCGATGGGACGCGCGTCGGGACGGGGTGGGATCGGGTTGCCCGGCCGGGAGTGGGCGGGCTTGAAGAAACATAAATCTGAAAATCACAAGGAAACGCCCATGAACCTGACGTTGAGGAATCGCGCCTTGCCTGGCCTTGGAATGCTTTTGAGTCTGGGTCTTTGGCCGGTTTTAACCGGATGGGCAGCGCCCGTCCTCCAGTCTCTGGAACTCGCGCCGGCTTCGCTGAGAGTTGGGCATGCCTTCGGAATCTCGGTGGCGGCGAGCAGCGATGTGACGCAGGCGACGGCGACGGTGGATTTTCGGCCGTGGGCTCCGAGCGTGATCCGACTTCCCCTCGCTCTGGTGGGGAATCGCTGGGTAGGGAACGGGTCGATTCCGCAGGGCCTGACTCCGCCTGCCGGCGCCGTGGCGTCGGTGAGGGTGGTGGCTTTCGACGCCGCCCGGCAGCGTGCCGAACAGGGGCTTCAGGCGGGTGTTGAGGTGATCCTGTCGGCGGTTTTCGATCCCGGCACTGGGATTCTCACGGTGGTGGGGGACCTTCAGGGCAACACCCTGAGCGTGGGTCGAAATGCGAGAGACTTTTTGCTTGTGAACCAGGGAGCCGTTCCCATTTCGGGAGGCGTTCCCACGATCATGAACACCACCCTGGTTCGGATGCTGGGGTTGGGTGGGGACGATCAGCTCTCCCTCGATTTGACGGGTGGATCCTTGCCCCGATGCCATCTGGATGGGGGTCCTGGCGCGGATGCGTTACGGGGCGGTTTGCTGGAGGACGTCCTGCAGGGTGGGGAGGGGAAGGATTTGCTGGATGGCGACGGGGGGTCGGATGTGTTGCTTGGCGGGGGCGATGATGATGTCTTCGTCTGGAACCCGGGGGATGCGAGTGATGTGCTCGAAGGCGGGGGAGGAAAAGACACCCTGCAATTCAACGGGAGTTCGGTTGGCGAACAATTCGTACTGTCCGCCAGCGGGGCGAGGTTCAGGCTGTCCCGGGATATTGCCAACGTGGTGATGGATGGCGGCGGGCTTGAGCGGGTCGAGTGCCGGGCGCTGGGAGGGGCGGATACGGTCAGGATCGAGAATCTGGCGGGGACGGGTGTGGGCGAGGTGATGGTTGGTTTGGGGAGTTCGCTGGCTGGGGGCACCGGGGATTCGGAGGTGGATGCCGTGCTGGTGAACGGCACTTCGGGACCGGACGGAATTCAGGTTTCGGATTCCGGCGCGGGCGTCGTGGTGACGGGGTTGGCGGCGAAGGTTTTCCTCACGGACAGCGAGGTGGGTCGGGATCAGCTGTTGATCAGCGGTTTGGGGGATGCCGACGTGATGGATGCCTCGGGCCTTTCGGCCGGGAAGCTGGGTCTCTTTCTTGATGGTGGGGACGGAGAGGATCAGATCGTGGGAAGCCAGGGGGTGGATTTCTTGGTGGGCGGTCGGGATGAGGATTCGCTGCTGGGAGGCGGGTCGGACGACACTTTCCTTTGGAACCCCGGGGATGGCAGCGATGAGATCGAGGGTCAGGCTGGGAACGACAAGCTGGTCTTCAATGGCAGCAATGCGAGTGAGACTATGGATCTTTCCGCCAACGGCACGCGCCTCCGGTTGTTTCGGAATATCGGGAACGTGACCCTGGACATCCAGGGGCTGGAGAGAGTGGAGGTGAACGCGTTGCGGGGATCGGATATCGTTCGCGTCGGGGACCTCACGGGGACGGCTGTCTCTTTTGTTCGTGTGGATCTTGCGCCGACACCGGGGAGTGGTGAGGGGGATCTGGGCTTGGATGAAGTCTCTGTGGCCGGCACGGAGGGGGATGACGTTTGCGTGGTTCAGTCGGATGCGGGGAAGGCCGAGGTGTTCGGCCTGTCGCCCCAAGTTGAGATTCTTGGTGCCGAGGCGGCGATTGACTTTTTAGTGGTAAACCTTTTCGGTGGTGATGATGTCCTGAACGCCAGTGGTATAAAGGCTTCGGGCATACGATTGAATGCGGATGGCGGGGACGATGACGACATCCTCTTCGGTGGGGAGGGAGCGGATGTGCTTCGGGGTGGCTCCGGGGACGACACGCTGATTGGGGGCGGTGGTTTCGACATTCTTGATGGGGGGCCGGGGAACAACGTGTTGATTCAGTAGGTCCGGGGTGCGGCGTGGGAGTGGTGGAAAGGATTTCCCGGCCCGGGCTTTCCAAATTTTCAGCGCGGCCGGACGATGGTGTCTATGCGCCGCCTCCGGATCGAGCATCTCACCACCTATCAGTTTGGGGGGCCGGTGGAGCTTGGGCCGCATACCCTGATGATCCGGCCGCGGGAGGGGCATGATGTGCGGATCGAATCCTCCCGGCTTCGGATCACACCGTCGCGGCACACGGTGAAGTGGCATCGGGACTTCAATGACAACTCGGTGGGCACGGTGACCTTTCGGGAGCGATCGCCGACCCTGGTGATCGGGAGTGAGGTGGTGATCCAGCACTTCGAGGAGAACCCTCTCGATTTCCTGGTGGACACCTGGGCGGTGAACTACCCGTTCGAATATCCGCGGGAGGATTGGCCGGACCTGAGTCCCTATCGGAACCTCTGCTATGCGACGGAGGGGAGTGACTTCGCGGGGTGGGTGGCGCGGTTCTGGAGTCCGGGGCAGGTGACGCAGACTTTTTCGCTTCTGGACACCATCAACCGGACCATTGCCCGCGAGTTCGGCTATGCCGAGCGGCATGCTGAAGGGGTGCAGTCGCCGGATCAGACCCTGCGAAGCCGCACCGGGTCCTGCCGGGATTTCGCGACACTGTTCATCGAGACCTGTCGTGCGCTGGGCATCCCGGCGCGTTTTGTGAGCGGGTATCTCTGTGTGAACGGGTCGGCGTCGGATTCCGGGGGATCCACGCATGCCTGGGCGGAGGTTTATCTGCCGGGCGCGGGTTGGCGGGGGTTCGACAGCACCTCGGGGGAGATGACCGGCACGTCGCATATTGCTGCGGCGGTCAGTCGGAATCCTGCCGGGGTTCCGCCGGTGTCGGGAAGTTTCACGGGGCAGGCGGGTCTGGTGCCGATGCTGTGGGTGGGGGTTCGGACGACGGTTCTGCGATCCTGATGGCCAAGGACGTGAAGGCGGGCTCTCACGCCCGGGTCGGGGCCCGGCGAGAGAGCCGCTCTGTCCGGCGGGGATTCGGGGGTTTCAAACCCTTCGTCCGGGCGGGGCGTGGGACCAACGGCCCGAATTTGCGCTGGACTGCAATTGGCTCTTCTCACGTTCCAGGTGTCGCAGTTTGCGGGCCTGGATTTTTCGGCTGAGTGCCTGGGTGGCCTTAAGCAGGGCGGCCTCGAGCGTGCTGTCCCTGCCTTCGGAGGCCATGCCGGGGCCGTGGACGAGCGCGGCTTTCGCACGGATTCTGCGGGCGGTGCCGTCGTGCACGGCGGGTCCGGGCAGATCCAGGTGGATCTGGGCCCGGAAAGGGGGATCGGTTTCCCTCAGGTGTTCCAGGATCACCTCGGCGGCGGTGATTGGGGTGAGCAGGTGCAAGCCCAGGAGTTGTTCCTCGACCTGTCGATGCCAGGTGTCCTGGGCGTCGAGGTTGAGGTATCGAAGAGTGGTTTTCATGGTGGAGGCGCGGGGGATGGTCTCCTTGCGGGGGGGAGGAGGCGAGTTGTTGGCGGACGGTCAGGGTGAAGCGCACCCGCGTGGGTCATGGAAGAGGAGGAACCGTTCTCCTTCCCGCCCGCGCTTCATCCCAGGGGTCAAGCTAGGGCCGCAAACCACTCCTGCACCATGGGGGACATACCTACCCTGCTTGGACTGTCTTCTTGCCCCAGGTTGCCACGAATCCTACCGCAGGCCGGAGGGGGTCAAGGGTTTCGAGACTGGGTCAACACCCCATGGCTGGGCGGAGCGTGCCGGGAGGAGGATGGGTTCATGAAATCCGAAGGTGCACGCGGTACCCAGGCGGCCGATGCGGGGTGGTTGTGCGACCTGATCAAGGTCCTCCCGAGGGGTGGGTCCGGATCCAAGGGGGCATCCGTGACCTCTCCGAGGCGGATCCAATCGCGGATTTCGACGCCGGCAACGTGGTATCCCGGGTTTTGGCCGTCCCCACTTGCGTCCCCTTGGGTGACGGCGGATCAGCTCCGTGTCGCGAATGAATGCGGGGCTTGTCCTGAGCCGGCCTGTCAGCCCAAGGCGCTGGCGAGCGGGGTGGCTGATCCGCCGTCGGGACGCATTCTCGTCGTGGAGGACGAGGACTTCCTGCGCCATTTGTTCCGTGGGATCCTGGTTCGGGCCGGGTACGAGGTGGAGACGGCTGTGGATGGTTTCGAGGGCTGGGAGAGGATTCGGAGGGAACGGTTCGATGTGTTGCTCACGGATCACAACATGCCGGGAATGACCGGGCTGGAACTGATCGCGAAAGTCCGGGGCGCGGAGATCCCGATGGCCGTGATTGTGGCAACGGCGACGCTGCCCGAGCCGTCCCCGGGCCCGGACACGTGGCTGGACATCGCCGCGATTCTGCTCAAGCCGTTTTTGCCGGAGGAACTTCTGGTGGCTGTGGCCATGGCGATTGCCACCACGGGTTCGGCGCTTCCGAAGTGGGGGCCTCCCCTGGTGCTGGCGTTCAGCAGCCCTCGGAAGTCCGTGATCAGCGGTCCGTGGCGGGGGTCGGCGTAGGAGCGGTTGCCGCGGCGGGCAGCCGCACCAGGGCGGGAATGCCGGCCGGGATCTTCGCTTCGGTGTTGTCGAAGAGCGCCTTGACCCGGACGAGTCCGCTGGCGGGATCGGCGACGGGGGAGATGAACCGGATTTCGGCGTCGACATTGCGGGTGCCGACCTCGGTTTCCAGCCGCAGGGAGGCGCGCTGGCCGAGCTTCAGCGATTGTGCGACCACGGCATCGAGATTGATGGTGATCCAGCAGCGTTGGATGTCGACGAGCCGGACGATGGGGGCCTGGGCCTGAAGCCCTTCGCCGACGTCGAGGTTGAACAGGTCGGCGACGATTCCGGCGAAGGGCGCGACGATGTGACGTCGACGGAGCTGTTCCTTCGCGAGTTCGAGTTCGGTCTGGGCGATGCGGTGTTCGGCGCGGTGTTTGTCGAGTTCCTCGCGGGCCACGCTGCGGGTGCGGGTGACGAGTTCCTCGGTCCGGCGGAGGACTTCCGTGGCGTTTTCGAGCACGGCCTGGCGGCGGGCGACCTCAAGTTCCTCCATGCGCTTGTCGAGTTCCACGATCACCTGTCCGGCGTCCACGGAGTCGCCTTCCTTGAAGTGATGCTTGCCGATGATGCCGGGCACGGCGACGGACAGCGTGGCGTCGAGGAACGCGCCGGTGATGCCCTGGGCTTCGACCGGGGCTTTGTCGGCGGCACGGCCGCTCGGGGCGGGGAGTGCGGCGAGCAGAAGGGCGGCGAGGAGCGGTGCCTGGCGCGCGGCGTGGCGGACAGCGCGGAGACCGCGGTTGGCGCGGCCGGGGAGGAGGTTGGGGGAGGGGAGCGGGTCCATGGGACGGGTCAGGGCGGGTTGAGGGTGCCGGTGGGTTTACCTTCGAACGCCATGCGGGAGGGGCGGGCGCGGCCGCCGGCGGAGGGGGGCATGGGGAGGTCGCCGGCGAGCGATTCGATGCCGCGCTTGATCAGGTAGACGCCGGAGATGACTTCGAGATCGATGTTGGCCTGGTGCAGTTGGACCACGGCGGCGAGGGCGGTGAGGCGGGCGATGAGCAGGTCGCGTTCGACCTCGAGCACGCGGCGGGCCTCGGCGCGGCCGACGTCGAGGCGCGCCAAGGCGGTGTCGAGCAGGGCGCGGTTGAGGCGGACGGCGGCTTCGGTGTCGAGGATGGCGGCCTGGCTGTTGCGGACCCGGTGGAGACTGGTGGCGAGCAGGTTGGCGAGCTGCGTTTCGAGATCGCGGAGCGAGTAGACGGCGGCGTCCTTGCGATCGCGGGCGGCGGCGAGTTCATGGCGGGCGCGGATGTCGCCGCCGAGGGGGATGCGGACTTCGGCACCGACGTACCAGGTGGGGAATTCGCCGGTGGAGAGCTGGTCGAAGGCGGAGGAGGAGGTTTGGCCGAGACCGTTCATGCCGTAGCTGGCGCGGACGTCGAGCTGGGGGAGACGCTGGTTGCGGGCGTAGGAGACGCGGATGCCTTCCTGTTCGATGCGTTTCCGCTGGGCGAGATAATCGGCGTTGTAGTCGAACAACGTGCTCCAGCGGTCGTCGAAATCGAGCCGTTCGGGGGAGACGGTCCGGGGTGCCTCGGCGGTGAGGGGGCCGCGGAGGTCGCGTTCGGTGGCGGCGACGAAGGTGGAGGCGCGGGCGCGGGCTTCGGCGAGTTTCTGTTCTGCTTCGCGCCGGCCGTTGCGGCGTTCGGCGAGGTCGGCCTCGGCCTGGAGGATGTCGAGTTCCGAGGCCTTGCCGGTTTCGGTGCGGATGCGGAAGTCGGAGAGAATCGATTCGGCGACGCGGACGGATTCCTGGAAGGTGGCGAGTTGTTCCTGGGCGAGGTAGAGGCCGAGGTAGGCGGTTTCGGCGCCGGCGAGCAGTTGGTTGAGGGCGCGCCGGTATTCCTGTTTGGCGATCTCGGCGTTGGCGTCGGCGAGCCGGATTCCGTAGCGGGTGGCGGCGACGCCGGCGTTTTTGAGCAGGGGTTGGACGAAGTTGCCGCCGATGAAGGTTTCGTATTCGCCGTTGGTGCGGCTGCCGAACTGGAGGTTGTTTTCGAGCCGGCGGAGGCTGTAGCCGATCCGCATCCGGGCGCCGGTGGGGACGAGGAATTCGAGGGCGGAGGTGTAGTTGTTGTTCCGTTCGTCGAAGAGCGAGCTGCCCAGGCTGACGATGTCGCGGGAGTTGTTCTGCCGCCGGTTTTCGTTGTGTTCGACGCTGCCCACGAAGGCCGGTTCGAAGATGCCGCGTTCGGCGCGGGCGATCCGGTTGGTGGCGCGGAAGGCGGCGGCGTCGGCCTGGAAACGTTCGCTTCGTTCGAGCACGAGGGCGAAGTAGTTGGTCAGGGTGAGCGACCAGGCGGGCCCGTTGGTGCCGGGAGGGGGAGCCGGAGATGGAGCCGGGGCGGGAGCTTCGGCCGCGCGGGAGGCCGGGACAATGGCCGCGGCCAGACCGGCCAGCAGGGCCAGGGCGAGGACCATGGTTTTCGCGGTGGCGCTGGACGGCCTCCGGGCTGTCGGCGACGCGGGGGAAGTGCCGTTTGCCGGGGGGAGGAGCCGTGGGGTTGGGGCGTGTTGGGACATGTCAGGAGCCGGGGGCGAAGGCCAGGGATTCATCGAGCCAGGTGTCGCTGCGGAGAACGTGTTGGCGCTGTCGGAACGCCGTCCTTTGGGCCTTGGACTGGGCGCGGGACAGCAGTCGGCCGGCAACCACCGGGGGTGCGGAGCCGACGAGCGGGTGGAATTGGCGGGGCAGGAAGCGCCGGACGAGATCGTCCTCGGCGCTGGCGAAGAGCTGGGCGCTGCCGGGGTCGCCCTGCCGCGCGGCGCGTCCGATGAGCTGCCGGTCCACGCGTCCGCTCTCGTGGCGTTCGGTGGCGATGACATGCAGCCCGCCGATCCCGGGCACGCCGGAGCCGAGCCGGATGTCGGTGCCGCGACCGGCCATGTTGGTGGCGATGGTGATGCGACGGGCCTCGCCGGCGAGGGCGATGATGGTGGCCTCCTCGGCGTGGTGCACCGCGTTGAGCAGACGAAACTCGAGACCGCGCTCCTCAAGCAGACGGGCGAGTTGTTGGGAGGCGGTGACGGTTCGCGTTCCGACCAGCACGGGTCGGCCGGTGCCATGGATCGATTCGATGGCGTCGACCACCGCCTTCCATTTATCGGATTCGGTGGCGAAGAAGCGGTCGGGCAGCCGTTGTCGAATGCAGGGACGGTTGGGGGGTATGCGAAGGACGGGCAGCCGGTAGATCCGCCAGAATTCGGGGGCGGCCTCGGAAGCGGTGCCGGTCATTCCGGAGAGCCGGTGGAACAGCCGGAAGAACCGCTGGAAACTCATGCGGGCGGCGGTTTCCGAGGGATCGGTGAGCGGGACCTCCTCCTTGGCCTCGATCGCCTGGTGAAGTCCCTGCTGCCAGGTGCGCATCGGCTGGGCGCGGCCGGTGGCTTCGTCGACGATGACGATGCGGCGGTCCTGGACGATGTAGTGGCGGCCGGCGAGGAACAGTTCGCGGGCGGACAGGGCTTGCCGGACCAGTTCGTGGCGGCGATCGCGTCCATGCCAGACAGCGGGCAGTTCGCGGCAGGCGTTGGCGATGGCCTCCTCGCCGGACGGGGTCAGTTCGATTTCGCGGTATCGGGCGTTGACCTGGTAATGGACGTCGGGCTGGAGGGAGGAGGCGAGCCGGCGGGCCTGGAGGGTGGCGGCGTGCAGTTGGGGGTTGGGGACGAGCCGGGAGATGATCAGCGGGGTGACGGCCTCGTCGATGAGCAGGCTGTCGGCTTCATCGATGATGGCGGTGTGGAGGCCGCGGAGCACGAGCGGGGTGAGCCGGCGGCGGGTGGCGGCGGGTTGGGCGAGCAGCTGGATGCGGCGACGGACGGGATCGGCGAGTGTGTCGAGCTGGAGCCGGTCGCGGAGAAAGTCGGCGAGCAGTTCGCGGGCGGTGACGTAGGTGACTTCGGCGGCGTAGCCGCGCCGTCGTTCCTCGGGAGGCATGCCGCCGGTGACATGTCCGACGCGGAGTCCGGCGAAGTGGAACAGCGGTTGGAGCCATTCGGCGTCGCGTTTGACGAGGTAATCGTTGGCGGTGACGACGTGGACGGGGCGGCGGGCCCAGCCGGCGAGCACGGCGGCGAGGCCGGCGGTGAGGGTTTTTCCTTCGCCGGTGGCCATTTCGGCGAGCCATCCGCGGTGGAGGGCGAGGGCGCCGAGGATCTGGACGGGGAAGGGATGGAGGTGGACGGAACGTTTGGCGGCCTCGCGGAGGGCGGCGAGGGCGGGGGCGAGCAGGGGGTTTTGGGCGGCGTCGCCGCGGGGAAACTGTTCGCGGAATTCGCGGAGCCGCTCCTGGAGGGTGGGGTTGTCGAGCGGTTCGAACTGTGGGGCGAGGTCGATGGCGGTGCGGGTGATTTCCTCCAGGGGCCGGCTGCAGGAGGGGCGCCGTTGCCAGCGGCCGAGCAGGGAATCGACGACGAGGTCGAGGCCGTCGGGGAGCGGTTCGGGCTCCTTCCAGCTCCAGTCGGGGAGGGGATGCGTCACCATTGGTAGCGCTGCTGGAGGAGTTGTCGGAGCCGCCGCCAGCCTTGTTGGAGCAGGGGTTTCGGGGGCAGCCGGAACCGCATGTGACCGGTCTGGCCGTCGGCGTAGGAGACCTCCGGCGTGGTGGGGAGCAGGCCGCGCACCTCGAAGAACGGTTCGGCGGCCTGGCGACCTTCGGTGTCGCGGCGTTCGGTGGGGATTTCACCGCCGCCGAGCCAGCCGAGGCCGGCGCTGGGAAGCGTGCGCCGGTCGCCGGGTACAATCCGCACGGAGGGCAGTTCGACGGTGAAATGGGTCTGGCCCGCGAGCCGGACGCGGGTGGGCACATCGTTCCCGCCGAAGAGGCGGTCGGCGTCGGTCTGGCGGACGATGGCGACGAACTCGAATCCGCCGGGGTTGAGCACGAGTCCGAGGGGTGCGCCGCGGGGCAGCCAGCGGCCGATCAGTTCATGAACGCCGGGGGAGGTCCATTGTCCGGGGATGCGGGTCCGGACGCGGAGGGCCTCGAGTTGTTGTTCGAGGCGGGTTTGCTGGTCGAGCAGCACCTGACGCCGGGCTTCGAGAGGTTGTCGGTTGGCGATCTGGGCGGACAGCGTCTGGCGGAGCCGGGCATCGATTTCGTCGAGGGCGGCGCGGGTGGATTCGAGGGAGAGTTCCAGTTCCCGGTTGGACAGTTCGATCAGGATCTCGCCCGGGCTGACGTTGTGTCCGGCCTGGGTGGTGAGCCGTTCGACGCGGCCGGGGGTTTCGGTGACGACGAGGGCGCGTTGGGCGGCCTGGACGACGCCGGTGGCGGTGAAGAAGTGGGGGAAGGGGAGGATGGCGAGCAGGGTGACGAGGGCGGAGCCGAGCAGGGCGACGACGACGACGGCGCGGGGTCGGACGCGGTCGAGGCGGGGGCTGGCCCAGAGGTAGCGGGTGAACAGGAAGGTGGGGGTGATCACCCAGGCGAAGGCGCAGGTCGCGAGCATGATCAGGCCGAGCAGCAGGTAGCGGTCGGCGACGGCGAGCAGGACTCCGGCGAAGACGAAGACGCGGTAGATGCCGCTGGTGACGCCGTAGGTGGAGAGCCAGGCGGCTTCGGTGCGGGAGCGGGCGGGGGAGAGTGTGGCGCGGACGCCGAACAGGTGCCGTTCGCAGAAGTGGGTCAGCTGGCGGTTGGCGAGTTGGGCGAGGTTGGGGATGCCGAGCAGATCGCTGAGGATGTAATAGCCGTCGAAGCGGAGCAGCGGGTTGAGGTTGAACACCAGCGTGCTGACGCTGGCGATGAACATCACGTTGTAGGCGATGCTGTGGACGGTGCCGGGTCCGGTGCGGGCCCAGACCACGGTGGCGATGCCGGCGACGAACAGTTCGACGAGCATGCCGGCGAAGCCGACGAGGATCCGTTGCCAGCGGGCGCGGAAGCTCCAGCTGGAGGTGACGTCCACGTAGGGCACGGGCGTGAAGATCATGAACAGCACGCCGAGTGTGTGGACTTCGCCGCCGTAGCGCCGGCAGGCGAAGGCGTGGCCGAGCTCGTGGAGTGTTTTGAGCACGACGAGCGAGAGGTAGAGGTAGGCCAGGTTCCCGGGGGCGAGCACGCCCTGGGACTGGTCCAGGGCGGCGGACCAGTTTTCGGCCAGCGATTTGAGGCCGAGCACGACGACCCCGAGCCAGAGCAGGACGCCGATGGGTCCGAACAGCGGGCGGACGAGGGGAAGGGCCCATTGGAGGAAGCGGTCCGGATCCAGGAGGGGGATCCGGAAGAACATGATGTTCGCGAGCCGGGCCTTGAACTCGCGCTGGGTGCGCTTGTGGTAGCGCTGGAAGAGTGTGTCGGTGTCGCCGGCGCGTTCGTAGTGCAGCAGGTTGGCCTGGTAGAGCTGGCCGATCAGGCGGAGGGCGGCCTCCTGCCCGGGGGCCTCGTCCGGGTAGCGCTGCAGGCATTCCTGCCAGGCTTCGTCGACGGTCCGGTCGCGCCGGAGCCGGGCCACGAATTCGTAGGCGGCGGGGCGGAGCCGGAAGAACTGGTTCGAGAGCGGGTCCTCGAGCACGTAGAACCGTTCGCCTCGGAACGTCTGGCGCCGGACGCGCACGCCTGGGTGGAGGGAGATCCGCTGGCTGGCGACCCGGTGCCAGGATTCCGAGAACGTTTCGGTGGCGCTGGCCATCGGGGGGGCGGGTTCACCACCAGAGGTGGAGCCGGAGGAAGTCGAGGGTCCGGTGGGTGAGGATCCAGATCAGGCGCCGGGGTCCGACGTTGATCTTGGCGATGCCCTGCATGCCGGGGCGGAACCAGCCTTCGGGCGGCTGGGCCAGTTCGCAGCGGTAGAGGAAGACGTTGCCGCCCTCGCGCGTGACGGCGGCGGGTTCGAGGGTCTGGCCGCGGATGTCGAAAGTGAACGCGGGCTGCGTCAGGAAGGCGATCTCGCCGGTCTCGATGCCCTTCAGTTCGTGCACATCGCGTTCCGGCACCTCGGCCTCGACGAACAGCCGGTCGAGGCGCGCGATGCGGAAGAGCGGTTCCCCTTGGCGGAGGGTCTGACCCAGCCGTTCGTGGTAATCGCCCTCGATCACCACGCCGTCGAACGGGCTCCGGAGCGTGGCGAGTTCGATGCGGTTCCGGATCTGCGCCAGGCGCGCGGTGTTCTGGCGGACGAGCGCCTCGGCCACCCGCATTTCGCCGAGGGAGGCGCTGGCCCGGGACTTTTCCATTTCCCGCTGGTAGCGCTGGATTTCCGCGGTGGCGGCGGCCTCCTCCAGCAGGATGTCGCGGACGTCGAGCTGCAGCAGGGGCTGGCCGTTGGTGACGAGTGAACCCGGGCGCACATGCGCCTGGGCGATATAGCCGTCGAAAGGCACCCCGATCTGGGCCAGATGCTCGGCGCGCAGACTGAAGTTGCTTTCCACCCGGTAGGGGAGCCGGACGAAGACCAGGGCCAGCAGCAGGGCGAGAATGCCGAGCCCGAGCAATTTGGCCCAGGTGTGGCGGGGTCCGAGAAACACGGCGGAGCTTTCCCGCAGGCGCGTGCCCAGGCGGGCGCCCCACCAGCGGTCCTGGCGGAAGAGGTCGTCGAGGCGCGGCCCGAGCAGGTCGAGGGCCACGCGGATCTGCTGGCGTTCGGTGGCGTCCCAGGGGCGCGCCGCGCGTTCCAGGGTGAGGGCGCCGGTGATTTCGGAGCGGGCGCGGAGGAGGTGGGTGGCGAGGTGCGGGGAGGTGTTGCGCTGGCTGAACTGGGCGTGTTCCCGGGTGATCCAGCCGTCGCCTTCAGGGGGGAAGGCGAGGTCGGCGTCCTGATCCGCGGCTTCCTCCATGACCGATTCGAGGCCCTGGGCGAGTTCCATCTGCCGGTTGACGCGTTCGGTGCGGCTGACGGCGGTGAGGCGGATGCTGGGGCCGCGGAACCAGCCGAGACTGACGCGTTCGGCGCCGAAGCGGTCGGCGAGGCTGTTGCAGAGGGCCATGGCGGCGGCGTAGAAGCGGTCGCGTCCCTGGACGTTGCCGAGCAGTTCCAGGGTGCCGGTGAGGCCTTCGTGGTGGGTGGCGGATTCCCGGGCCTGGCGGTATTCGTGGGCGAGGCGGAGGGTGTCTTCCACCAGGGACAATCGTTCGAGCGCTTCGCGTGCCGCGGGTTCGGTCCGCCCGGTCAGGAGCAGGATGGAGACGCAGGTTTCGGTGGGGCTGACGGCGGCGAGGCGGAGGGCGAGGGCGAAGGCGCCGGTGACGGCGAGGGCGTGGAGCACGGAGCCTTCGCGGGCGGCGCGTTCGGCGAGTTCGACGAGGGCACCGTTGAGGAGGCCGTTGGCCGGGCCGGCGATCGGTCCGCGGGACCAGTCATGCAGCCGTCCCCATTGACGGGCCGGGGTGGCGGTGGCGGTGGCGGTGGTGGTGGTGGTGTCTTCGGGAGTGCGGGAGGCGCCCTGGGTCGGGGCCGTGCTGGGGTATGTGCCGAGGGCGAAGAGACAGCGATCCGCCTGGACCAGTGTGGCGAAAGTCTCCGCGAGCGGGGGCCAGAGTTCGCGGCTGGGACCCGTGAAATGGCGCAGTTCCGTGATGCGGCTGCGCCCGTGCTGGTTCTCCTCGACGATCATCAATCCGGGGGGTGCAGGGGTTTTAGGCGGCTGCTCACGGCGGTTCAAGGGTTCTCTCGCGCCGTTGCCCGAAATACCCGAATCGCCTCTGCCGACGCGAGTTAAGTTTTGGTGATCCCTCGCGGCGGTGGGGATCCTGCGGGGGCACGACAAAGGCCGGGCTGAGGGGTTGATCCTCGGTCCCGGCCTTTCGAGAAATCCGCGGCGCCAAATCCGCGTGCCATGCGGAACGGCCCTACTTCTTCTTGGCGCCGGCGGGGGACTTCTTGGCGGCTGCGTCCTGGGCCTTCTTCTGGGTCGCGGTCGCGGCCTTGGCCTGTTTCTGTTTGGACACTTTGTTGACGGATTTCGGAGATTTATCGCCCATAGGAGAGGATGCGGTTGAGTTAGTGGTTGGTTTCGAAAGCCATGCGGCGAGCCTCCTCTCCGCCTGACGCTCCACCTTCACACGAGCCGTGTACGAATGTAAACGACTCGCTCGAAGCAGTTTCACATGACACGATCCACGACGTGTTGCCGGTGGTTGAATCGTCGCCGTGTTAAAATGAGCGCCCCCGAGACGGACCCGCGATTCGCGAACGACATCGCACGCATGAAGGAGCGGGTGCGCGAAAAGAATGCCACCTCCGGACGGCTGCTGGCCGGCTGGTTTGTCGCCGGCGCGGTGGTGGGAATCGGAACCTGGTTCTGCCAGGATTCGATGGATCGCGAGGCGGGGGTGGCTTTTGGGGCGGGCTTCCTCGTGTTCATCGTGGGGTGGTATCTCAACGAGAATCTTTGCTCGGACAACTACGTCCCCAAGTGTCCCCGGTGTGGATACTCCTGGGAGCAGGAAGGGGGTGGCTGGCCCCCCTGGAAACATTGCGCCGGCTGTGGGTTGAACATGAACGATCCATCCGCCCAACCCTAGATTTGCGATGAGATCGCGAGGTCCGGGCGACCGCCGTGCGATTCCGCCTCTTGTTTCGCGTCGGTTCCTCGGCACTATCGGGAACGTCAGCCATGCGTATGCGTATCGCCCATTCCCTCCGTTTCGATTCGACGGTCCTGGGGTTAGCCGCCTGGGCGTTTTCCAACCTGGCCTCGGTTGCGGCCGACGCCGGTTCCAGCACCGGGTCTGGCCCCGTGGATTTCCTGCGGGATGTCCGCCCAATCCTCGCCTCGCACTGCTTCAAGTGCCACGGCCCCGATGACAAGACGCGCAAGGGCGGGTTGCGACTGGATTCCCGGGAGGAGGCGTTGCGCCCCGCGAAGTCGGGCAAATCCGCGATCGTCCCGGGCAAGCCGGAGGAGTCTTCGCTGATCCAGCGGTTGACGACGGCGGACGAGGACGAGTTGATGCCGCCGCCGTCCACGAAGCATCCGCTGCAGGCCAGCCAGAAGGAGTTGCTCCGGCGCTGGGTGGCAGCGGGGGCGGATTACCAGCCTCACTGGGCGTTCGTGCCTGCGCGACGGCCGGCGGTTCCGGGGGCCATCGACGGTCCGTCCCCGGCGCGCAATCCGATTGATCATTTCATCCGGGCCCGGCTGGCCCGGGAGGGATTGAAGGCTTCGCCGGAGGCGGATCGGGTGACGCTGGTGCGCCGGGTGTTTCTGGATTTGATCGGTCTTCCTCCCACACCGGAGGAGGCGGAGGCGTTTCTTTCGGACGCCTCCCCGGAGGCCTATGAGCGGCTGGTGGACCGGCTGCTGGCCTCGAAGCATTACGGGGAGCGATGGGCGCGGCGCTGGCTGGATCTGGCGCGGTACTCCGACACCAACGGCTACGAGAAGGACCGGCCGCGATCCATGTGGGCTTGGCGGGACTGGGTGATCGGGGCGCTGAACGAGGATCTTCCCTTCGACCAGTTCACGATTCAGCAGATCGCGGGGGATCTCCTGCCCGGAGCCACGGCGGCGCAGCGGATCGCCACCGGGTTTCATCGGAACACGATGATCAACGAGGAAGGGGGCGTCGATCCGCTCGAGTTCCGCTTTTACTCGATGGTCGACCGCGTGCACACCACGGCGACGACCTGGCTGGGGCTGACGATGTCGTGTGCGCAATGCCACACGCACAAGTACGATCCCATCCAGCACCGGGAGTATTACGGGTTCATGGCGTTTCTCGACAACGCGGACGAGCCGGTGATGGATGTTCCGGATCCGGCGATTGCAGCGCGCCGCCGGGAGATCGAGCAGCGTGCGGAGTCACTCACGGCGGAGCTTCCGAACCGGTTCCCTCCGGAGTCCGACGTGGTTTTGGTGACGCCGACCCCCCTGCGCGTGGTGGCGGAGAGTGGTGCCGTGGCGGAGCGGTTGGAGGATGGGTCCCACCGGTTCGGCGGGCCGGTGCCGGACAAGGACACCTACACCTTTGAGTACGAGGTGACCGCGGCGAGCGTCGGTCTGCTGAATCTCGATGCCCTGGCGGACGATGCGCTGCCGAAGAAGGGGCCGGGCCGGGCGGGCAACGGCAATTTTGTGCTCGGCGAGATCGAGGTCCTGGCGGCGCCGTTGACCGGTTCCGAATCCCTCAAGCCGGTGAAGATCACGGCCGCCACGGCCGACTTCGAACAGTCCGGTTTCCCGGTCCGCAATGCCATCGATGGCCGGGACGACAGCGGCTGGGGGGTGTCGGGGGAGGGGGCGTGGAACATCAATCGTCGGGCCACCTTCCGCTTTGAATCCCCGGTCACGCTGGCGGGCGGGGCGCGGTTCCAGGTCCGGCTTTCGCAGCGATTCGGCGGACAGCACGTCCTGGGACGGCTTCGACTTTCCTTCGGCGCCGAAAAGCCCGACCCGCGTCCGCTGGAGGCGCGTCGGCTCGAGCATTTTGCCCGCAAGTTCGAGGCCTGGCAGCAGCGCGAGGCGGACCGGGTCCGGGTGTGGACCCCGCTGCGGCCGGTGACGGCGACGAGCCGGGTGCCGGTGCTGACCGTGCAGGAGGATGCGTCGGTATTTGTCAGCAGCGACCAGACCAAGAGCGACACGTACGAGTTGAAGTTCAAGACCGAGGCCAGGGGCATTACAGCGTTCCGTTTGGAGGCCCTGCCGGATGACCGCCTGCCGCGGCGGGGTCCAGGCCGGGTTTCGTACGAGGGCCCGTTCGGGGATTTCTTCCTGTCGACCTTCGCGGTGTCGGTCGGTGGCCAGCCCGCGAAGTTCGTGCGGGCGACGCAATCGTATGCCTCCGGAGGGAATGGCGCGGACAAGGCGATTGATCAGGACCAGCAGTCCGGGTGGGCGATTGACGGTGGGCAGGGACGCACGCATGTGGCGGTGTTCCAGTTGGAGAAGCCGCTGGAGGCCGCGGAGTTCGAGGTCTCGATGCTTTTCGAGAAATACTACGCGGCGGGTCTGGGGCGGTTCCGGATTTCGGTGACCACGGATCCGCGGGGGGCCGAGGCGTTGAACTGGCCGGATCCGGTTCAGCTGGCGTTGCGCAAGCCGGCGTCGGAGCGCACGGCCCAGGAGCGCGAGGCGCTGGTGGGCTTGTTCTGTGCGTCCGCACCGGAGCTGGCGTCGGCCCGTTCGGAGATCGAAAAGCTCCGTCGCGAGATGCCGGGGTATGCGACGACGTTGGTGATGCAGGAGCGTCCTCCGGAGAACCCACGGGTCACGCGGATCCGGAACCGGGGCGAGTATCTGCAGCCGACGGAGGAGGCGAAGGCGGGAATACCGGCGTTGTTTGCGGCGTTGACGAAGGAGCAGCCGAAGGATCGGTTGGGCTTTGCGCGATGGCTGGTTTCCCGGGAGAACCCGCTGACGGCGCGGGTGACGATGAACCGGCATTGGTCGGCGTTCTTTGGCCGGGGTCTGGTTCGGACCACGGAGGATTTCGGATTCCAGGGCGAGCTTCCGAGCCACCCAGAGCTCCTGGACTGGCTGGCGGTGGAGTTGATGGACCGCGGTTGGTCGCAGAAGCAGATGCACAAGCTGATCGTGATGAGCGCGACCTACCGCCAGGACGCGCGGGTGACGCCGGAGGTATTGGAGAAGGATCCGCAGAACCGGTGGCTGGCGCGTGCCCCGCGATTCCGGCTGGAAGCGGAACTGGTGCGCGATCTGGCGCTTCGTGCGGGGGGATTGCTTTCCGAGAAGCTCGGCGGCCCCAGCGTTTTCCCGCCCCAGATTCCCAGCATCACGCGGGAGGGGACCTACGGGCCGCTCGATTGGGTGGTCAGCAAGGGGGAGGACCGGTACCGGCGCGGATTGTACACCTTTGCGAAGCGCACCGCGCCCTACGCGACCTTCAGCCTGTTCGACGCCCCGAGCGGGGAGGCCTGCTCGGCCCGGCGCGAGGTTTCCAACACGCCGCTCCAGTCGCTGGCCCTGCTCAACGACGAGGTTTTCCTTGAGGCGTCCCAGGCTCTGGGACGCAAGGTCGTGGATGCCGTTCCCGGCGATGAGGCACGTGCGCGGTGGCTTTTCCGGCGCATGCTCACCCGTTCGCCGGAACCGGAGGAGCTCGGGAAGGTGGTCGATTTCTATCGGGCCCAGCTCGCCCGGTTGACGAGCGGGGATCTCAAGGCGGAGGAGATCGCCGGAGCGGGGGATGGCAGTCCGCTGGAGCGAGCGGCCTGGACGGCGGTGGCGCGAGCCCTCCTGAACCTCGACGAAACGGTGACACGCGGATGAGCGGGCCGGGGCCTGGGGCGTGAGTGCTCCCCGGCCCGGGAGGTCCGCTGTTGGTGAACCTCGGATTTTCGATTCCATGCAACAACGTGAAGCAACTTCGGGACTGCTGGGTGGTCAGGCCATTTCGCGGCGCTGGTTCCTGCGCGACTGCGGCATCGGGGTGGGAAAACTGGCCCTGGCCGGATTGCTCACCGATGCCCTGGGCCGCCGGGTTCTGGCGGCGCCTGGGGCCATCAATCCGCTGGCTCCGAAAGAACCGCATTTTCCGGGCAAGGCCCGGGCGGTCATTCATCTGTTCATGGCGGGGGCGCCCAGCCAGCTGGACCTCTTTGATAACAAACCCGAGCTGAGCAAGCTGGAGGGCAAGCCGCTTCCGCCCTCGGTCATCATGGGGCAGCGGTACGCGTTCATCCGACCCGATGCCGCCGTGCTCGGGCCCCAGTTCAAGTTCGTCCGACACGGGCAGGCGGGCACCGAGTTGTCCGAAATTCTCCCGCACCTGGGACGTGTCGCGGACGACATCTGCGTCATCCGCTCCTGCAAGACCGACCAGTTCAATCACGCCCCGGCGCAGATCTTCTTCAACACCGGCTTCGGGCAGCCCGGTCGTCCCAGCATGGGTTCGTGGGTGACCTATGGCCTGGGTTGCGTCACCCAGGATCTGCCCGCGTTCGTGGTGATGTCGACGGGTGCCGGCATCAGCGGCGGCGCCGCCAACTGGTCCAGCGGATTCCTGCCGACCTACCATTCCGGCGTCCGCTTCCGGAACTCAGGCGACCCGATTCTCAACGTCTCCAGCCCCAAGGGCGTCGATGCGAAACTTCAGCGGGACACGCTGGATCTGGTCGGCGACCTGAACCGGCGCCAGTTGGGGGAGATCGGCGATCCCGAAATCGCGTCCCGCATCCAGAGCTACGAAATGGCCTACCGGCTTCAGACCTCGGCGCCGGAACTGATGGACCTCAGGAAGGAAAGCCCGGCCACGCTGGAACTGTACGGGTGCGATCCGAACAAGCCTTCCTTTGCCCGGGCCTGTCTGCTGGCCCGGCGCATGGTCGAGCGGGGGGTGCGCTTCATCAACATCTACCACGAAGGTTGGGATGCCCATTCGGACGTCGCCGGCAATCTGAAGGGAAACTGCGCCGCCACCGACCAGGCCAGCGCCGCCCTGGTGACCGATCTCAAGCAGCGCGGACTGCTGGATTCGACGCTGGTGGTCTGGGGAGGCGAGTTTGGTCGGACACCCATGGTCGAGAGCAACGCCGCGCTCGGTCGCAGCCTCGGCCGGGATCACCATCCGCAGGCCTACTCCATGTGGCTCGCGGGCGGTGGCATCCGGCCCGGCGTGAATTACGGCGCCACCGATGAGATGGGATTCCATGTCGTCGACAAACCGGTGCATGTGCACGACCTGCAAACCACCCTCCTCCACTGCCTCGGCCTCGATCATGAGCGCCTGACTTACACGTATCAAGGGCGGCAGTTCCGGCTGACGGATATTCACGGGCATCTCGTGAAGGATATTCTGGCGTGACACTGGGGAGGGTCGGTGTGGGGGAGTGGGGGCGGATGAGGAGTGAGATTAAGATTAAGATTAAGATTAAGAATACGATGGGAGATGGGGGTGGGGTGACTGGGGAGAGGGCGACCCAGGAAAGTATGCCCTCGAGTCCGTCCAAAAATCTTAATCTTAATCTTAATCTTAATCTTAATCTTAATCTTAATCTTAATCTTA
>CAYZAE010000038.1:38577-43127 GCA_964476125.1 uncultured Verrucomicrobiota bacterium | reverse complement strand
CCCGATGCCACGGTGCGCTCGTGAGAACATCAGTGACCATCGCCCCTGACCCCGAGGCGTTGGTGAGAGAGGAGGTCGCCCTGTCGGTCCCCGAGGTTGGAGCGCTCCCCGACGTCGGTTCCCCAGCCCGCGTTGAATCCAAAGCGGCGACATGTCTCCGCAGTCCATACCGTCCCTTCTGCCTTCTCTTCCCGCAGCGGGTCTCGCTCGCCGACAAGTTGGGGATGCGCGCCGATCGCGGCCGGCGCCGAGATAATTTCTTGTTCGCGCTTCCCGGGCGGGTGCACGGTGGCTCGACACCCACCCATGAACGCCAATCCCCGGATCCATCGTCGCCACTTTCTTAAAGCCGCAGCCACCCTGGGCGCGGCCGGTCCCCTGATCCTTCCCGGCCGGCTTTGGAGTGCGGAGACGCCGGCGAACTCCCGCATTGGGATGGGCTTCATCGGCATGGGCACCCAGTCGCGTGGTTTGCTGGGCGGTTTTCTTTCCCGGGGCACCCAGGTGCTGGCGGTGTGCGACGTGGACACCCAGCGTCGCGACGACGCCAAGCGGAGGGTCGACAAGCAGTACGGCAACACGGCCTGCGCCGCGTACAACGACTTCCGGGAACTCATCGAGCGCAAGGACATCGACGCCGTCTGCATCGCCACCCCCGACCATTGGCATGCCATCC
This sequence comes from uncultured Verrucomicrobiota bacterium, assembly GCA_964476125.1. Lineage (GTDB taxonomy): Bacteria > Verrucomicrobiota > Verrucomicrobiia > Limisphaerales > CAIMTB01 > CAIMTB01. Next base: position 42,451 of record CAYZAE010000038.1, on the reverse strand, counting down.
CGATGCTGGCCGCGCTGAAGGCCGGGAAGGACGTGTATTGCGAAAAGCCGCTCACGCACAACATCCGGGAGGCCGTGGAGGTCATTCGAGCCGTGGACGCCCACCGGCGCGTGCTCCAGACCGGCTCGATGCAGCGGTCGAGCAACGAGTTCCGGGTGGCCTGTGAATTGGTGCGCAACGGGGTCATCGGCAAGGTGAGCCGTGTCGAATGCAGCTTCGGCGATCCGGGGCTGCCCTGTGATCTGGCGGAAGAGGCGGCCGAGCCGGGTTTGGATTGGGACCGGTGGTGCGGTCCGGCTCCGCTGCGGGCCTACAGTTCCGTGCTGAGCCCGCGCGGGATTCATCAGGGGTTCCCGGCGTGGCGCAATTACAGTGATTACGGAAGCGGCGGCGTGGGCGACTGGGGGGCGCACCATCTCGACATTGCGCAGTGGGGACTGGGCATGGACGCCAGCGGGCCGGTGGAGGTGAAGGCTGCGGCGGATCCGAAGGCCAAGCGCGGCGCGAAACTTGTCTATGCCGGTGGCGTCGTCGTGACGCATGGGGACGGTTTCGGCATCGAGTTTTTCGGTGAGAACGGTGTGGTGAATGTGAACCGCGGCCGGTTCGAGGTGATCCTCGGCGGGAAGACCGTCGCATCCTACAAGGGCAAGGAGACGGACACCTCCGTCACGGCGGAGGTTCGGAAGGCGGAGTCGCTCCTGCTCAAGGACGCCAAGGAGCGGCTGTACGTCAGTTCGAACCACATCGCGGATTTCCTGGACTGCGTGAAAGCCCGCCGCAAGCCGATCACCAACGAGCAGGTGGGCGCGCGCTCCGCGATCTGCTGTCACCTGCTGAACCAGAGTTACTATCACCACGCGTCCTTCGGCTGGGACCCGGCCCGTTTTGAATTCACCGGCGGCACCGGCGACCCGAAGTGGCTGACCCGCGAGTACCGCGCTCCCTGGTCGGTGTGAGGCGGGACGGGTTTCGGCGGCATGGGGTCCAGAGGCTGGGGCTTCATGACCTGGACACTCGGCTGGTAGCGATACGATGAAAGCCGTGCTCGGTGGCTGCAGATGGATCTGGGTGTCCATGGCTTGCGTCGTCCTTCTTGGCTGCGCGACGGGGCGGCGATGGCTGGGGGAGCAGGAGCGCGCGGCCATCCAGGCGCGGGCTGACCATCGGTTTCCGGCGGCCATTCTCTACAAGCCCCGGAGCCCCATGCCCGAGGAGATTCCGGCCGTGCGAATGGCGCCTCTTCTGCTGCGGGAAAGGTTGGAAGTCAGCGGTGGGGCGGATTGGGTGGAAGTGCCTTCCCTCCATTTCAGCGAGGGAAGTGAGACCCTCCATGGCCGCAGTTACACGCAGTGGACCTATCGTTGGCGACTCGACCTTGCCCCGGATGGCACCGTCGGGTCGTCCCCGTGGCAGGGAATCCGCATCACGCTGAACACGGCCGGTGACCCGGTGATTTGGGAAGTGCTTCGGGACAGTTCCAGGGCCTCCCTCGTGTTTGTGGCTCGAAGCCTGGAAGCCGCGGCGTTCCGTGAATTTGGTTCCGTGCTGCCGGGTCGACGGTTCGCCATCGAACGTGGGTTGACCGACGCACGGGACGTGGTGGTGGCGCGGGTCATTGAGGACGGGCCGGTGCCGATGGGGCCCATTCTGCATCTTCGTGCCGCGACGGGAGACATCAGCACCCTGATCTGCCGTTGCATGCCTCCCCAGGTGAAGGAATTGGCGGGGCAGGGGGAATATGAACTTTTGCCGGCCTCGAGTGATGGGTTGGATGGCGAGGAATCCTTCGTGCCGGCGCGTGTCGGGAGCGGCCTCCGTCTGCCCTCGGCGTTCTAGAATCGCCCGCCGCCATCCCATGGCCTGCCGAACTTTTCAGTCCGCCGTGCGTTTCTTGCACACGCGCGCGTCGTCCATCTCGAACACGAAGGCGTCGGGGAACACGGCCTGACTGACCTCGTCCGCCGTGGAAGGGATGTGCGTGCCTGGGATCAGGTGTTCCTCAGTCCGGGAGATCCAAGCCGTGACTTCGTGGTGCTTGTGAGGAGCCAGCAGATTCCCCCCAGCAGGAGGAGGGAGGCGGTGCCAGGTTCCGGAATCATCGAAAGCCGGAACTGGGCGGTGAACATGTTCAGGTTGGCGGAGCTGACTCCGATTTCGCCGATGGCGTAGTCGGCGCGGGTGACGTCGAGGCTGGTCGGCAGCCCGGGTCCGGCCAGCAGGTCGATGGGCGCCTGGGTTTCCCAGACTCCGAGCATCATCCGCCTTTCGTCGAATCCGGACAGTTCCTGGGGCCAGGCGGAGGTGGGTCCCTCGCCCATCACCTGGAAAAGATGCTGATTCCCGTTCGCTCCGTTCAGCACTTCCACGTTGATGCCGCTGGTGCGCTCGAAGGCCATGTCGCGGATCTGCACCTTGAGCCATCCGGAGCTGTTGTATCCGCCCCAGTTGGCGTCGGGCCGATAGTCCGGGGTTGTTGTGTCGTAGCGGACGCTGATCTGGACGGGATCTCCCACCTGAATCAGGGAGGTCGGGACGGCCCCAGTGGGACTGTAGACGGAGGTCACGGTGCCTCCGAACTGGAGGGTCACCACGTCGGCTGGGGCGGCGAGGGATCCCAGGAAGGCCAGGGCGAGGGTTTTGGTGATGGCGACTGCGCCGGCCCGGCACGGGAGAAGCGTGTTCATGGTTGGAATTCGGGCTGAGTAACAGACTGCTAACTCGCCTTCGCCGGCTTGGCTAGCTCCAAGTTGTAATCCACACCGCCGCCGGTGCATCCCGAAGTTGTGGGTTTGGGGTCGAACTCCGGCACCCTTCCTGGTTTCGGGAAAGGGTCCTTCCCCTCCGGAAAGAGGCAGGATTCTGCCATGCCTGTCGGCATGGGGCGCGATCTCCGGGGGCTCCCGCATTTCATTCCCCCCGCACCGACAACTCGGAGGCGGTGACCCACCACTGAAAACTCGGCAATGCGCCGACCGCAACACCGCCGCGGGCGCGGCGCCGAGTTTTTGAACGGGTGGACGGGATCGGGTGGGCCGAGCGGATCAGGGCAGTTCGCGGATCTCGATGTTGCGGAACTGGAGCAGGCTGGGGGGGCTGTTCCAGATCCCGTTGGCCTTGCCGCCGTGGTGCTGGAATCCGATGCGACCGCGGGCGGGCATGCCGGGAATGGTGGCGCCGGGGATCACGGTCTTGCCATTGAGCACGACGGTGATGGTTCCGCCGCGGACGGTGATTTCGTAGCTGTTCCATTGGCCGACCGGTTTGTCGGCCTGGGTCCGGGGCGTCACGGCGGCGCGGACTTCCGCGGGCATCGAGCCGTCGGTGCGCACGCCGTACATCTCTCCGGAGCCGATGGGCCAGCACCAGATGTTGACCTGATACTTCACGTCGCCGCGCAGAATGACGCCGGAGTCGGAGTCGGGGAGCGGGAGGCGGATTTCCTTCCCGTGGACGTCCCGGGCGTGGGAGCCGTCGGGCAGGATGTAGGGGACGTTCGGATTGATGTAGGGCGTTTCCTTGATGCGCCAGTCGAGGCGCAGGGTGAAGTCGCCGTATTCCTTCTCCGTCATCAGATCCCGGGAGCTCTTGGATTCGCTCTGGGCATCGTAGTCGATGACCCCGCCGACCACTTTCCAGTGGCCGCCGTCTCCCTCCGGAATCCGCCAGCCCGTCAGATCGCGGCCGTTGAAGAGGGGGACGAATGCGTCGGCGGCGGAGGCGGAGTGCGTGAGCAGATGGGAGGCGGCCAGGAAGACGCCGAGCGCGAGGGTGGGGAGAAAGGCTTGGATTTTCATGAGGGTCTGAGCGGTCGCGGACCGGGGGTTTGAGGAACGCAGCGAGCCTGTCCCAGGGAGCCCCTGGCGTCAACGGA
>CAYZAE010000038.1:0-38553 GCA_964476125.1 uncultured Verrucomicrobiota bacterium | reverse complement strand
CTTCGACGTTGGTGAGCCTTCGTTGGACGCCGTTGTGTTCGAAGGTCAGGCGTTCGTGGTCGATGCCGAGCAGGTGGAGGATGGTGGCGTTGAGGTCGTAGAGTGGGTGGATGTTCTGGATGGCGCGTTGTCCGAGTTCGTCGGTGGCGCCGTGGCTGACCCCGGGTTTGACGCCGGCGCCGGTCAGCCAGCAGGTGAATCCATTGGGGTTGTGGTCGCGTCCCTGGGCGCCCTTCTGGAAGAACGGCATCCGGCCGAACTCGGTGCACCAGACGACGAGGGTGTCCTCGAGCAGGCCGCGCTGGCGCAGGTCGCGGATGAGCGCGGCGGCGGGTTGGTCGAGGATGGCCGCGTGCCGGTCATATTGTTCCTTCAGCTTGTTGTGACCGTCCCAGTTCAGTTCCCCGCCGCTGGCGTAGGCGCCGTTGAACAACTGGACGAAGCGGACGCCGCGTTCGACGAGTCGACGCGCGAGAATGCAGTTCCGGGCGAAGTCGGCCTTGATGGGGTTCCGGGTGTCGTCGGCGCCATAGCTGGCCAGCACGTGGGCGGGTTCGGTGGTGAGATCGGTGATCTCGGGAACGCTCAGCTGCATGCGGGCGGCGAGTTCGTAGCTGGCGATCCGGGCCGCGAGTTTGCCGTCGCCGGGATTCTGTTCGAGATGCCGCTGGTTGAGTCGTTGGAGAAGCGAGCGGGCGGCGTGGTCGGTGGCCGGCAGCAGCCCGGGCGCGCTCAGGTGGCGGACGGGATCCTTGGCGCTCAGCGGGGTTCCCTGAAAGGCGGCGGGGAGAAAGCCGGGGCCCCAGTTGTTGGAGCCGTTCTGGGGAACGCCGCGCGGGTCGAGAATGGAGACGAACGCGGGCAGATCCTGGTTCTCGCTGCCCAGCGCGTAGCTGACCCAGGAGCCGAGGCTGGGGAATCCATCGAGCACGAAGCCGGTCGAAAGAAAGTTCTCGGCGGGTCCGTGGGTGTTGCTGTTGCTGGTGAGGGAGTGGACGAAGGCCAGATCGTCGGTGAGTTCGGCCAGATGCGGGATGAGGTCGGAGACGTACTTCCCGGTCTGGCCGCGCGGACGGAAGGTGTACTGGGGGCGGGCGAGATTGCCGGCGGGTCCCTGGAAGGTCACCGAGGGACCGCCGGGGAGTGGTTTGTCGTCCCAGCGGATGAGTTCGGGTTTGTAGTCCCAGGTCTCCAGCTGACTGACGGCACCGGCGCAAAAGAGCACGATGATGTTTCGGGCTTTGGCGGGGAAATGCGGCTGGCGCGGGGCGTAGGGACGTGCGGGATCGATGGCGAGTTCGGTGCGCGCGGCCAGCAGGCGATCGGTGCCAAGCAGGTGGGTGAGCGCGATGGAGCCGAGCGCCGTGGCGGAACCGCCGAGGAACCCGCGCCGGTTGAGCAGGTGGCGTCCGTGGGAGGACAAGGCGAACGGGTCGGGGTTCATGGCACGAAGAGAAACTCGTTGCTGTTGAACAGGGCCCGGCAGAGGACGGCGAGCCCGTGCTTTTCCACCACCGGGGCGGCGTCCGCGAGTTCGGTGGCATCCGGATCGCGTCCGAGGGCAAGGCGATAGGCGTGGCGGATCTGGTCGCGGGGAACTTCGCCCGCCTCCGTGCGGGCGCGGTTGGCGAGGGCCTCGGACTGTTCGAGGGTGAAGCGGCTGTTGAGCAGGTTGAGCGCCTGGAGCGGCGTGGTGGATTCGCGTCGGCGGGCGGTGCTCTGGCCGGCGTCGGGGCAGTCGAAGGCACCGAACACGGCCTCGCGTTCGCGCCGCACCTTGTGGGCGTAGACCATGCGACGGAGGCCGTCGCCGGTGAAGGATTCGACCGGTTTAAAGCCGCTGAGGCCGCCACGGTTGTTGAAGAGATCGAAGCCACGACCGCCGGTGGCGAGGTTGAGTCGGCCGCTGACCGCGAGCATGGCGTCGCGGATTGGTTCGGACTCCAGCCGGCGCAGCGGGTAGCGCCAGAGCAGCCGGGCCTCGCCATCGCGGGCGGCGGCGGCGGCATCGAAGCGGCTGGACTGACGGTAGGTGGCGGAGAGCACGAGCAGCCGGTGCATGCGCTTCAGGGACCAGCCGGTGCGGATGAACTCGGAGGCGAGCCAGTCGAGCAGTTCCGGGTGGGTGGGACGGGAGCCGTTCCGGCCGAAATCGCTGGGGGTATCCACCAGACCGATGCCGAAGTGACCCTGCCAGATGCGGTTGACCATGACCCGGGCGGTGAGCGGGTGACCGGGGCTGGCGATCCAGTCGGCCAGGGCCTGGCGCCGTTCCTGTTCGGCGCAGTCGGATGGCAGTTTCAGATCGCCCAGCACCCGGAGCACCGCGGGGCTCACTTCGTCGCGGGGCTGTTCCGGATCGCCGCGGCTGAGCACGTGGATTTTGTCCGGGGCCCGGAATTTCCCGGCGAAGGCGAGTCGTTCCTCGGCGGAGGTTTTGATCTTCGATTCGAGGGAGCGCTTTTCGTCGAGCAGGGCGGTGGCTTCGGTTTTTTCTGCGGAAGAAAGGGCGGCGAGAAAGAGGTCTGAGGGCTTGTCCCCGCTCGGTGCGGCTGTGGCGGGGGCCCGGTCGGTGGAATCCGCGACGGTCCGCCAGGTGCCGTCGGGGCCGGTGATTTCCAGGGTGTAATTGGTGGCGAGCCGGTCGCTGAACTGCCCTTCGCGGTCGCGCCCCCAGACCACGCGATCGATGCGGTGTTCGCGGGGGAACTCGAGGATCACCCAGCCGCGGCCGGATTCGTTGGACATCCAGCTCCGGGAATTCCCGTAGCGCCCGTCGTTGAGAAAACGCGGTTCATGGCGGTCGGGGGCGACATTGTCGCCCGAGGTGGTGACGGTGGTGCCGGCGGAGGCGAGGGCGATGTTGGTGCCGGAAGTGTCGAAGACCTCGAGTTCGTCGAGGCACGGTTCCAGTTGATTGGTGGCGCGGATGGTGAAGCGCACGCGGCGGGTGCTGACGGCGGTGAAGCGGTCGGTGTTGAGCCGCGCCTGGACGGCGGGCCGTCGTGGCGTGTTGGTGGAGCCCGGGTGCGCGAGGGCCACAAACCGGGCGAGCTGATGATCGATTTCCGCGATGCGAACGCGTCGGGCTTCGTCCTCGAGCTTGGCGCGGGCGCTCTCCGGCGTGCGCACTTCGCGATCCTCGTATTCCACGCCCGCCACGAAGGCCTGCATGGAGAAGTAGTCCCGGGCGCTGATGGGATCGAACTTGTGATCGTGGCAGCGCGCGCAGCCGATGCTCAGGCCGAGAAAGGTCTGGCCGACGTTCACCACGATCTCGTCGATGGCATCCTGGCGGGCGAGACGTTTGGAGACGTCGTCGGCGCCGATCTGGCCGGGGAGCAGGACGGAGGCGGTGATCAGAAAGCCGGTGGCCGCGTCCTCGCCGAGGGCGTCGCCGACGATTTGTTCCCGGATGAACCGGTCGTAGGGCGTGTCCTGGTTGAAGGCGCGGATGACGTAGTCGCGGTATGGCCAGGCGTGGGGTCGCTCGGTGTTGACCTCGAAACCGTGGGTGTCGGCGTAGCGGACGACGTCGAGCCAGTGCTGGGCCCAGCGTTCGCCGTGGCGGGGCGAGGCGAGGAGGTCGTCGACGATCCGCTCGTAGGCGTCCTCGCGTTCATCCTGGAGGAAGGCGTCGATGGCTTCGGGGGTTGGAGGAAGCCCGGTCAGGTCGAAGCACACCCGGCGCAGCCAGCGGGCGCGGTCGGTTTCGGGGGCGGGTGGGAGTCCTTCCTTTTCGAGACGTGCGAGAATGAAGCGGTCGACGTCGTTGCGCGGCCAGTCCGGTCGGGTCACCGCGGGAGGGGTGGGGCGGGAGAGGGGTTGGAACGACCAGTGATTGGCTGGGGTTTCCGGCGCGGCGATGGCGGCAGGGGCGTCGGGAGTGACGGTCAGGCAGGCGAGAAGCAGCCATCCCGCGAACCGGCGCGTGAGCCGGCGGTGTGGGCGCGCGGATGCGGGGAGGATGTCGTTTCGGATGGGTACCGACATGGGGCCTGAATGGACACCATTACCCCGGGCGGCTGGGGCGAAGTCCAGCCCGGTGTCGAGGACGTGCAACTCCTCCGCGCATCCCGAAGTTGTGGTGGAAGGGTAGGGCGGCCTCTCCGAGGACGCCGCAGGTGGAGTTGGCATGAAAAGGCGGCGCGCTCGGAGATCGCGCCCTACCAAAGCAAGAGGCCGGGCGTGAGCCCGGCCTCGGAGAATCAAAGGGGGACGGGACGAGCCCGGCCCCTTGCATTGGATTGTGGCTTAGTTGGAGAGCCGGAAGAACTTCGCGGACGTGCCGGCGGTCGGGACGTTCTGCGGGGTCGTCTGGCTGGCGGAATTCACCCAGGGTCCGGAGACGCTGGCGGATTCCTGCAGGGTGCCGGCACCGGTCCAGGAGATCACCACGTTGCCGCCCGCGAGGGTCGGAACGTTGAGCTTGCCGGCTTCGGTCGTGGCGGCCGGGATGTCGTAGAACGCGACCTTGTCGACGTAGAAGTACCAGCTGTCGGAGCCGGTCGCCGAGAAGCGGAGGCGGACGTCGGCCTGGTTGGCGGCGGCGGGCAGGCGGAAGATTTCGATGCGCTTGCCTTCGGCGCCGTCGTCGTTGATGCGCGGGGCGATGAAGTTGCCGATGTCGGCGGTGATGGGAGCAGCCAGGGCGTCGCCGTAGGTGTTGCCCTTGATCTTGCCGTTATCCGTCCAGATGGCGGTGTCGGTCTGGGGGAAGTTCAAGGTGCCGGGGCCGTCGGTCGTTCCGTCGGCCTTCACCAGGACGTCCGCGAGGTCGAGGAAGTAAACCACGGGCAGCCAGCTCTTGCCGCCATCGACGGAGTATTCGACGCCGCCGAAGCTGTCCTGGTTCTGCATGTAACCGGAGGAGAAGCTCAGGACGGGCGCCTTGACGGTGGCGAGGTTGAACGCCTTGCTGACGATGAACTGGACCTGGCCGTAGTTGGGGGTCGGGTTGTCGTCGGTGACGGCGGCCGGGCGGGTCGGATTGGTGCCGTTGCAACGGCTGTCGGAGGCGGCGTAAAGGACGTTACCGCTGCGCAGATCCTCGAGGGTGATCTTCTTGCCGTTGAGCGTTTCGTTGCCGTTGATGTCGGTGATGCCGGCGTCGTCGATGAGCGGCATGGTCTCGGTCGTGATGACCGCCCAGTTCATGAACGTGGCTGACTTCTGTTCCTGGGGGTTCTCGTCTTCGAACCCTTCGCAGGGCACGGTGAAGTTCGTGGCGACCCAGCCGGTGGGCAGCTTGCCTTCGGCGAGTGAGTCGAAGTTTTCACCGGCCACGGAGGTGGCCGGGAGGATGACGTTCTTCAGGTTGCGGAAGCTCCAGGTCTCGCTGCGGGTGAACCCACCGGCGCCCTTGAAGCTCAGGCTGGCGGTATGGGTTTCGTTCGGGAACTGGATGCCGTCGGGCGTGTAGGTCAGGGTGACTTTCTTGCCGTCGCGCTGCTTGGCGGTGACTGCTTTGCCGTCGACCTTGAAGTCGATGGAAGCGTCATCGATCGCCGTGGTGTCGCCGTCGGAAAGGACGATCACGACGGAGGGGGAGACGCCATTGACCTGGCGGGGTGCGGGTGACGGCGTCACGGAGACGACGTAGGGAGGCTGGGCCGGGGAACCTGCGCCGAGGGCGCGGTAGGCCTTGATGCCGCCGTTGGCGGTGTCGTTGATCAGGACCTTGGTGCCATCGGCCTTGACCGAGTACCATTCGACGTCGGAGCCGCCGCCGCCCTCTTCGTAACTCGTGCGGAAGGGATAGACGCCGGCTTCACTGACGGAGAAGGAGAAGAGCGTTTCCGCGGTGCCGCGGCCGCCGTTGAATTCGCCGAGGATCGTGCCCTGGAAGGCGTCCTTGAGATTGCCGGCGCTGGTGCGGAAACCGTCGTCGGAGGCCACGCCCATGGTGTAGGTGCCGACCGCGAGTTCCAGGTAGGTGATGATCTCAGCCGCCGTGCCGTCGGTGGAGCCATCCGTGCCGGGGATGCCGGGCATCTGTTCGTCGGGGGTGAAGGTGCCCTGGGCTCCGCCTTCGGCCTGGTTCAGGTTGATGACCGTGGCGATCTCGAAGGTGATGGGCGCGTTTTCGGGCGAGGGCGCCGTGGCGGGAGCAAGGGCAACACCCTGGGCGGCGGGATCCGCGTTGTTGGGCAGGAAGGAGCCGTCGGTGTCCTTGAGCAGGCCGGCGAGGGCGTCTTCGGTCTTCTGGCTGCTGTTGACCTGGTTCTTGGTGTTGTTGAACACGCGCCAGACGAAACCGGACTTGGAGGTGTCCGCGTTCACGCGGGAGCTCGGGTTGAGCGCGATCTGGGCCTGGGAGGGGATCGACGTCAGCGCGGCAAGGGCGGCGACGAATCCGGCGATCGATGTGCGGTATTGAAGTTTCTTCATGTGAGCCAGCCAAGGTTGAACCGTCCCGACCGCGGTAGATCCGGTGGACCGGATCACCGCTTCAGAACGATGTGAGAAACCCGTCCGTACGCGCCATCGGACTGAAACACAACAGGCAGATCGTCGGAAGTTGCGGAATCGCAAGGGTTAAGGTGTTCGCTATGAAAAACCGATATCCCTTATGATGGAACGGGCAAGGGGGCGTTCGATGGATTGTTGCTCTTCGTGTAAGGAGCTTGCTGAAAGGTGCCGGGTCCAAAAACGGAAACGCCCGAACCCTGAGGGGGTGCGGGCGCTGTGCGGGACGGGAATCGTTGGGGGCGGTCCGCGGGGCAACCCGGGACCGGCTGCGCCGTCGGTTATTTCGCCGGGACTTCTTCGGCGAGCAGCTTGGTGACCTTCTCCTCCAGGCCGTCCCGGGCTTCGAGGTCGACCAGGTTGCCCTTCTTGTCCACCAGCCACATGGCGGGAATGCCATCAATGCCGAACCGTCGGCCGAATTCATTGCCCCAGCCCTTGCCGTCGAAGTACTGCGGCCACGGCATCTGCTCCTTCTCAACCAGCTTGGTGAGATCCTCCTTCTTCTGGTCGAAGCTGATGCCGAGGATCTCGAAGCCCTTCGGGTTCAGCTTGGCATAGGCGGCCTTGACGTTGGGCAGCTCGCGGATGCAGGGGCCGCACCAGGTGGCCCAGAAGTCGATCAGCACCACCTTGCCGCGGAGCTTGGCCAGGTCGATTTCGCGTCCGTCCACGGCGGTGTACTTGATCTCCACCGGTTTGCCGACGAGGTCGAACTTGCGAAGCATGGCGGAGGCGGCTTCGCGGACGGCTTCGGGGGTGTTGGTGGAGGAGAGGGATTGGGCGATGGCGCGGGCTTTTTCGGCGGGGGCGTCGGAAGCCAGGCTGAGCAGCATCTGGTAGGGCTCGTCGCGCTTGGGGAATTCCTTGATCAGGGCGCGGGCCGATTCCTCGAAGGAGGCCCGGGCTTCGGTTTCGCTGGTGGCGGCGAGTGCCTGGGCCTTGCGCTGGGCGGCGGTGGCGCGGAGGGCGAAGCGGTCGTCCTCGGAGGTCTTCGGATCGTCGAGCTTGGCCTTCTCCATGAGCTCAAGCCGGGCGAGGGCGTTGGTGTGGCCCAGCTTCACGGCGGCATCGAGAAGTTCCTGCTCGTGATTGCGGGCCTCGGCCGCGCGGGGATCCGTCGGGTACTTGGTGTAAAAGTCCTTCGCCTGGTCCGCGATCTTCTCGGCGGCGGCTCCCTGGGACTTCTGGAAGGTGGCGATCTCTTCGCGCGTCGGCTTGTTGGTGGCCCAGGATTCGGGAGGTTGAGGCGGCGTGTGGAAGGCCTTCTCGAGGTCGTTCCAGGCAGCGTCGGCGGGACCCGCCTGCACCGGCATCGCGATCGGCGCGGCGCTGGCTCCGCCGGCCGAGGCGGGGGCCGAGGCGGTGATGGGGGCGGTCCTTGGACCTGCGGAGGCTTCGCTTGCCGCAGGCGCGGAGGATTCGGAACCCTTTCCGCAGCCCGCCACGGTCATGAGGACGGCGAGGGCGGCGAGGGGAGTGATCGAGCGGAGACACTCGAGAGCGGAGGCGGCGGGGCGCTGGCGGGTGGTGCTATTCATCGGATTCGCGCGGCAGACTGAGCCCACGTTCGCTCTCCGCGCAAGTCCTCGCGAATCCGATAAACAAGGGACAGGGCTCCAGACAGGGGACAAGGCTCTTGGTTCCTGATGGTTCGGGAGCCAGACCGGGTCCGTTCCAACGACGATGTTTGCCGCAGGCGGCCGGACCGCAGGCGATCGCCACCGCGTTGGCGAGGGAGGGGCCCTCGAATTCCCGCAGGATTTTCGAGCGCCCCAGCTGCCGGGCCGCCACCTCGGTGAAGTCGGCAGGGCGGGCGCCCCCCGCCGTTGCCGCCCACCAATCGGGCAGGGTGGCCGGGTACAGATGGTGCAGGGCGTCCGCGAGTCCGCGGGGGGAGGGGGTGGTGAAGCGCCAGCCACGGACCAGGTTCGGGGCGGATTTCAGGGGCCTGAACTCCCCTGCGGCCGTGGACAGCGCGAGTTGACGGAGCTCTCCGGATGAAACAGTCCGCAGGGCGACGGCCTGGGTGGCGCTGTCATCCACGTGGCGGAGTTCGAACCCCGCGCCTTCCCGCCGGATCCTGACCTGCAACCAGATCATTTCCTCCCGAAGCACGGAGACCAGGTGGTCGAGGGGTGGGTAAGCGGCGGCGTCCACGCCACCGACCTTAACGGCCCCGCCCCTCCCCGCCAATGTCGGGATCGGCGGCGCCAACAGGGGGACAGGTAATTTGAGGGGGCGATCAGCTCCTCCCCCCACCGGCATGGGGGGCACCGACTGGGGGACAGGCTTTTGGTCTGTCCTGACCGCCGGCGACGCCAGGAGGGCAGGCGGGCCCCTGGTGATGGCCGGGACGGGATTGGGATGCGGTCGAGGTGGCAATAGAGGGACGGGCAATTTTGAGGGGGCAACCAGTTCCCCTCCCCGCCGGCCAGGGGATGACAGAGCGACAGGTCTTTTTTCATCACCCGGGCAGGGCTCGGGGCGACGGCGGGCTGGTGGGAGAACTGCCGTGGGGAGGGAGGCATCGCGCTGAGGCGCTGAGGCGCGGAGGAAAGGCGGGGGGAGGGCAGGGAAAAGCGGGTAAGGCTGAATGGATTTGATGGGGTGATCGGGAACTCTGCGCCTCAGCGCCTCTGCGCGAGAAGAAAAGGGGGTAGGGAAGTATCCCGGCGTGGGGATGGGGGCGAGGGCTGCGCGTCCTAAAGACCTGTCCCTCGGTGATTGGTCTCGCTTCGGCGGATGGAAGGAAGCGGAGCCTGCGACAGGGGGACAGGCTTTTGGGGGAGGACGCCCCCATCCCGTCGATCCTGTTTATCCTGTCAAAAGATGGCTCGGGGGCACCGACTGGGGGACAGGCTTTTGGTCTGTCCTGGCCGCCGGCGACGCCAGGAGGGCAGGCGGGCCCCTGGTGATGGCCGGGACGGGATTGGGATGCGGTCGAGGTGGCAATAGAGGGACGGGCAATTTTGAGGGGGCAACCAGTTCCCCTCCCCGCCGGCCAGGGGATGACAGAGCGACAGGTCTTTTTTCATCACCCGGGCAGGGCTCGGGGCGACGGCGGGCTGGTGGGAGAACTGCCGTGGGGAGGGAGGCATCGCGCTGAGGCGCTGAGGCGCGGAGGAAAGGCGGGGGGAGGGCAGGGAAAAGCGGGTAAGGCTGAATGGATTTGATGGGGTGATCGGGAACTCTGCGCCTCAGCGCCTCTGCGCGAGAAGAAAAGGGGGTAGGGAAGTATCCCGGCGTGGGGATGGGGGCGAGGGCTGCGCGTCCTAAAGACCTGTCCCTCGGTGATTGGTCTCGCTTCGGCGGATGGAAGGAAGCGGAGCCTGCGACAGGGGGACAGGCTTTTGGGGGAGGACGAAGTGGCGTGGCGTGGCGGGAGGGAGGAGACTGCGGGATTGAAACCGGGGCGGGGGGTCCCAACATGCGGGGACGCGCGTGAAGAACATCGTCTACTTCGATCTCGAGACCCAGAAATCCGCCGAGGAAGTGGGCGGCTGGCACATGGTTCGGGACATGCGCATGAGCCTGGGGGTGACGTACAGCACGGCGCGCGGGGGATACCGCATTTATCCGGAGAAGGAGGTCGACCAGCTGATCGACGAACTGCGCCGGGCGGACCTGGTGATCGGCTTCAACCATATCCGCTTCGATTACGAGGTGCTCCACGGGTACACGATCCTGGATCTGTCCCAGGTGCCGAGCCTGGATCTGCTGATTGAACTCCAAAAGATCCTGAACCACCGGCTCACGCTGGATTCCGTGGCGTCGGCGACGCTCGGGGCGGAGAAGACGGCGGACGGTTTGCAGGCGCTGCGCTGGTTCCGGGAGGGGCGGATGCTGGAGATCGCGGAGTACTGCTGTTACGACGTGAAAATCACCAAGCTGGTGCACGAGTTCGGCCGCGACCGGAAGCAGGTGTTCTACACGAACCGCAACGGCCAAGTCCTGTCGGTGCCGGTGACCTGGTGAGCAGGCGCCATCCGCGGCTTGGCGGCGGGGGCGGGGCAGGGCAGGATGCGGGCGTTCCGATCCATCGCATTCCCTATCGATTCCATGAATCCCCCCGTTGACCGTCGTTCGTTCCTGAAAACCACCACCACCGCCACCGCGGCCGCCGTGACGCTGGCCGCGTCGGCGCCGTCCCGGCTGCTCGCCGCCGACGGCAAGGTGACACTCGCGTTCGTGGGCTGCGCCCATATCCATACCCCCGGGTTCATCAACCTGTTGAAGGGCCGTCCGGATGTGACGGTGAAGTACGTCTGGGATCATCTGCCGGCCCGGGCGGAGAAGCGGGGCGCGGAACTCGGCGCCAAGGTGGTGTCGGACCTGAACGAAGTCTGGAACGACGCCTCGGTGAGCGGCGTGGTGATCTGCTCGGAGACGAATCGGCATCCGGCTCTGGTGAAGGCGGCGTCGGCGGCGAAGAAGCATCAGTTCATCGAGAAGCCGCTGGGCATCACGGCGGCCGAGAGCGTGGCGATGGCCAAGGCGATCGAGAACGCCGGCTTGCTGTTCACCACCGGCTATTTCATGCGCACGGATCCGAAGCATCTGTTCCTCAAGGAACAGGTGGCGGCGGGTGCGTTCGGAACGATCACGCGGGCCTCGGCCTGGAACTGTCACAGCGGCTCGCTGGGCGGCTGGTTCGACGAGAAACCGAACGATCCCTCGAACTCCTGGCGCTGGATGGCGGACGTCGAGCAGGCCGGGGTCGGCGGCTTCGGCGATCTGGGCACGCACTCGCTCGACATTCTCATGTGGCTGCTGGGCGACGTGGAATCGGTGAGCGCGGATGTTCAGACGGTGACGGCCCGGTACGGTCCGAAGACGGACGAGACCGGTCAGGCGCTGATGAAGTTCAAGAGCGGCGTGCGCGGGTCGCTGATGGCCGGCTGGCTGGACGTGGCGAATCCGGTGACGCTGATGATCAGCGGCACCGAAGGCCATGCCTCGATCGTGAACGACAAGCTGTATTTCCAGAGCAAGAAGGTGCCGTCGGCGAAGGGCAACGAGCCGTGGACCCAGCTCCCGACACCTCCTCGCGCGCCGCTGCATCAGTTCGTGGATGCGGTGGCCGGCAGCGCGGGTCAACCCCTGGTGAAGCCCTCCGAGGCTGCGGCCCGGGTGGCGGTGATGGAGGCGATGTATAAGTCGGCGAAATCGCGCAAGTGGGTGAAGGTCTAGGCCCCGGGTTGGTTGCCCCGGAATCCGGTGGGCGGATTCCGGGGTGGGGTGGTGCGGGAGAGCGTAGCGGGGAGCTAAATTCCCGCGTATTGGAGACGGAATGGTTGTTTGAACCACAGAGGCACAGAGGCACCAAGGGAATGCTTGGGGCCTGAGCTTCGCCGGCAGGATGAACTGGGAGCGAACATGGAAGTCCCTCTGGGTCTGCGGGCGGGCTGTTTGCTTCGGTCTACGCGCGCCGTGGGGGTTGGTGTTTCGGGTGGTCGGGGTGGTTTGTCTGGCGTTGGGAGCGATTGCGGCGGGGGCGGCGGATGCAGGCTCAGGCCGGCCGTTGCGCGTGGGCTTCGTGATTTCGTCGGAGGAAGCGTTTCGGGCGAGCCTTCGCCGGGGTGCCGAGCTGGCGGCGGCACGGTTTAATGCCACCAGCACCCGGCCGTTGCAGTTGGTGATTCGCGAGGGGGCGGGTCAATGGGGTGCCGACGGGGATCTGGCGGGGCGGTTGGCGATCGACGACGAAGTGGGCGTGCTGATCTCGCCGCCCGGGGCGCTGGCCGCGCACCAGGTGCTTCAGGTGGCGGGGCGGACGCAGATTCCGGTGATTTCGCTGAATGGGGACGATGGTGTTTTCGGGGCCCGCATTCCCTGGATGGTTTCGCTCGTGCCGGGCGTGCTGGAGGAACTGCGGTTGCTGGTGGGGAATGGCGGTGGGCGTGGACGTGGCCCCGGCCGTTGGCGGGTCCTGGTCTCTTCTGCCCGTGAAGAATCCGAGCTTCGACGGGTGTTGGGGTTGGCGCGGGAGAGGGATGGCTGGGAAGGCATCGAGATGACTGTGGCCGACGTGGGTCCTGGGGGAGTGAGACGCTTGGAACCGGAGCCCAAACTGGCGGCGGGGGCCCGTGAGTTGGTGGAGAAGCGTTTTGAGGGAGTTGTTCTCTGGCTGGATCCGGATCCGGCGATGCGTTGGGCGATCGAGCTGCGGAGGGCAGGTTTCGCTGGGGTTGTGGGAGGGCGATCCTGGCTGCGCAGTCCACACTTCCTGCTTTCGGCGGGTGAGGCGGCGCGTGGCTTCCGGGTGGTGACCCAGCGGGGAGCTGGGGATATGGGGGCATTTCCCGCAGAACTCCGGGGGTTGGATGCAGCGGGGGCGGCGGCTTATGACGCGGTGGGATTGGCGGTGTCGGTGTTGCTGCGGGCGGGGGACAAGCCAGCGCACCAAGTCTTCCCATTGCCTGAACTGGGGAGTGGTCTGACGGGGCGCTGGCGATTTGACGGGTCGGGGCGGCGGGAGGATGAACTCCGGCTTGAGGCGTGGGACGGCTCCGCGTGGGGCGGGGTGAAGGAGGGGCGGTGATCGGGTTGAAGTCGAGGACCCTGGAGGCCTGTGGGTGCGGCGTCGCTTGATCCGGCCGCGGCCTCGTGGTTCGCTGCCGGGCCCGTCGTGCCGCCCAAGACGAACACCCAGGGCTTCCCGCCCGTCCTGAATCCGCGCCCTCTCTGCGACCGGTGCCGGCGACCCGTCTCTGCGTGCTGGTGCGCGGGCCTGGAGGGGGTTGAGACGGCGGTTCGGGTGGTGTTCCTGCAGCATCCCCGCGAGGCGCGGGTGGCCATCGGGACGGCGCGCATCGCGCATCTCGGGCTTTCCCGGAGCGAACTGCACGAGGGGATCTGTTTTGAGGAGGATCCCCGCATCGCCGCCGTCCTGGCGAACCCGGGCACGGCCCTGCTTTTTCCGGGGGAGGGTGCGAGGGACCCGGAGTCTCTTGAGCGTCCGCCGGAGACGCTGGTGGTCATCGACGGCACCTGGCCGCAGGCGCGGAAGATGATGGCCTTGAATCCCTCGTTACGAGCGCTCCCCAGGATCGGGTTTGTGCCCCGGAAACCGGGCAATTACCGGATCCGCCGCGAACCGGCGGCCCATTGTGTCGCGACCGTCGAGGCGGTGGTGGAGGTGCTTGGAGTGTTCGAGCGTGATCCCTCGCGGTTTGAGCACCTTCTGCGGGCGTTCGACCGGATGGTGGGGACGCAATTGGCGGCGATCGCGGCGCGAACGGAACCGCCGCGCCGGCGTCATCGTCCGGGAGACCCCTGGTGGACGTCGCGGGCGATGCCGGATCTGGAGGGGCTTTGGCCGAACCTGGTGGCCGTCGCCTCGGAGGCGAACGCCTATCCGAGGGACAGCGGCGTGGTGGGGGAACCGGAGATGATCCAGCTGTCGGCGTGCCGTCTGGCCACCGGCGAGTTGTTCCAGGCGTTCCTCGCGCCGCGGCGGCCTCTGGCGCCGAATGCCTCCCGCCATCTTGGGGTGCCGGCCGAGGTGTTTGTTCAAGGTCGCAGCGTTCCCGGAGTGCTGGAGGAATGGAACCGGTTCCTTGGCGCCCACGACCGGCTGGTCGGGTGGGGCACCTTTGCCTGGGATCTTCTGGCCCAGGAGGGGTGGCGTCCCGCGGGCAAACCGATCGACCTTCGGCTGGTGGCGGCTCACCGGTTGAAGCGCCGACCTGGTCGCGTGGAATCCGCGGTGCTGGCGGTCGGGGCAGGTCTGACTGAGTTTCCTGGAGTGTCTGGTCGCGCCGGGCGGAACGTGGCCGCGCTGGCCGCGCTGACGGAGGCTCTCCTGAGGGAGAAACGCACCGCAATCGAGGGAGTCCGGTAGCCATGGAACTCGTTGCGCTGAGACGAATACCGCCGCGTCCAGCGGCGCAACCTGGAGTTTGGCCATTTTCAGGCGTCGCGTAGCGACAGAATGACGGCAGCCGTGGGCAACGCCACGGTTTGCGTGGTTTCTTCGGTTGGCCTCGCGGAGCGACTTACGATCGTTAACTGAGGCGTAGGCGAATCGAAGGGTTCGTGAGGAAATTGCAGGCCAACGATTCCGGCGTCGCGCCACGACGCACCCGAAACTCACACCGGGTCCAGGGGCTGAACCCCCTGGCTACCATCGTCCCGTCGCTCCGCGACTTCCGGGCAATGGGCGAAAATGGCCAAACTCCAGGGATCCCGCCGGGATCGTCAGAACCTGTGCGTATCTCTCATTCGTTCCATGAACTCTGGGGAACGACCCTTTCCTGGAAGCCGGAAGGGTGCCGGAGTTTGTCCCGCTACCCCCAACTTCGGGAGGCACCGCGTCCGCGCGTCCGCGCCCCGCGCAGGAAAACGGATTGACGGCCTGGAGTCTGTTCGGTTCTATCTCGCCCCATCTTGGAGTCCCCCGACCGGTTCGCGCTCGAAGCGCTGGAATCTCGCCTGCTTCTTTCCGGAGAAGGCGTGACTCTTCCGCTACCGGTCCCAGCCAGCGTCGGCGACCTGTCTTCCCTGGATCGGATTCCCGACTCAACCGGCTTGGGTCACCCAGCGGAACACGTTCTGGCCGAGATTCCTTCCCAGGCAGGTTCTGACTCCGGTTCCGCCTTGTTTGCGGAGGACGTCCTTGCGCCGCTGTCGGAGACGGCCGTCGATCCTGGTTCGCCGAGTGTGCCGAGTGTTCAGGGGACTGACCTGGCTGCCTTGCCGGCTGGGACAGGTTCCACCGGGGAAACCGCGGAACCGGCAGGAGCTGGAGCGGGCTCTGGAGCGGTGGAGGACGTTCGGGTTGAGTTCCCCGGGCAGTCCGCCCGCGATGGGGTGGCGGTCCCTGTGTCATTGGAGGACCGCTCTTCGGCACCGGATCCGGAAGTGATTTCGCAGGCGGAAATGCTGGTGGAAACCCTGGCCGCCGCGCAGGGGCCGCCGGTGGTTTCTGGAGTTTCGGAGGATCCGGAGGACTCGGAATTCTCGGGTGGCTCGTCGGATCCGGGACTTGTGGCGGCGTCGGTGCCTGGGACTCCGTCACGACCCTTGTTGCTGCTCCATGGCATCGCGGGTTCCTTTCCGTCCCAGGCGGATTATCAGAATTGGCTGATCAACCGTGGGTTCGACCCCACGCGATTGATCATTGATCCGTTGGCCAAGGGGTACGACGACCTCCTGTCCTCGCTCGATCGGGCCGGGTACACGCCGAACGTGGACCTGTTTGCTGCCACGTACGATTGGCGGGTGACGCCCGGGCCGGTGGATGGGGTTGTGGACGGCGTCATTCACAATGCCAATGGAAGCGAACTGACCGGGGACCAGATCACGGATGCTTCGTACGACCATGGGGTCGACTATCTCGGGTACTGGATCAGTCGGGCGGCGGTCTCCTGGGCGACGGCCCATGGCAACACCTTGCCGTCGGAGGTCGACCTCATCGCGCACAGCACGGGTGGGTTGGTGGCGCGGGTCTATCTTCAAAGTGGTGCGTATGGCGCGTCGGCGACCATTACCACGGGTCGGCTGGCGAACGGGGTGGTGATCCCGGCGGGATTGAAGAGTGCGGACGGGGTGGCGATCGGGGCGACCCTGCCGCTGCCGCGCGTGCATGATTTCATCACCCTTGGCGTTCCGATGCGCGGGGCGCCGACCCCCTTCCAGCTGTCCCAGAACGATTGGGGGGCGGACATTTCCTACATCGGTCTCGGCAAGGTTCTGGAAGCGGCGTACGAACTGCATCTGGCAGGGACCACGATCAACGGTCCGTCCGGGACTTCGATCGCGGGGCGAACCGCGGGGTCGGTGTTGGATCCCACCACCTTCATCTCCCGTTACTGCCCGACCCTGGTGTCCCTGACCGGCACCTATTCGTTCCTTTTCGAGGACAGCACCCACCTCACGCCATCCCTGATCCGCCAGGGCAACCGGGATCTTGTCTTCAACGAAAGCCGGTTTGCCAACCGACTGACCTTGGACCTCAACGACGGCCTCGACCTGATCTTCAAGTCCACCGAGCTCGAGTACGACTGGACTTACCTGGAGACGGCAGGTGATCCCAACCCGGGCCGGCTCCATGCTCCGACGCGGTTCATCGGATCCCTGGGAGGTGGGCTGACGGTGATTTATTCCCTCGAGTACGAGACCGCCACGACCCTGACGCGGCGCGAGGGGCCGGCCGGGTGGTACGAGTTTGGCGATTTCGACATCACGCCGTTTACGGATTACGTCGCCCGCAACCCGTACCCCAGCGAGCGGTGGTACGTCTCGAACCAGGCCGAGGGAAATCCCGGGTTCGGAGACGGTTCGGTGCCGGTGGAATCCTCGATTGGGTTGTACCGGACCGCGCCGGTGGACGGCCGGCAGGATCCCTCGGTGGGCCTCAACCTCATCGCGCTCGCCGACCCTGGCGAGGAGTCCCACCAGCATGTGGACATGCTCTCCAGCACGAAGGGCATTATGGCGGTGCTGGACGTGCTTGGTCTGGCGGATTCCTCGTTTGTGGTCCGCGGCCAGAAGAACCTGGGGACCGACCTGTTCACCAAGTATGTCTTTGGCGCATCCGAAGCCAGTCATCCCGGCTCCCCGGCGCTCCAGTCCGCGCCCGTGCCGGGCATGGTGACCTTCAACACCGCGCAGTTGGGGGCCATTGCCGACGGATTGCTCTCCCTGCAGGGAATGGTGCTGGCGGGATTCCAGAGTTCCATTCCCTCGCTCAATGCCCAGGTGGCGTTGGTCGGACGCACCCTTGGCGAGGGGCCGTTGGTGCTGAGTCAGATTCTGGTCGCCACGTTCAGTTCCGCCTCCGCCGCCGTGCGTGCCCTTCCGTCGGGAAGCAATGCCGTGCAAGTGGTCGATGCCCTTTTCCGGGCCGGGCTTGTGGCCAGTGGCGGGTTGATCGATGTCACGACCTCCACCACGACCTTCGTCCTCACCCTGGTGAGGTCCGTGCCGTCGGCCAGCACCCTCGTGTTGGGCACGGAGGCGACCGGGGCGGGAATCACCCTGGCGACCGCCCCCATTCTGGTGCTGGACGATTTCTTCCATCTCTCGGCCCGGCTGAAACTCGATGTCAGCCGTCCGGTAGCGGACCTCTTCGCGGTCTCTGAGTTCTCGGCGATGCAGGGCATAAGCTTCCTGGGGCAGGGTCTGGCGGCTTCGGTGATTCTGGGTTCCTCAGGACCGGCTCCGGTGACACAAGGTGCGGCCGGAGGCAACGCCTATGCCGCCCAGCGATTTTCGGAACCTTCCGGGGATCGGTTGCTGACCGCGTCCGAGATTGCCACGACTCCCCCCGAATCCATTTCCACGGTTTCGGCCGGAGGCGAGGTTCGGGCGGTGCTTCCGACCGGGACTTCGGACGGAAAGACGGTTTACGCGAGGACCTCGGCTCCGGTGGGGGCCGAGCCGGAGGTGCTGGTCGGGAGTCTGAACTTCGAGGCCATCAAGGATCGACTGGCCGAACTGCTCGACCAGCTGGCGGCGATCGGTGACGCCTTGGAGAACCCCGTGGTCCAGACCGCCCTCCAGATCCGGCTGCCGTTCCTGGAGGATGCCAACAACGACACCCTGGACGAATTGCTGACGGACGATCGGTATGGTTTCGGTCTCGATGAGTTCTTTGACCTGGTGGATGTGTTGCGCGAGTACTGCGACACGGCGGCGGTTCCGAACCTGGGCGAGCTGGTCGATTGGCTGGTCCTGGCGCTCCGCCAACGGCTGGGAGAGGCGGCGAAGGGTGTTCTGGCTCACGGACCGATCGGTTTCTCAGGCGGGTTCGATGTGGATGCGGACGCCTTCGAGCTGGTCCTTGAGATCGATCTGGAGAAGACCATCGACGTCGAACTGACCGAAGAGGGTTTCGGGCCGGAGGCGGAGGTGCTGGGCCTCGATCTTCCCATTCCGGCCACGGCGACCCTTGGGTTTGAAGCCTTGGTGGCGTTGGCCATGGATCTGTCCGGATTGCTCGACTCGCCGTCCACGGGGCTGGGCAAGGATGATGTTTCGCTCGAGATCGATCGCCTGCGCACGACCTTCGACCTCGTTGTTCCGGACATTGATGCCACGGTCACCCTGGGATTCCTCACGGCCGGCATTGTGGATGGCAGTGCCGAGATGCACGCGGCGGTTGATTTTGCGGTGAATGGCGGCTCTCCCGTCACCTTGGAAAGACTCCAGTCGGTGAGCCCGACCTCCCTGGTGGCGGCGGTGCCCGGACCGACCGGCAGGATGGAGATCCGGTTGCCATTGACCGCCACCCTGGGGGGCGAGGATGCCACCGCGGATTGCGATCCGTTGCTGGTCATCGAGGATTCCCAGCTCTTCGACATTCTGCCGCCGACGGTGACGGCGACTGATTTCGCCTGCCTTGTCGACTTCACGAACCTCTCGCCGATGCAGGTGCTGGCGATGTTGAACGGCCTGGCGGACTGGCTGGCGCAGTTCCGGGATTCGCCGGTGTTCGGGTTGAAGTTCCCATTTATTTCGGGGATGACCCTCGGGGACCTCTTCGATTTCTCGGGAGCCTTCGTCGATGCCATCTACCTCCACCTGGTCACCCGTCAGATTCTTCCGTTCAGCATGCCGTCGGTGTCGGTGGGGAACCTGGGTCGCCTGGCGTTCGATGCGTCGTTCGACATTCAGCTGGGGGATCTGCCGGCGGTGCGGGTGGTGGTGCCGGCGCTTGAAACCCAGGCCAATCTGTCGCTCGAGGATCTGGTGCTCGATTTCAACGTGGCGTTGCAGCTCTCCGGCCTGGGCGTGTCGCTGGAAGCCTTCGTCGGTGCCGGCCGCCGTCTCGCCTTCCGTCTTCGACCGGGCGTCGATCTCCCGGATTTCCAGCTCACCGTGCCCGATCTCGATGGGACGCTTTCGACGCCGAACCTGAACCCCATGGTGGTGGATCTCGGATTTGGCGAGCTCCAGCTCAGCCTCGAAGCGCCACGGTTCAATGGCATTGGTGATTTCGCGGATCTTCTTTCCCAGGCCCTGGCGGTGGCTGGGGTGCCCTTCGACGTGAACCTCGAGTGGGAGGAAGCCACCGGGGAAATCCGGATGGAGGTCGATTTCCGCGAGTCCTACGAGGATTCGGCCACCTTCACCTTCGATCCCGACCTGGGCCTCGGTCCGCTGTTGGATGCCAGTGCGGGAGGTTCCTTTGCCATCGAAGCCGAGGTGCACGCCGGATTTGTTCTGGGCTTCGATCTCAATCACGCCGCGACGCCGCGGATCCAGACGCTGGGGACCGTGCCGCCGCCTTCGACGGGCGTGCTGACCCGGGCGGCGGACTTCACCCTGATTCTGGACGATGCCAGGTATGCGATTTCCGTGCCGAAGGACACCTCCAACGCCTCCCTCGCGGATCTGGTGGTCGACATCAATGCCCGGTTCACTCCCGCCAACGGGCTGAAGGATCGCGTCATGGCGCAGGTCTCGGGCAACGCCATCGTGCTGGTGGTGCTCGACGAGGATCTCGATCGGGACGGCGTTCTCGATCCTGGGGAGGATTTGAACGGGGACCTGAACCTCGACACCCAGCTGGGCCGGATCAGCCTGATCCAGGTCGTCGGGGCCGCGGACAGCACGGCTTTCACGGAGATCGGGTTTGCCAACGGCCAGTTCGATCGCGCGGATGTAAAGGGCCTGTTCCTGGACGACGTGGTGCTGGAGGGATCGGCGAGGGTGTCGGCCACGGATCTGGATGCCTCGTTCCGGTTCGGGGTTTTTGCGATCATTCTGGAGGACGGCGCGGCCGAGGGAACGGCGGCGGCCAGCGTCAGTCTCATGGGACCAACGGGGGCGACCCGGTTCCTGCTCACCGAACTCAAGGCCGCGGCCCCTGATTTTGGATCCGTGCTGAAGGTGGCCCCGGTGCTGACCGGTGGCCTCAAGATCACCGCGCCGACCCTCACCATCGAGCCGGAGCTGTTCGAGATCCCGGCTGGTCAGCCGTTCGAGATCCACATCCCGGACATCCATTTCACCGACTACAATCCTTCCGCGTACGATCCGGTGACCAACAAGACCGGGCTGTTCATCACCCTGCCGACGATGGGTGGGCTCGGGAACTTCAGCTGCCTGACCTTCCTGGAGATTGTGCAGGCCCTCGACACCATCGCGGATGAACTCGAGGGCATGCAGGGATTCGGGTTCCTCGGCCAGCGGCTTCCGCTCATCAATCGCAGCATTGGGGACCTGCTGGATTCCGCCGGGAACTTCGCGGAACTCGTGCAGGGCTTGGCGACTGCCGATGCCGACACCATCGCGACGCTGGAGGCGGATCTGGAGGAATTCTTCCAGGTGGGCGATCCGCGGCTGATCACCATCTCGATCGACGATGCCTCGCCGGATCCGTTTTCGAAGGGATCGCCGACCACCCGGGTGTCGACCCTCTTCAATCCGTCCGGGGTGGCGAATGCCATCCGCTTCACCGCCCGGGATCCCGGGGTCACCCATGACGGGGTGACCGTGCAGTTCGTGGATGACGGGCGGTACACCGGGATTTCGGATGACGCGGCGGTGGAGTTCGATTCCATCCAGCGGACCCTGCGCATTTTCTACCATGCAGGCGTCACGACCGCGGCGAAGGTCGTGACCGTGGTGAATGCCGCCACGGGTCAGCCCTTCACCGCCGCCCTCGAGACCGCCGTGGAACCCGGCACTGGAACCGGCTCGATCACCCTCACCGCCCTCAAGTTCTCCCTCCACTACCACCTGGCTTACGGCGACTTCCTTCCCCTCGATCTCGATCTCGACGATCTCGTCAACCTTCTCCCCGCGGGTGACCCGGCCCGCACGCTTCTGGGTGGCCTGTCCAGCTTCGTCCAACTCGAAGGCAGCGCGGACATCAATGTCACCGCCAGCGCGGATCTCCTCCTCGAATTCGGCATCGACGTCTCGAATCCCTGTCTCTGGGCGCCCTTCCTCTACGACACCACCGCCTTCACCCTCAGTGCGGCGGTGCGGGGCACCGACATCGACTTCACCGCCTCGGTGGGCCCCCTGGGTGTGGCGGTCCGCGATGGCACGGTGACGGTGGATCGCGACGGGGACCCCGGCACCACCGGGCCCGGCGAGGATGCGGTGTTCGGCATCACCCTTGGGGACCCGGATGGCGATGGCCGCCATTACCTTCGCGACGGGCTCTCCTTCCTGTCCGATCTCGCCATCGTCCTTGAGGCCGGGGCCTCCGCCGAGCTTCCGCTCTATTTCCCGACCGAGAGCATTCCGGTGGGCACGAACCGGGATGACAACCGCGACGGCCATCCGGACAACGAGCTGGTGGTCGAGATTCCCAGCCTTCCGGACCTGTTCGAAGGCACGGGATCCCCAGTCCGGATCACCACGCCTGATCTCGCGTCCCTGCTTTCCGATTTCAACGTCTGCGACGTCATCACCAATGCCTCGGTCCTGCTCGATGGTCTGGATCTGCTCCTGGGCATGATCCAGGACGGCTTGGACAGCGAGGTGCTGAATCGGAACCTTCCGCTGGTGGGCAAGGGCCTGACCGGGGCGGGCGATTTCATCGGGGAATTCAGGGAAGGTCTGTTGTCGGATCTCCGCACGAAGCTCGCGGTGGCGGGGGATCCGATCGGCCTGGTGAAGCAGGCGTTCTGGGAAGTGCTGGGTGCTCCTGGACTCAATCTTCTGGTCGATGCCGCGGGCCGGCCGCTGGGGTCCGCCGACGCGATTGAGATCGGGTGCGAGTCGGTGGGTGGCGAAGTGGTGCTTCTGTTCAACATCCGGCTCGGCCGCACCCAGACCCTGGTCGATACGAAATCCAATCCCATCGCCTTCGACATTGGCATTCCCGGACTCGGCCTTGAGGTCGAGGGCGATGTGAAGGTGGAGATCGGGTTCGAACTCAACCTGTTCTTTGGCATCTCGGCGAAGGACGGATTCTTCTTCGACACCAACGGCCTGGACGACGCTTCCGCTGCCGATGATAGCGAACTGAGCGTGTTCTTCCGGGTCACGATTCCCGGGTTTTCCGCCACGGGGAATCTGGCGTTCCTCCAGGTCCAGGTCTCCGACGAGTCCGATGGTGTCAGCGCCGGCGGTGGCGTGCGCACGGCGTCGGGGTTTGAAGGGGAGTTCGCTGTCGACATCTTCGATGCCAGTGGGCGGTTGTCGTTCTCGGAGATGGCTGCGGGCGGGTTCAATTTGGGGCGTACGTTCCTAGTCCAATTGGATGCCGCGGCGGCGGTGCGGCTCGACCTGGAGATCAGCTTTGGCGATGACGCGCGGTTTCCGAGATTGCTGGCGGAGTTCGACCTCGACTGGTCGTGGGACCCGGCGGCGGACTCGGGTGGGGAGGACAGCGAGGGCAACCTTGAGTTCGGGTTCCACAACCTGCAGCTCGATCTGGGTTCCTTCATCAGCCAGTTCATCGGCCCGATCCTCGACCAGATCCAGGGCGTCATCGAACCGATCCGTCCGCTGGTCGATCTGCTCACCACGCCGCTGCCGATTTTCTCCGATCTGGACGGCAGCCCGATCACCCTGTTGAAGCTGGGTGAGAACGCCGGCCTGATCGCTCCCACCACTCGGGCCTTTATCGAAGCGGTGGATACCATTCTCGAACTGGTCTCGGACACCTCGGTTTCCCCGTCGGACTCGATCCTGGTGAACCTCGGCAGTTTCGATCTGCTTCTCGATTCCCTCGGGAACGTGGGGGCGGCCGGCACGCTTTCGGATTCCGACATCGATCCGGGTTCGGGCGTCACCGACGCGGATGCGCTCGGGTTCCTGGAGAAACTGGAATCGATCGGCTTCACCTTCCCGTTCCTCAGGGTCTCCGAGTTGTTCAAGCTCTTCACCGGCCAGCCCGTCAGCTTCGTGGAGGTGGAACTCCCGTTGTTGGAGTTCGAGGCCTCCATCGACTTCCAGATCCCCATCTTCCCGCCGCTCTACATCATCTTCGGCGGTTCCATCGGCGCGACCATCGACCTCACCTTCGGTTACGACTCGCTGGGTCTTCAGACCTACTTCGCGAGTTCGGACAAAAACATCGCGGACCTCTTCCAGGGCTTTTACGTCAAGGACGTCGATGACTACGGCCGCGAGATCACCGAACTCACCCTGTCGGGCGGACTCTTCGCCGGGGCGGAACTGGACATCCTGGTGGCCTCGGCCGGCGTGACCGGCGGCATCTATGCCGACATCCTCTTCGACCTGCGCGACAACGACGGCGATGGACGCGTCCGCGTTGCCGAGATCGTGGCCAATGTGAAGGAGGGGCCCCTCTGCATCTTCGATGTCGCCGGCCGCATCTATGCGTCCCTCGACGCCTTCCTGACCGCCAACCTGCTGATCGCCAAGATTGAGAAGGAATGGAACTTCGGGGAAATCACCCTCTTCGAGTTCGAGATCACCTGCCCGGAACCGGTTCTCGCCTCCTTCGACACCAACGGCGACGGCACGGAGTCCGCCACGGAGATTTCGGCCGGCCAGCTGGTCCTGCACATGGGCGAGTTCGCGGCCCTGCGGGCGCATGGGAACACCGAGGATGGCGACGAGCTGTTCACGGTCCGGCCCACCACCACGCTCAGCGGCGGCAGCCAGTCCGTGTCGGTCAACTTCAGCGGCATCACCCAGTACTTCCACGGCGTGAAATCCCTGCTGGTGAAGGCGGGCGCGGGCGCCGACATCGTCGACCTCACCGGCGTCGCCGTGGCGTCCACGGTCTACGGCGGGGACGGGGACGACACGATCAAGGCCGGACGCGGGGGTGGCGTGTACTACGGCGACAACGGCAACGACACGATCCGGTCGGAGGAGGCTTCGGGCGACTTTGCCGGCGTGGCCGATGTCTTCCATGGCGGGGCCGGCGATGACGAACTCACTGGGTTCGAGGGAGCGGATCAGCTCCATGGCGACGAGGGCAACGACACCCTGCTTGGGGGGCTCGACGACGACATTCTCCAGGGGGATGACGGAAACGATCTCCTTCTGGGCGGGGCGGGCGACGACACGCTTGAGGGCGGCGAAGGTGTGGATGATCTGTCGGGCGACGAGGACGACGACATCCTGCTCGGGGG
Source organism: uncultured Verrucomicrobiota bacterium (assembly GCA_964476125.1). Taxonomy (GTDB): domain Bacteria; phylum Verrucomicrobiota; class Verrucomicrobiia; order Limisphaerales; family CAIMTB01; genus CAIMTB01. Next base: position 14,068 of record CAYZAE010000038.1, on the reverse strand, counting down.
CGGCGGAGACGACAGCCTCGACGGCGGCGCCGGCGATGACCGGCTGACGGGCGGAGCCGGCAACGACGAGCTCACGGGTGGGACCGGCGATGACGTGCTGGCGGGCGACGAGGCCACGATCGTCGGATTGCTGAATGTCACCGGCGTTTCCGGCTCGGGGAACGACGTGCTGGCCGGGGGGCCGGGCGATGACACGCTGATCGGTGCGGGTGGCGACGATGCCCTGTATGGCGGCAACCGGGTCTCCCGCGGCATCACCACGGTGGTGCCGGTTTCCTACAGCTTCGTCGGTGGAACACTCACCGCGGAACCGGATGGGGCTGACTTCCTGGATGGCGGCGAAGGCGACGACGTGCTGTTCGCGGATGATGCCCACTCCGGGGTGGCCACCAGCTTCCCGGGCGCTGAAGTCGGCGATCGCGTCTGGCTGGATTTGGATGAGGACGGCGTGCAGGACGAAGGGGAACCCGGCCTGGTCGGGGTGACCGTCGAACTCTTTGCGGGCGGCGCGACCTCTTCCCTGGCTCGCACGGTCACCGATGCGAACGGCAGTTTCCGATTCTCGGGCCTTGCCGCCGGGGACTACTTTCTGCGCGTCAAGGCGCCCAAGGGAACCTTCTTCGCGACGGCGCTGGCGGGGGACGATGAGGCTCTCGACAGCGATCTGGGGGATGCGGACGGCGATGGCGTCGGGGATTCCGCGGTGTTCCATCTCGATTCCGGCGAGGCGGATTCCTCCCTGGACGCCGGGATTCGCGGTGGCACGCCGACCGTTTCCATCCAGGACGCCTCCCTGGTCGAGGGCGACACCGGCGAACAGAATCTGGTGTTCACGGTCAGCCTTTCCTCGCCGGCCTCGGACGTGGTGACGGTGATTTACGCCACGGGTGCGGATGGCGATGCGTCGACCCAGGACGCGGCGGCGGGTGTCGATTACCGGACCGTTCAGTACACCCTCGTCTTCGTGCCGGGGACCGTATCGATGACGATCCTGGTCCCGGTGATCGCCGACCTGAAGGACGAGTTGAACGAGACCCTCGTCGTCACCCTCTCGGATGCTTTCCTCGGCACGACCAGCCTGACCCTCGCGGACACGGAAGCGGTGGGGACGATTGTTGACGACGACGCGGCGCCCTCCGTGGCCATTGCGGACAGTTCGGTGAACGAGCTCGATGGTACGAACGACGTTCAGCTCACCTTCACGGTCACCCTGTCGAATCCGAGCTGGCAGACCCTCAAGTTCGACTGGCGCCTGCTCCAGGTCACCAACGCGGACGGTTCGCCGGCCTTCGACACCGCCACGGTGGGCGTCGATTACCTCGATGCCACCGGGGTGGTCCGTTTCAACGAGGACGTCACCTCGCGGACCTTCCAGGTCACCATCAAGGCCGATGACCTGGACGAGTACGACGAGCGGCTTCTTGCGCGACTGGCCCGCAACGCGGACACGCCGTCGTCGGGGTTCACCTTCGCCGACGACACCGCCATCGGGACGATTCTCGACGACAACCCGCTGACGGCGACGATCACGGATGATGATCCGATGCCGTTCATCACCCTGCGCACGGTGGGTTCCGGGATCGTGAACGAGGGCCATGCCGGGAATCGCTGGGTGGAACTTGAGGTCGGGCTGGAACAGCCGAGCGGTCGCGAGGTTCGGGTGAATTGGAACACCCAGCGCGGCACCGCGCTCGACGCCGCCAGCCTCACCGACCCCGCTGATTTCGTGTCCGCCTTCGGCACGGTGGTTCTCAATCCTGGGGAAACGACGGCGAGGATCTCGGTGGCCGTGGTCGGGGACACCCGGGTGGAATCCGACGAGTTCTTTTTCGTCAACCTGATCTCCTCCGTGAACGCCGCGATCGGCACCGTGGCGAGCCGTCCCAATCACGCCGTCATCACGGTTCTCAACGACGAGAGCACCGATCCCGGTCCCTGGTATGTCCAGTTCAGCGACGCGGCTTACACGGTTGCCGAGGGTGGGGTGGCCACGGTCACCCTGGTCCGCGCGGGTGACAGCTCCCAGCCGCTGGCGGTCTATTGGATCGCGGGTGGCACGGCCACGGCGGGCGTCGACTACGATCCAGCCCTGCATCCCGGCACGACGGGCGGCCAGAGGGGCCTGGTGCGCTTCGGGCCTGGCGAGACCCTGGCTACCTTTACCATCGCCACCTTCGACAACCTCGATTCCCTGGGCCGGTCCGTTTACGAGGGCGACGAGACGATCCGGCTGCGCCTCGCGAACCCCACCGGGGGTGATGTCCGCGGCCTGATCACGGATGCCACACTCACGATTCTCGAGGACGATCCTGCGCCGGTGATCACCATCGCCGATGCCGATTCCACCGGGCACTTCGCCCTGGAGGAACTGGCCGACGGCTCCGGGGGTGAGCTTCGTTTCACGGTCACGGTCACGGGCGCCAGCGAGGTGGATGTGAAGGTCCGATTCACCTCCGTCAGCGGGACGGCCATCGCGGAGGATGACTTCAGCACCACAACCGGGATCCTGACCTTTTCGGCGTCGACCCTGAACGTTCCCCAGACGGTGACTGTGACGACCAAGAAGGACACGGAGATCGAGGAGACCGAGGATTTGTTCGTGGTCCTCTCCGACCCGGTGAATGCCACCCTGGGCGATGATCCCGAGGACAGCGACGCCACGGGCGGGGATGATTCGAACGATCGCGGTTTCGGCATCATTCTCGATGACGACCTCGCCCTGCTCACCGGCACGGTGTTCTTCGACGCCAATGCGAACGGGTTTCTGGATCCTTCGACGGACTACGGTTGGTCGGGCATTGAAGTGACGTTGGTCGGGGCCACCGATGGCAAGGAGTACACGGCTGTCACCGGGGCGGATGGCGGTTACTCGGTTTCCCTCCCGCTCGACGACTACACCGTGTCGATCGACGAGGCGGCCCTGCCGGAAGGCGCGGAAGCCACCTCGTTCGTCCTTCCCTTCGGTTACGCCCTGGCTGATGCCGAGGCGATCCTTGACCTGGGCTACGAGCTCCCTGCTTCCACCCCGGCCGTCGAGGGTTCCACCGGCAGCGGCACCAGCGGCAACAACGACACGGTCTATGGCGGCCTTGGGAACGATCAACTCGACGGTGGCTCCGGTGACGACTGGCTTGTCGGGGGCCATTGGCTGGGGCCCGGGGGCGCCTCCGGGGCGCCTCCGTACAGCGTCGTCCTGAAGGAAATCCTCGCCGGCTCCACCCGGACACGCGTGTACGTCGATCCCGCCAGCCTTCCGGCGCCGGGCCGGATCCAGGGCCGGGTCTGGGTGGATTCGAATGGGGACCAGACCGAGCTCAAGCCCACCCCGGGGAATGAAGCGGGATTGGGCGGGGTTCAGGTGAACCTCTACGACGCCACCTGGACACTCATCGCGACGGCCTACACCGATTCGAGCGGGGGCTATGAGTTCGGCAACCTCGCCGCCACGACCTACCAGGTGCAGTTCCTCATTCCCGGCGGTCATGCCTTCGTTACGAAGGGTGTGGGTGGCAGCGCCAACGACAGCGATGCGGATGCCACCGTCGGACTCACCGCCGGCCTTGCTGTCTCGGAAGGTCGCACGCTCTCGAACATCGATGCCGGAGTCCGGGTGCTGCCCGCCGGTACGGCGCCGTGGAATGTTTCCTTCAGTCACGCGGTCTACTCGGTCCGTGAAACCGACGGCGTCGCGGTCATCACCCTGCTCGGGGACGGCGCCTCGCTGTCGCCCGTGGCGAATTTCCAGACCGCCAACGGCTCGGCCACGCTTGAACTCGATTACCTCGCGAGCCGCGGCATCACGCGGTTCGGCGCCGGCGAGACCGAGAAGCTCTTCCAGATCGTCCTGGTGACCGACGAGGTGGTTGAAACCTACGAGACCATCCTCCTCACCCTCGCCAATCCTGCGGGAGGCGCGGTCAAGGGCGCCCAGCCCACCGCGGTCATCCTCGTCTTCGACAACCCGGGCCAGGACGATGACGCGATCACCGGCGACGAGGGCAACGACGTGTTGCTGGGTGATTTCGGCTGGTTCACGGATGCCGGTGCCACGGTCCTGCTTGGGGGCATGGGCCATGACGTGCTCTCCGGCGGCGAGGGCAACGATGTCCTGGAGGGTGAGGGCGGCGACGACACGTTGGAGGGCGGCGCGGGCAACGACACCCTGAACGGCGGCAGCGAGAACGACCGCTACCGCTTCGACACCGACGCCGTGCTGGGCACCGACACCCTCGGCGAAGGCAGTTCCCCGTTGGGCGGTTCCGATACCCTCGATTTCTCCACGTCCGGTCTGTCCATGAACCTCGACCTCGCCGGCACGAGCCTGGTGCTGGTCGACGGCGCGACGACCGTGCTGACCCTGAACTATGCGGCGGATGTCCTGGAGAATGTGCTGGCCGGGTCGGGGAACGACATTCTCCGGGGCAACCTGCTCGACAATGTGCTGGATGGCGGGGCCGGGGATGACGTGCTGGAGGGGCGCGATGGGGACGACGACGTCACGGGCGGCGGGGGCAGCGATCTGTATCTCTTCGACGCGGACGCCGCCCTGGGGCACGACGATCTCTTTGAGGCCTCGTCGCGCGACACCGACACCATTGATTTCGGGGAGACCACCACCCAGGCGGTTGCCCTGGATCTCACTCTCACCACCAGCCAGACGGTTGCGCCCACCCTGACGTTGACCCTCAACACGGCATCGGCGGAACAGAAGATGGTTCTCCTCGCGGGCAATCTGGTCGTGGTCCAGCTCATCCCCATTCCCTTCGGCAGCAACACCACCCTGTCATCGGGCATTGAGAACCTCTACGGCGGACGGTTCGCCCCCGGCAGCGGGGTTCAGGACCGGCTGTCCGGCAACAACCGCGACAACATCGTCTGGGGCCGCGAGGGCAACGACGTGCTGGACGGCGGCTCGGCGGGATACGACACGCTGAAGGAGGAGCGGGCGGGGAACTGGAATCTCACCGCCACCACCCTCGCCAACGCCTCCACCGGTGAACTCGACACCTTCGAGGCCGGTACCTTCGATGAGATCGGGCTGACCGGGGACGACGCTCCCAATTCCCTTGATGCCTCCACTTTCTCGGGCTTGGTCCGCCTCGATGGCGCCGGGGGCGACGACATCCTCATCGGTGGCACCGGGACCAATCACCTGACCGGCGGCCCGGGCAACGACCGGATCGATGGCAGCCGGGGCTATGACCTTCTCACCGAGCAGCGCGATGCCGACTTCACCCTGACCGGAACGCGGTTGGTGGTGGGAACCGAGACGGACACCTTCGTGGGAACGATTGAGGAGGCCCATCTCACCGGCGGCGATGGACCCAACAATCTTTCCGCGGCCGGCTTCAACGGTCCGGTGACCCTCGACGGCGGGGCGGGGGATGATTCGTTGATCGGATCCCTCTTCAACGATGTGCTGATTGGAGGTCCCGGCAATGATACGGCGGCGGGTGGAGGCGGGGACGATCGCTATCTCTTCGACGCGGATGTCGCGCTGGGTGCCGACACCCTCACCGAGCGTTCCGGCGAGGGGACGGACACCCTCGATTTCGCGGCCACCGATTCCCTCGGAGCCACCGTGGCCCTCGGCCTGACGACCGCGCAGACCGTCAACGCCAACCTCACCCTGACACTCTCCTCTGCCACCACTTTCGAGAACATCGAGGGAACCGCGCAGGACGATGAACTCACCGGCAACGACCGGGCCAACGTCCTTCGCGGCAACCAAGGCAGCGACCGGATCCGGGGCGGGTTGGGCGCGGACATCCTGGAGGGTGGCGACGGCACGCAGCCCGGTGGGATTGCCTTCCATGACACCGTGGTGGAGATCCGTGACGTCTCGATCACGCTCGAATTGGGGGCACTCCGGTTCGGTGGAGCGCTTGAGGACACGTTGTCCGGATTCGAAGCCGCCGAACTGACGGGGGGCGCCTCGGCCAACACCCTGGACGCCTCCGCGTTCGACGGGGCGGTGATTCTGGACGGCGGCGAGGGCGACGACACCCTGCGCGGCGGGTTCGGGGATGACCTCCTCATCGGCCGTGGCGGCAATGACACGCTGGCCGGCGGCTACGGCGATGACACCTACCAGTTCGATTCCGACGACGCGCTCGGAGCCGACACCGTCGAGGATGTGGATGGAACGGACACCCTGGATTTCTCGCCCACCACCGGCCGGATCATTCAAGTCAGTCTGGCCAGCACCACCGCGCAGACGGTGAATCCGAACCTGACCCTCACCCTGACCAGTGGCGCATCCCTGGAAAATCTTCGTGGCGGGGCGCGAGCTGATGATCTGACGGGCAACGATCTGGCCAACCGGATTGAGGGCGGCGACGGAAACGACCGCCTCAACGGCGGCGAAGGCGATGACCATCTGGCCGGCGAGGGCGGCAACGATGACTACGTGTTCAGTGTGGGTTCGGTGCGATCCCAGGGCACCGACACCGTGCTGGAGGAGGTGGGGACGGGTGGCGTCGACACCTTGCTCTTCAATGGATCGACCGCCACCGGCATCACGCTCGATCTCGGGATCGGCCGTCGGCAGTCCGTGCATGCCAACCTCGGCCTCCTCCTCATCCGCGGCCACTCCATTGAAAACGTCGTGGGCAGCAGCGCTGCGGATCGGATCACCGGCAACTCGCTGGACAACCGGATCGAGGGTCGGGGCGGCGACGATGTGATCGAGGGCGGCCTGGGCAACGACACCTACGTGTTCGACGCCGATTCGGCTCTGGGCAGCGACACACTCACCGAGAACCCGATTGAAGGCGGCGCCGATACGATTGATTTCTCAGCCACGAGTTCCTCGATCGGCACTTCCGTGACCCCGTTCTCCACCCGCGTGGCAACGCCGCAGGTGATCAATGCTTCGCTGACGCTCACCCTGACCGGAGGTCGGGGCTTCGAAACGGTGGTTCCCGGAAGCGGCTCCAATTTCATCGCGCGCCGGCATGTCGCGTTGCTGTCCGATGTCCCCAGCCCCCAACCCTGGTCGCGGATCCTGATGGATCAGGGGCCTCGGGTCCCGGCTCTCCGAGGGGGCCTGCCGTCCGTTGGTTCTCCCGTCCCATTCCTGTGGAAGCTGCCATGAACAATCCGTCCCAACGTCCTGCCGCCGCAGGGTGGGGTGCCCGCCGGATCGCCGGCCTCTTTTGGCTGTTGGTGGTCTGGGCGGGCGGTGCGTGCTCCACCGCCAGCGCCGCTTCGGTCGCCTGGGTGGGGCCCACCACCGGCAACCACTTGTGGTCCGCTCCCTCCAACTGGCAGGGCGGCCGCGTGCCCGGCCCGGCCGACGACGTCGTGATCCAGGGCGAAGGTCTGTCGCTCCAGGTCCAGATCACCGGCACCTTCAATGTTCGCTCGCTCGACTCGGCCGCCACCCTTCGGGTCGTCAGCGACATCGGATCGAATTCCCAGCTGACAGTTTCCGGTCCGTTCGTGAACCGCGGAGTCCTGCGCATCGAGGGACCGCGTTCCGACCGCAACTCCTCGGTGACGGTCAACGGGGCGGTCCCGCTCGACAACCGGGGGTTGATCCAGGTGATCGCGCAGGGGGGCGGTGGACGCCGCTTCGTGGGCGGCATCGCGAACCGCGGTCGCATTCAGGTCGAGGCCGGGATCGAACTGGCGATCGACAATCGGGACCGGGAATTGGCCTCCATCGACGGACGCCTTGAGGTCGCGGGCACGTTGTCCATCAGCGGCGGCAGGGTCAGGGCCTCGGGGGGCCAGTGGACCGGCCTGATCCGGGCTTTTGACGTCTCGGTCGTTTCCGAGGCGACGTTCAACACCCCGGGGACTCTTCGTCTGCTGGGTTCGCAGATCACCCTGATCGATCATGCCAGTCCCGGTCTGACCCTTCGGTTGGACACTGACATCGGCAACAACGCGGTCCTCACGGCCCTGCCCGGGGCCCGCAACGCAGGCCGGATCTTGCTCGGTTCGTCCCGCAGCGATCGCTTCACTCGGATGATCCTCACCGGAGGCTCCTTCACGAATTTGCCGCAGGGTGTGCTCGAAGTGGTGCGCGACGAAGGCGGATCCCGCGACATTCAAGGCACCCTGGTCAATCAGGGGCTCCTGACCTCCTCGGATTACGGGGTGGATGTCTCGGGCACCTACCAGGCGGACGGCGGACAGGCCACGGGGGACATCCGATTCAACAGCATCCGGCTGCTCGCGACGCGGTCCGCGCCCGTGTCCAACCAACTCCAGTTGTTCGGCGCGGACACCCTCCTGCTTACCGATGTGCCGACCAACCTGGTGCTCCGGGTCATCAGCGAAATCGGCGCGAACGCCACCCTCCTTTACAACACCAACCTCATCAATCGTGGCAGTATTCGCCTGGAAAGCCGGCGCAGCGATCGAACCACCCTTCTCCGAGCCCCCGGGCTGCGGATCGAAAACCGCGGCGAGATCGTCGCCGTCAGCACCAACGAGGGCGGCCGGCGCATCCAGGGAAACGTCGTCAACCACGGCCGGCTCGCCGTCGATGCGGGCATGATTCTCACCGTGGACAATGCCAACGCCACGTTCACGCAGGCCGCGGGCCGGCTTGAGGTGGGAGGTTCCCTGGCCGTCGTGGGCGGGGCCGTGGCCATCGAGGGTGGCCAGATCACGGGCGATGTTCGCCTCTTCAATGCCTCGACGCGGGTGTCCCGGACGGCCGCTTCTCCCGCCTCCCTTCGTCTCCTCGGGCCACAGAGCGAGTTGGTCGACAACGGCAGCACCGCCGTGACCCTGGTGCTGGACACCGATGTCGGAAACTTCACGACGCTGACCACCCGCCCGGGGGCGGTGAACCTGGGGCGTATCGTGCTGTCGTCCTCCCGCTCGGATCGCCCCGCGCGGATCGAAGCCGCCGCGGGGTTCACCAATGCACCCGGCGCCTCGGTGGAGGTGGCGCGTGGGGAGGGCGGCGAACGCAGCCTTCAAGGCCGGTTCATCAATCAGGGCACTCTCTCCGGGGGCGATGGCACGCTCCTGGTTTTTGGAACGTACCAGGCGGACGGCGGCCAGGTCACCGGCGACGTCCGCTTCGTCAACGCCGCCATCGCGGTCACCCGGTCCACGGCCGAACCCACCGAACTCAGCCTCTTCGGATCCGGCAGTTCCACGCTCGGCTCGATCCAGACCAACCTCGTCCTCCGCGTGATTTCGGACGCCGGCGACAATGGAACCCTGACCCTTGCTTCGAATGCCGTGAACCAGGGCACGATCGTCCTCGAATCCCCCCGATCGGATCGCGTAAGCGCGCTTCGCGGAGCCGATGGCGTGGTTCGCAACGGGCCCGACGGCCTGATTGTTTCCCTGGCCGCTGGAAATGGTCCCCGCCGCATCACGTCCGCCCTGACCAACCAGGGCACGGTGCGTCTCGGCGCTCCCCTGGAACTCACTTTCACCGGCGGCAACCACGTGAACGCTGGTCGCATCGAACTGGGCTCGCGTTCGCTGGCCGTGGTGGGCGCCTCCTTTCTCAATGCCCGCACCGGTCGGATCCTGGGCTCCGGCGAGATCGACGCGCGCGGAACCGCGTTCACCCACGCCGGACTCATCGCCCCCGGATCTTCCCCGGGCCGGCTGGTGATCCGGGGCAACGTCACCGTGGCCGACACGGGCATTCTCGACGTCGAGATCGTCGATGGCTCGGGACCGGGCACGGGTCACGACGTGGTCGAGGTGCTGGGGGGTCGTGCGACGCTGACAGGCGGCGTGCTGGCAACCCGGATCACCGGTGCCTTCGTTCCCGCTGCGGATGTGCGCTTCCGTGTTCTTTCGGCGGATGGCGGGGTGACCGGTCGTTTCGCACGCACGCCGAATCTCCAGGTCCTCCCGAACCGCTATTTGCAGCCCGAGTACCTTCCCACCGCGCTTGATCTGCGGACTCTCGCCGGCGTCAACACGACCCTGCCTCCGTCCATCGTCGTGCATCCGGCAAGCCAGGAGGTCGCGGAGCGGGCGAGTGCCCAGTTCGTGGTCTCGGCCAACGGCACGGGGCCGTTCACCTACCAATGGCGCCGCAATGGCGTGCCCATCTCAGGCGCAACGAGCAGCTCCCTCACCCTGCCCAACGTGCTCGCCGCGGATTTCGCGGAGTACGATGTGGTGGTTTCCAACGCCGCCGGTTCTTCGACCAGCGAGACCGCGCGGCTCAACCAGAAGTCCACGGATAAAAACTTCACCCAGGACTACGGCGATGCACCCGACCGTCCCTATCCCACCACCCAGGCGAACGGAGGGGCGTCCCAACGCGTTTACCCCGGGTTCTCCCTTGGCCTTGCCAATGATGCCGACGACGGCACCCAGCAAAACGCCACCGCCACGGCCGATGTTCCGGACGAGGATGGCGTCACTTTTCTCGACGCCTTCGTTCCCGGGCAGGCCGTGCGCATCCAGGTGGTTCATCTCCATCCGCCGAACAGCAACCCTGGCCGGCTTTCCGCCTGGATCGATTGGAACGATGACGGCGACTGGGCCGATGCCGGGGAACGGATCATCACCCATCAGGTGCTTCTCAATCGCACCAACCAATTCCTGGTGACCGTTCCAGGCGGCGCCGCGATCGGCACCACGTTCTCCCGGTTCCGGCTCTACCCCGACAACTACAAGAGCTACGACGGGGCCAGCGACGAAGACGGGGAAGTCGAGGACTACAGCGTCGAAATCGTTCGCGGCGGTGGCGGGGGAGGCGGTGGGACCGGTGAGAATCCCACCCACGATTTCGGTGATGCCCCGGATACTTACCGCACGACGCTGCTCTTCGACGGAGCCCGCCATGCGAATGATCCCGCGCTTTATTTCGGAACCGCCCGGGACCTGGAACTCGACGGCCAGCCCAGTCCGTTCGGGCTTGCGGACGATCTCGCGGGAAGTTCCGACGACGAGGATGGCGTGACGGGCTGGCCCATTCTGAACCCGGGCTCCAACGCCACGATCAGCATTTCCGTCGTCGGCAGCGGCCGTGTCGATGCCTGGTTCGACTTCGATATCGACGGATCGTTCATCGAACCCGGCGATCGCGTGATCACCGGCATGCAGTTCAATTCCGAGACCAAGACCGTCACCATTCCTGTTCCCATCACGGCCAAGGGAGGGGGGACCTTCGCCCGGTTCCGGTTGAGCCGGCTCGGGGTGAGCATTCCCTTCGGCAACGCGCCGAACGGCGAGGTGGAGGATTACCCCATTCTCATTCTCGCGCCGGAGAAGGATTGGGGCGACGCACCCGACGGTTATCCGACGACCCTGAAGGACGAAGGGGCCCGGCACCGCATCGTTCCCGGATTCCGGCTCGGCAAGAGCGAGGATGGCGAGGACGACGGCCAGCCGAACGGCAACTCCACCGGCGACGATCTCTCGCCCCAGGACGGGTCGGATGACGAGGACGGCGTCAATTTCACCACCCCGCTGATTCCCGGGCAGACGGCCGAAGTCCGGGTGGAAGCCTCCGCCGCCGGCCGACTGGATGCGTGGATCGACTTCGACGGGGACCGAAACTGGCTGGATGCCACGGACCGCATCTTCACCGGGCAGGTGCTGGTCGCAGGCCTGAATACCCTGACCTTCAGTGTCCCGGCCAACGCGGTTCCCGGGCGGACCTTCTCACGCTTCCGGTTGAGCCGCGATGGGCTGAACACGTTCACCGGCGATGGCGGGGACGGTGAAGTCGAGGATCACCGGGTGGTGATCGACGAGGACCAGGGCTGCGACCTGGGCTGCACCGGGACGGATTTCTGGATCACGTTCCCAGGCAACTACGCTCCGGATCCCGCCAATCCCGTGGAGCCACGACTGCGCATCAGCGGCGCGGCCGGGACCTCGGTGACGGTGTCCGCGCCCGGGCTTGGGTTCAACACCGTGACCACGCTCGCCGGTTCGGGCGCGACGGTCGTGCTGCCTGCCACGGTGGATCTGGGCGCCCTCAACGATTCCGTGCTGCCCCGCGGCATTCACATCACCGCCACCGGGCCGGTCCGCGTTCATGCCATCAACCGCGTGAATCACACCAGCGACGGTTTCCTGGCCCTGCCCACCGAGGTGATCACCGGGGACTACGTCATCGCGGCCTATCCCAACAGTCAGGTCGGGGTGCCCGAGATTTCCGGTTCGCAGTTCGCTCTCGTGGCCACAGTGCCCAACACCCGGGTCGTCATCACGCCCTCGTACGAGACGGGACTTCGATTGGCGGGGCTTCCGTATTCCATCGTGCTCACCAATGCCGGGGACTGCTACCAGCTGAGGAACACGAACGATGCCCCGGCGGATCTCTCCGGTTCCCTGATCGAGGCCGACCAGCCGGTGGCGGTGTTCGGCGGGCACGTCTGCGCCTCGGTGAATTCCCCGAGCCTGTTCTTCTGCGATTACCTCGTGGAGCAGCTCCTGCCGACTTCACGGCTGGGTTCCGAATTCTTCACCGCCCCGCTGGCCACACGGTCCGGCGGCGAAACGGTCCGGATCATCGCCGCCCGCAATAACACCACGCTCACGCTCGGCGCGGCCACCGTCGTGCTGACCAATCGCGGGGATGTGTATCAGACGCTGCTGACGGCCCCCACGCGCATCGCTTCCGATAAACCAATCCAGCTCACCCAGCTGGCCTCAAGCTCCGACTTCGACGGGGTCCGGAACAGCGACCCGTTCCTGGTCAACGTCCCGGCCCGCGCGCATTTCACCACCAATCACACCTTCGCGACGGGAGGCACGAACTTCCTGACCCATCACGTCAGCGTGGTGGTTCCGTCCTCGGTCGTCAGTCTCACCTTCAACGGCACCGCCATCGCACCCGGGTTCACCAACATTCCCTCCAGCAACTTCAAGTACGCCCATCTCAACGTCGGCCAGGGAATTCACACGCTGTCCGCCGCCGAACCGTTCGGAGCCATCGTCTACGGCTGGAGCGAGTACGAATCCTACGGCTGGCCGTCCTGCCTGTTTTTCGGGGACACCACCCCGCCGCGTCTCATCACAGTCACCAACCAGGTGACGGTTCGCATCGGCCAGCCGGCCATCGATGTCCCCTGCAAGGTGCGCGTTCCCGACCTTCGTCCGTTCGTCACGCTGCGAGACAACTGCGGGCTGCCGGGGAACCCGGTCGTTTCCCAGGATCCCGCCCCCGGCAGCCTGGTGGGCGCCGGGACCCACGAGATCACGCTGTCCACCGAGGATAACCGCGGGAACGTGGGGAGCACGGTCATCACCCTGACCGTGGTGGATCCCAATCCCGGTGGCGCGGTCAGCTTGGATTGCCCCGCCGACATCACGGTGCGGTGTGAGGACGAGACCGGCGCGGTGGTGGAGTACGAAGTCGAAGCCCTCCGCGGCTGCACGCCGATCGCGGTGCAGTGCGATCCGCCCTCCGGCAGTCGTTTCCCGGTCGGCACGACGCAGGTCACCTGCCGGATCACCGAACCGGGGGTGCCTGTTCAGGTGTGCACCTTCAAGGTCACGGTGGATTGTTCCCGCAAACGGACCGTCAGCGTTAAGCCCCCGTTCCGGCCCGCGCCCACGGCCGAGATTCCCGATCCGCCTGCCGAGATCGAAGTCGAATGGGATGCCGAGACCGGCGCCGTGTTGGAGGTGACGGACGACCTGGCCACCTGGCGGGAGATCCCCACGACCGGCAACCGGCATGTGATCAAGATTCTCAAGGAACGCGGGAAATTCTTCCGCATCCGCGGAAGACGGTGAGTTGGGCGAGTGGCGGGTAGGGCGACCGATCCGAGCTGCGCTCTCTTGGAGTTTGGCCATTTTCGCGAATCGCGCGGAAGTCGCGAAGCGACAGGACGAGGGTAACCGAGGCCTGATGGGAGCGCCGGCGTCTCGCCGGCGGGTGCAAGTCGACGGGATGTCAGCGCACTCGGGCGAACGACAAGCGTGATCCACCGCCGGCGACAACCGCAACCCCGGAGCCACGAGGCCCGAGGCGGTTGGATCGACGCAATGGTTCGGGAAGAGTCGCCAACTCATGCCAGTCCTGTGTAAATGCCCAAACCCTGAGCCGGATCACGTACGACTAAGAGCCCGTCTGAAAAGTCAGTGGGGATCCTGTTTTCGCGGAAAAGGCCGG